>QEUW01000829.1 GCA_003577005.1 Chloroflexota bacterium | reverse complement strand
GACATCGAGGCAATGCGGAGAAAAATTGAGTATTGCCTTGCGGCAATGAGCCCCAGGGGAACACTCAATATTGTTTTGAGACTGAGTGCGAGCGAGGCCAGTGATGCGCACGTCCGTCGGCTCGTATTCGGGCTCGGAGATATTTTTGGAAACAGGCTGGAAACGCTTTCAACACGGGCGGTGGGTGGAGCGTTGATGCATTTCAACCGAAAGCTTTATCGGCGGATTGTCGATAAACTCGCCAACCATTATCGACGCTTTGGACCCATTGCGCTTGCGTGGGGCATTCCTGCCATGGGGCTTGGCATGCTGTATGTCCTCTTGAGCACGCTGGCGTGCAACGTCCGCTTCAGCCTGAGAGGGCCCAGCCAACAGGTCGTCCGGAATTGCAGCACGGTTGTGATTCGCGCGCAGAGGTGGGGTCGTTGAGATCGATTGGTAACCGGATTCGTCCAGCGGTCGGTTGAATTTTAGAAACAATGCCAGAAAAGGTATCAAAGCATGGCTTCAGAGATTGAGATTGCAGATCAGCTCGAATCGATTGTTTCAGAGATTTTGGCGCAGGCAGGCGAGGCAGAGAAAATCGTTTTTGTCTCCGGCAATTTCAATGTCATTCACCCTGGACACCTGCGGCTGTTGAATTTTGCGGCAGAGTGCGGTGACTTTCTGGTAGTCGGCGTTACCGAAGATTCTGCCCCTGGAACATTGATACCCGAAGCCTTGCGCCTGGAGGGCGTGAGGGCCATCAGTGCCGTGGATTACGCCTTCCTCCTTCCCGTTTCGCCCGAAGAGTTCGTCGCGACCCTGAAGCCGGATTTGGTGGTCAAGGGGAAAGAGCACGAGGCGCATTTCAATCCGGAGCAGCAAGTGGTGGAGAGCTATGGCGGCAAGCTGCTCTTCAGTTCTGGCGAGGTGCGCTTCTCGTCAATGGACCTTCTCCAGCAAGAACTGCGCGAGACGAATCTGTCTACCATTCGCAAACCAGCAGATTTTCCGGCGCGCCACAATTTCAATGAGCGGGGACTCATTGATCTGATTGGCCGCTTTGCGAACCTGCGGGTTGTGGTATTGGGCGATCTCATTGTCGATGAGTATGTGACCTGTGACCCACTGGGGATGTCTCAGGAAGATCCCACAATTGTGGTTACGCCCATCAAACGCGACTTGTTCGTCGGCGGGGCGGGAATCGTTGCGGCGCATGCGCGGGGACTCGGGGCACAGGTCAAGTATTTCGGGGTGGTCGGCGAGGACCAAGCTGCCTCCTATGCCTTGCAAACGCTTCGCAAGCACGGGGTGGATGCTTGCCTTGTGAAGGACGACAGCCGGCCGACCACATTGAAGCAGCGCTACCGTGCCCGTGGCAAGACGCTGCTGCGCGTCAGCCATTTGCGACAGCACGATATCAGCCACCAGTTGATGACCGCAATGCTCGATCAGTTGGCGTTGGCGCTTGAGGAAGCCGATTTGCTGGTGTTTTCGGATTCCAACTATGGTTGCTTGCCCCAGCCATTCGTCGATGAAGTCATCGCCCGCTGTACTCAGCAGGGAATACCCATGGTGGCGGACAGCCA
>QEUW01000828.1 GCA_003577005.1 Chloroflexota bacterium | reverse complement strand
TTCGACTTTTGACAAAATGAAAGTATCTCAACGAGTGATGCGATGAGTCAGTACCTTGACAAATGAACAATCGAGCCGAGATTAGGCGGCTTTGGCGGCATGCTGACGCTTGACGACGACAGGTTGGTAGGGTCGTTTAGGCAATTTTGCGCCCTTACGCCGTCCTGGAGCAATACCTCTGGGTTTGGGCGGCTGGGCCGGCGTCCCCAACTGCTGAACAATGCGTCCAAAGTCCCGCTGCGCCAAAGTTGGCGAGAGGCGGCGTTGCTTGATGACGGGCAAGTTGCGCTCCCAGGGCCGGGGTAAAGCCTCGGCCACGTGGCGAGCCATCCAGAGTTGAGCATAGGCGATATGTGTCAGTTGCCACCAGTTCTCTTCGGGCTGGAGATCCGGCGTCTGAAAGGCTGCCATCGAGAGCTTCTGCTTGCCAAAGCGAAAAAAGTGCTCCAGATCAAAGCGTTCAGCGTAGGCGTGATAGCTGTGCATCAACGTCAACTCGTCTCGTCTGTCGCCCATGACCAGCAACCATAGGGGGCGCTTGTAGAGTGGGTTGCCCTCCTCGTCGTAGCGCACGATGCGCACCAGCGTGAATGGGTAGGTGTGCATGGGTAAGCGCTGGGGCTTCTGCTTGCCCCGCATCAGCAGATTATGCCATGCTTGGAGCTCGACCCGCTGGCGTTTGCCCCGGCGACTGGTTTCCCACAGGGTCACCTCCTCGTCAGGCGTCGTCCACGTCGCAGGGTCCGCTAGCGAGAACGGCTCGCCGTACCAGGTGGGATGACCGGCACACACGGGCGCACGCTCTTGTGGCCCAGCTGGATGATAGAAGGTGCGGTTGCTGCGCACGCGAGCAATGGTGACGAGGTTCGGATGGCGGCGATGCGCTTGCAGATACGCCGGTTTGCTGTAGCTGGTATCGCCCACCTCCACGCAGAACTCCTGCCCAAATGGTAGGCTCGGATCGGTCAGCAAAGCATCGATCTGGGCCGCACCCACCAATTCTTTGTCGGCCTCACTGGCGACTCGCTGCGTCAGCAAAGGCAAGACCCAACTGGCGGAGACCTCTGCTTCTGACTCCAATCCCAGGGCTACGCTGGCGTACTCATGTCCGATGGTCACGGGCCGGTTTCCCTTCACCACTGTGGGCGCATAGACCAGGCCTCGATCTGGCACCACCTGAGCATAGGGGCGCGGTTGCGGCGTCACATCCAGCAAGAGCAGCCAGAAGGGACGCTGCCGTGGATGCGGCAGGTGTGGAAGGAGCAGATGGGGCAACGCCATCTCCGCCAGCCTCATCTCGCTCAGTGCCTTTGAGATGGTGGAGTAGCTGCGCCGAAACAAGGACGACAGGCTATACGCCACCACTGAGTCTGCCTGCGGATAGCTGCACAACGCATCCACCAGTTCCATCAGCGTGTCGGCTCGATTGTCAAAGTTCTGGTACAATCTGTACCGGAACTGCTCCAGGTCGGTAGTGTGTCGAGTGATGTCCATGCACTACTTCTGGCGCAGTTCTTTCTTTTTCGCAAATCTTTACATCTCTGCTCTCGACGACGTTGTCAAAAGTCCAAT
>QEUW01000247.1 GCA_003577005.1 Chloroflexota bacterium | reverse complement strand
TGGAGCCACGGCGCAAAGAGGATATTACGCAGCCCAATCAGCGTGCGCGGGCGGATGCCATATTGGTCGAGCGGAAAGTGCCACAGCAGCCAGTCCGCCACCTCTACTGCCCAGAGGACGAGCAGGATCGCTCCGAACAACAGTAGACGTACGGTGATGCGCTGGCGCCAGTAAAGCGCTTGTACCTGCATAGATAATGACTCACGATAGAATAGGAAGCTGTCGATGGCCTATACACTCAGCGACCACTACCGCCCCCTGCGGATTGCCCTACGTGTCAATGGCTCCACAGTGGGCGTGGCTTTGGGATTGGCGTTGCTGACCCTCTCCAGACACGCCCTGGCAGCCTGGGGGCTTTACCAGGGTGGCTCTCTCTGGCCAATGCGGCTGGCAGGAGCGGCGCTGCTGGCGCTTGGCCTGCTCTTTTTGCTCATCGCCAGCCAGCCAGAGATTGGCCTCTCGATGTTGGTCCCAATCATCACGGCCAATACATTGATAGCGCTGGTACTACTGGTCGGCTACTTCCAACAAGAGTTTGCCGGGTTGACGATCGCTGGCCGCATCCTGCTGGTCATCATCTTTGCGCTCTGTCTGGTGGGCGTCCTGGCGCCGCTCCCCTATCTGCGGGCGGAATACCGCCGTTAGTGTAGTGACCACTGACCACTGATCACTACACTACGGCATTCCCAGATAGTGGGTCGCGACAAAACGATTCCAGCCATCCTCGAACTCGGCTGGCGCGATACCCAAGAGCATCTCTGGCACCACCTGCCACGAGCCGTGGTCGCGCAGAACCGCCAGCAGACCGGGCAACTGGTCGCGCCCGTAGGCAGTCAAGATATACCCTACCAGGGATTCGATGAGGAGATACTGGTGCATGAACGTACGCTGTTCATAGGGGCGGGGCAAAGGCGAATCCAGGATGTCGGCCAGATGAAAGGGCAGTAGTTCGGCGCGCCTCCGGTCGAGCATCGTTTCGACGCGGCGGTGCCAGGGCGAGCGCCGCGCCTGGAGATCGGTGCGCATCCAGCCGTTGATGGCCCAGACCAGCGGTTGCCATTTTGCCTGTTCCCCGCGCTTGTCGTCTAGGGTAAGCTGATTGAGGAGCAAACCGGTGACGCGGTTGGCAATGCTGTGAGCCAGATAGTCGGCATCGCTCATCCCGTGCGGCACACGGGCAAGCGCCGGAGACGTGAGCGGCTGGATGCGCCCAAAATAGGCCCAGCCGCTCACGAGCCTGGGGTCGATACGAATGGTCAATTTCTCTGGCTCAGGGGATGGGTCGAGTTCAAGCAACTCGTGGAGCAGGAGGTAAACCGACTCGTTCCGGTCGAGGATCGCCAACACCGCCTCGGTGTCGCGCGTGCGGAACTGATAGCGCAGGTGCGGTGTTTCGAGCGTGTGTTCTTCACCCCAGTCGCTAGGTGGGGGCAGGGTCCGCAACCAACTCTGTTCGCCCGGCCGATAATAGCGAGTTTCGCGATAGGTGACAGCGTTCAATGTCCACGGCGTGGGGGCGTGGACCAGCAGCGTAACCTGAACCATGTCGCCGTGTGACGTCTGGGCGATGACAGTCTCTTCGACCGTTGTACCTGCGGCGGTGGCCAGGGTAAAGGGGGTACGCCATTCATTTCGCCACTCAAAGCGCACCTCCGGCGCAAGCAGTGGTTCGATGCGTGCCAAATCATTGCTCTGCCATGCGGCCGCCTCACGTTCCAACACCGGTAGGACGGCCAACCCGGTTGTAGGAGGTAGTGTCTCTAGAGGGGCCTGATGAGTGGCGCCTGGGATGAGCCATGCAATGCTGAGGATGACAGCAGCGCGCAGCGCTGCGACAAGAAGCCAACGATCACCGCTCGTTCTGTGACCGGGTTCTGCGGGAGCGAAGCCGGCAGGCAGACTGTGCCAGTCGGCATCTTCGACTACTCGCCATTCAAAAGAGACCTCATGCGTCATGGCGCCCGTTGGTACCGTTCGGTCAGATAGTCGTTCCAGCCCGCCTCAAATTCGGCCACGGTTACACCAAACAGATCCGTCACCAGGCCGATCCATGAGCCGTGTTGGTGGAAGGCCATCACCAACTCGCGCAGACGGTCGCGGCCCAGTTCATTCATGGTGTAGACCACGACCGATTCTGCCCTGACGTAATCTAGCATCATCCCCTGCTGGTCCACACGCCAGGAAGGGTAGCGGTTTTCGATATCGCTGAGACGCAAGGGGAGTTTGTTCGCCATCTCGCGCTCGAAGAGGAGCTCCGCCTGTTGATGCCAGGGCGAACGTTGGCCAACCAGTTCGCTGCGCACCCAGCCGTTGAGCGCCCACAACATGGTGCGCCACTGGTAAGTGTTGGTGCGTTCGTAGTCGGTAAAGAGCCGGTTGAACGTGCGGGTCGTCACGCGGCTGATCAACTGATGCGCCAGATAATCGGCATCTGAAAGCTCCGCCGGCACCCTGGCAAGCGCCGGGGTCGTCAGATGCAGGCGGTTACCCGAACCGCTCCAGCCACGCACCAGATCGGGCCGGATGGCAAAGGTGATCTTCTCTTCCTCTTTGGGTACGGGGATGCCGAGCCAAGCATGCGCCTGCACATACGCGGTCTCGACCCGGTCCACCATAGCGAGAACGGCAGGCAAATCGTGGTCATAGAACTCAAACCGGAGATGGTTTGTCTCTAGCACCCGCTGCTCACCCCAGAATTCCGCTGTAGGGACGGTTCGCACCCAACCGGCGCCAACCTGGCGATAAAAGCGCGTTTCGCGATGAGGGCTTGAAATCCACCACTGCGGATTGACCTGTTCCACCTTCACTTGCACCTGGATCAAGTCGCTTACCGCTTCAGCATTGAGCAGGGTGGTGTTGCGCGGGGCGTACTCCTCGTTCTCGGCGTTCCAACCCACGCGCCACTCGTCCTGAAAGCGAGGCTGAACATAACCATCGACCAGGCTAGCAAGCAGATCCTCATCGCGGGTGGCCCAGGCTTTGGTCTCCAGTTGCAGCGTGGGCAAGATCATCTCGTAGGCCCAGGTGCGTTCGGCGGGCTCCGGGGCAAAGGTCGCGCCAGTCAGCGCCAACGCTGCCACGATCAACACCAGACCGCGCGCAAGCTGGAGCAGCGCCCACCGCTCGCTCAAGGCAGCCGTGTTGCGCCCAGCGGCTTCTGTCGCTTCAAACCCGGCTAGCTCCCACTCCGCGTCCTCGATGATGCTCCAATCGTAGCTGACAGGCTGGCTCAACATCGCAATCCTTTCCGCCTGGGTTGCCCGGCTTGCGTCGTTGTGGGCGGGCAGCGGCGGCGCTGTTACCAGGCCACGTAGCCTCCACAAACGGGGATACACTGGCCGGTCACATAATCGGAGAGGTCGGTCACCAAGAATTCAACCACACGCGCCGCCTCTTGGGGATTTCCTACACGACGGAGGGCGATCTGGTCGGTAAGCTGGGTTCCAGCTTTATCCCAGAAGCGTACGGTTCGCGATGAGGCGATAAAACCGGGCGCAATGGCGTTTACGTTGATATTGTAGGGTCCCAACTCGGCGGCGAGGATGCGGGTATAGTGCGCTACTCCGGCCTTGGCAAGCTTGTACGGCATGGCTCCACCGTTGCGCCCGCTCCACAAACCGGCTTGCGAGGCAACATTGACGATCTTGCCGCTGCGCTGCCCCTTCATGGGCCGGCTGGCCGCCTGGCAACAGAGGATGCAACTGGTGAGGTTGATGTCCAAGATATATCGAAGTCGTTCGGGTGGCGTCCCAGAAGCGGAGTCATCGGCGCCTTCGGCGCGCAAATTGCCGCCGGCGTTGTTGACCAAAATGTCGAGCCGGCCAAAGGTGCTCAACGCTTCCTCAACCATGGCATCGACCGCATCCTTGTTGGTCACATCGGCCTGGACGCCCAGCGCCCGGCGGCCTAGGGCTTCGATCTCGGCCATGACCGTTTCGGCGTTCAACTGCTCATCATATTCGCGCGCCGATTGGAGGTCGATGTCGTTGACGACCACATCGGCGCCCAGTTGGGCCAGATGGAGCGCATAGGCGCGGCCCAATCCCCGCCCGGCGCCGGTGACCAGCGCCACTTTCCCAGCCAGCTTCATACTCGTCATCCCTCGACCGCGCGCGGTGTAAACTCGTTCCAGATCTGGTCGGCGGCGTAGAGCGCCTTGTGGAGCTGGTAGACTGCCTCCCACATGGTGTTCCGGGCAGCCGTCGCCGCATCCGTATCGCCGCTCGTGCGTGCAGCTTTTAGCTTAGCCGCCATTTCGGCCTGCACCGTCGCACTGGCAGCCGCCGCCTCGGCCACCATCTGCGTGGCCTCGACAAAACGGTCGATGAGCGTCTCGACGGGCACGCTCAGGTCATCCTCGGCGTGATAGTTGGCATTGGGGCTGAAGTGCGGCGGTGCTTTGCTGTCATCGTCCCGGCGCCGGGTATGGGTGGGATGGATGTGCGGCGTGACCGACAGATACATGACCGTCTCTTTGTCGGGCAGCATATTGCGCACCTGGTGGATCTCGTCGGCCAGGGCAATGCACATCTGCCCCGGCCCCAACACCTTTTTGACCCCGTTGATGTTGAACTCGGCCTGCCCTTCAAGGATCAGAAAGACCTCGTGACCCAGGTCGTGGCTGTGGCGGCCGTCCACCTGGCCGGGCTTCATGTGATAGAGCCGCGCCCGGATTTCGGGCGTGATCAAGACGTTGCGATTGGTCGTGCGGTAGTCGTAGACTTCAAAGCTCATGGTGTTGCTCGGGCTCTTTCTGGGTGAAAACTCAATATTACAGTGGCTTCACTACGGCTATGATGATCGTCTTTCCACGCTTTCGATAGTAGACCAGGTGATTCAAGATCTCCCATCGAAACAGCCCTGGCTCCACTTCCGTCCAATCCTCTGGAGGAAGGGCGTCTAGGTAATAGCGCAGCAATTCGATTTCACCCAAGAGATTTCCAGTGTAGTCGCCACTGTCAATGAAATAGAATTTAGCTTCAGCGGTAAACTCAATTTCCCAAAGAGGCGCCATGGCTGGCCTTGCGCTGTGCTAATTGTTGTTTTAGTTCGTCCAACGTCGTAGTGGTGGCAAGACCATCGTCGATACGCGCAAGGGCCTGTTTCGCCTCCAATAACCCCTCTAGCTCGATCAGTCGTCTTGCCCGGCGGTCCCACTCCTCGACCGAAACCAGGACAGCAGCTGGTTTACTCCGCTGGGCCAGCAAAATTGCTCCATTTTTGAGCATCCTGAATACTTCACGATGGTTGTAGCGCAGTTCAGAGACTGGCACTAACTGCGGCATTGTCTGCAATTTTCACCTCCATGATGTTTGGTTGACGGTTGTTTGATGATTCTAGCATACCCGGACTCGACCGTCAATCAGCGAAATGCTATCTCTGCTACTCCAACCGCTGCCGCAGCTTGGGGTCGAGGAAGTCGCGCAGCGCATCGCCCAGCAGGTTGGCTGCCATGATGCTGATGGTGATCGCCAGCCCGGGAAAGATGACCAGCCACCATGAGGGCCGGAACGCCGCCGCCAAGACGCCCCCCAACATGTTGCCCCAACTGGGCGCCGGCGGCGGGATACCCAACCCCAAAAAGCTCAGAGCCGCTTCGGCAAAGATGGCGCTGCCCAGGTTGAGCGTTGCCACGACGATGATGGGCGCCAAGCACTGGGGCGCAATGTGCCGGAGCATCACTCGCCACGGCCGCACGCCGATGGCTCGCGCGGCCTCAATGTAAGGGGTGGACTTGACCGAGAGCACCACCGAGCGGATGACCCGCGTCGAACCGGGGATGCGGGTGATGGCAATGGCGATGATCACCGTCGTCAGCCCGGCGCCAATCGCCACCAACAACAGCAACGCCAGGATGATAGCCGGAAACGAGAAGAGCACATCGAGCACCCGCTGGCTCACCAGGTCAAAGCGCCCGCCCAGATAGCCGCTGAGCACTCCCCACAAAAAACCGATGAGGTCGCCAATCAGCACCGAGGTGATACTCACTACCAGCGTAATGCGCGCCCCGAAGATGATACGGCTCAACACATCGCGGCCGATGTCGTCGGCGCCGAGCAGATGCGCCGCACTGGGCGCCTGGCGGATCGCACTGTAGTCCGCCTCTTGGGGATCGTACGGGGCCAACACCGGGGCAAAGATCGCCATCACGATCAGCAACAGCCAGACAAGCGCCCCCAGCGCTCCGAGTGGCGACTGGCGGATAAAGCGCCGCACCATGCTGCCAAGCTGATGGAGCAGTCCCGGCGTTGCGACTACGGCGCCCGTCGCAACCGGTGTCTTCTGAGAGAGGGCAGGGCTTAGTTCACGCATGATAACAAATATCGCGGCAATCGCTTTTCGAAGCTCCCCCGGTGCGTTGCCCACGCAGTGTGCGATGCACCTAGATTCGCGTACAACATTTTGGTACAACACGCCGGTTTGGGGCTCCGACCAACGGCTTATTCATACCGGATACGCGGGTCGATCCAGGCATAACTCAGATCGACGATCAGGTTGATCAGCACAAAGATGACCCCATAGAGCAGCACCAGGTTCTGGATCATCATCCAATCGCGGTCGTTAAGCGCCTGCACCAGGAGAGTACCCAGACCGGGCACGCCAAAGGCGCGCTCGACCGAGACCGCACCGCCCAACAGCCCCGCCAGCGCCAGCCCCGATGTGGTGATCACCGGCAGCAACGCATTCTTGAGCACGTGCCGCCACATAACCAGCTTCTCGTTCAGTCCTTTGGCGCGCGCCGTGCGCACATAGTCCTCGTAGAGTACCTCGAGGGCAGCCGAGCGGGCAAAGCGCGCCTGACCGGCCGCCAGCCCCAGGCCCAACGCCAGCGCCGGTAATGAGGTCATCGACAAGTTGCGCCCTGGGTCTTCCCAAAACTGGACGATGGTCAACGGGGGGCGCCAGGTAAAGACAAGCACCGTAAAGAGCACAAGCAGCAGCCCTAGCCAGAAGCTGGGCACTGCGATAAAGACGGTAATCCCCACCCGCGAGGCATAATCAAAGACCGAATTGCGCCAGAGCGCGCTCAACAGCCCGAGAGGCACGCCCACCAGCCATGAGAAGATCACGGCCATGATCGCGATCTGCGCTGTGATCGGCCCGCGCCGCAGGATCAGCGCGCTGATCGGCTCCTTGGTCCAGAACGACGAACCGAAGTCGCCGCGCATCACCTGTTGAATCCACTCCAGATACTGGACATGAAGCGGCTTGTCTAATCCCAGGCTGGCGCGCGCCGCGGCCAACTCCGCATCGCTGAGCACAAAATTGCCCGATGACTCGGAAAAGATCACCGCCAACGGGTCGCCAGGCAAGACCCGCATAGCCAGAAAGATCAGGATCGTGATGCCGATGAGGGTCGGCACGGCAATAAACAGCCGGCGCAGAAGATAGCGGTACATGGTGACTTGGGATTGTGGATTTCAGATTTCGGATTGACCAGCCTCAGCGCCAGATGATCCAAAATCCAAAATCCAGAATCTAAAATTTACACGTCCAGCCAGACAGGTTCGACGCGGCCCCACTCGACAAAGGCGCGATTGTCGAGCACGAGACCTTTGACCGATGTGCGCCACATGGGGAGGTGCCACGTATAGCCGACCAGATACCAGGGTGGGTCCTCATCCAGAATGTCGAGCGCCTGGTTGATCAGTTCCTGGCGACGGGTTTCGTCGATTTCCACATCGATCTGATCGAGCACGGCGTCAAAGTCAGCGTTGCTGTAGCCGCTCCAGTTCTGCGAACCGTCCGTCCGCCACCAAAGATTGGCGCGCGGCGAGATGTCCGACAGGCCGTGGCCGTAAGTGTCCACCACCAGGGTGAAATTGCCGTTGCGCTCCTCCTCGACCAGTTGCGAACGCTCGATGGCGCGGATCTCGGTCTGGATGTTCAAGCTGCGCAGCAACATATCCTGAAACGCCGGTGCGATGAGCTCGGCCTGGGGACCGGTGGCGGCCAGCAATTCCACCCCCTGGATGCCGTCGGGGAAGCCGGCATCAGCGAGCAGTTGTTTGGCCGTCTCAATATCCGCACTCTTGTCCTCCCGGTAGCCCGGCAGTTGCGCGATCTCTTCCGGCGGTGTAGCGTACGGGTCCCCGTAGGGGATCCAACGGGTGAGATTCATCTGCTCTTGGCTGCCAAACGCAGCGATCAAATTCTGCCGGCTGACCGCCAGATGGATGGCGCGGCGGACGCGCGGGTCATTGAACGGTTCTCGTCGGTTGTTGAAGAGCACCCAGTAGGCGCCAAAGTTCGCCAGCTTGTTGACCTGGACAATATCGGTGCGGTTCTCCCCCTCGCTCCATGTCTCGAAGGAGACATTCCACGACATATCCGCCTGGTCGGTGAGCACCGCTGTGCCCCGGTCCGACCACGCTGGAACGTGCAGATATTCGAGCACATCGACGTAAGGCAGCTCCTGGTCCCAATAAGCGGGGTTGCGCTCCATGGTCCATTTTTCGGCGGTCAAGTATTCGACAAAGCGGAATGCGCCCGTGCCGGGGGCCACCTGCACCTCGCGCAGGTCATAGTTGTTCTCTTCGAGCGTCTTCTTTGAGAAGATGACCATCGCCGTACCGGCCAGCAGACTGAGAAAGTAGGCGCGCGGGCTGTTCAACGTAAAGCGAACGGTCATCTCATCGACCTTTTCCACAGCATCGACCATGCCCATGTCCGCCCGTAGCGGGATGACAACTCCTTCGGGTGGGTTGAGGATGCGGTCAAAGGTGGCGACCACGTCATCGGCGCTGAACGGCTCGCCGTCGTGGAAGGTGACGCCTTCACGCAGAGTAAAGGTGTAGGCCAACCCATCGTCTGCCACCTCCCAACTGGTGGCGAGGTCGGGGACAATCGACCGCAGACCGTCGAGCGGGTTGAGCCGCACGAGGTTGTTGTAGAAATTGCACAAGACGTGTACTGCGCCGCCTTGCTGGATGTCATAGTTCGATGTGGTCACACCGACGGCGACCCGCAGAGTCCCTCCTCGCTTCGGATTGCCGCCCGGACGTAACATGCCTCCTTCAGCCGTGCCTGGAGCTTCGGGGGCGGCTGCCGCTGGTTCAGCCTCCTCGACGGCTGGTCCGATGGGGGCGGCCGCAGGTGGGGCGCACGCCGCCAGGACGGCAACACCGGTCGCCCCGCCGGTCACCTGGAGAAATTGACGACGACTCAACGTTCGGCGCATCTTGGGTTCCTCCTCTTGTGGAAAGTGCTCATCAATAATAAAAGAGCAGGTCGGCTTATGTTTGGCTGCGCTTGCCGCCTGTTACGAGAGCTACAAACTGGTGCGGTCACGCTGTTCGTATAAGCAGATTCAGCGTGACAGCCGGGAGCTTGGGGCGCAACCCTATTTTGCTGTACATAGATACAAGGGGCTCGATGACTGTAGTTTACTAAGCGTGGAGGTTTGTGTCAACTCGTTATCGACCGACGAATGGAAGCAGCAACGTGTAGTTCGGCGCGACAGATGTCCCCGCCGTGGGTATGAGGCACCAGCGTCGCAGCGTCCCTAGTTCATCCACCGCATGGTCCATTAATGTTAAGGACCATTGGCCAGCTATATACTCGCCATTGAATACACTCAAACCGGGCGCAGTTCCCTGGCCGGGCAGCAGGTTGCCACGCAAAGCAGGTTGCCTGGTGTTGCTACAGCTATGTTCAGCCGGCAGCACGCTTTGGTCATCGAAGAGCACTTCCATATCATCGCCACTACAGCCAAAGGCGCCGGGCGTCTGCGAGCCGGGACGGTCGAGAAGCGCGGCCTGGCGACCGCTCTCGATCTTGGTCAACTTGATGCTGAGGTCGCCCAGCCACGAATGTTCAGCCAGGACGTAGACATCCAGATCACCCACGGTGACAGACGCCAGGTCACTGCCAGCCGGACCCGGCGCCACTGTAATCGTGTCGGTCGCGCCGGCAGGGTCGTTATCCGGGATCGGCAGGTTGGGCTCGCTACAGATGGCCAACGCCAGGTTGGTACAGACACCGGGTGCCGCGGGGCGATTTGTGCCGGGCGCGACCGGGTCCTTGCAAAACCAGTTCGGTTCCACCTGGCACAAGGCGGAACAGCCGTCGCCGTCCATCTGGTTGCCGTCGTCACAGCCTTCGCCCTCGTTCAGTTGCCCGTTGCCACAGCTCTGGCAGAAATAGGCGTGAACATCGTCCACATACCAGCCGTGGATGCCGCCGGTTGCGTCCTGATGAAACTCGAAGCGGAGCCGGAAGGTGTCACCCCCTTGAACCAGACCATGAAGACGCAGTTGGGATTGGCCCCAACTGCCCTGGTCGAAGGTAGCATAATTGACGCCGGTAAAGGCGCTCTCGGGTCCACTGCCCGTGGGCACCATACCGTTGTAGGGATTGAGCGAATAGGCGCTCGAGGGGATCAGAGTCCAGTCGCCATCATTGATACTGATCTTCACGTTGCCGCCATCCTTGGCGGTTTCAGTGGCGAACCAGTGGTCGAAGGCCAGGCGGGGCGCCAGTGCAGCATCTGGCGCCGCAATGGGCGGGCTTTCGAGAAAGCGTGTGCCTGTCTCTACCACATTGCCATCGCCGGCCGTCTGGCGATTGTCGGCAAAGGCGGCGCTCCCAGTGCGGCCATCTGGCAGTGAATTGACAGGGGTCCAGTCTGGCGGGCTACCGTTGCCAGGCTCCGTCACGGGGCGTGTTCCAGCGTTCCAGCCGTCTAGACCGCTCTCCCAGTCGGTCAACAGCAGGGTCGCCAGCGGACCTTCGTTCAGACAGAGCGCCGGCGCGTTGGGGTGGAGCATCGCCGGGAAGCGGCACTGGGTGGGCGGGCGGCGCAACTCCACCGCGGCGATGGCGTTGCTCACCTGGGCGCAGTCGTCGGTGCTGATCGTCTCGGTCGCCGTCAGGGGAACTGGATCGCCCGTGTCCAACGCAAAGAGCCGTGCGCCGACCAGATCGGAACAGGCCTGTTCCAGCGCATCGGCATGGTCGCCAAAGTCGCTGGTCAGGGTATGATAGACCGTCTGGGCGCGCCAGTAGATGTTGGCCGCCCGGGTCAGACCGATGCCGCGTATGGTCTGTCCGTTATAGGTTCCACCATCTACCAGCAGGGCATAGGCATGATTGGGGATACCGGAATTGGTGTGGACGCCGCCATCATCGTTCGTACTGCAAAAATAGCTGGTATCCGACACTTTGCCGGGGTTGCCAAGACAGGCGGGATTCCACAGATCGCGCAGCGCCTGGCCAAAGCCGCGCGCGTCCTCAAAGAGGAGCCAGCGTCGCGAATTGTCGACGCCGTTTTCATGGGTGAAGCGCGTACAGGACCCGGCGGTGCGTGGATTGTCCGGCTCGTCTGTGCCAGCGCCGTTGATCAGGTCGATGGTTTCGCCCCAAATGTCGGAATAGGCCTCGTTGAGCGCACCGGGTTGCCATTTGTAGACCAGGCCGTGCGTAGACTGGGTATAGCCATGCGCCCATTCGTGCGCCACCAGGTCATCGCTGACTGTGTGGACACAAAAGCTGGCGTTGGGGCAGCGCGACGACGGGACCGCATACAGATTGTTCATCGGCGCATCCGCCCCGTCCCACGAGAGAAACGAGCCACCGCTCAGACCGGCAAAAAAATTGTAGACATGGGCGCTGTAGTCGATCACCCGGTTGATGTTGGCTTGTGCCGACAGATCCTCATCAGCATAGGGCAGCGGATCCCCTTCTTGCCAGACCAGGGCGCCAGGGATGGGCGATGCCGAGTTCTTGTAGATACGGCGCTGGAGCGCGCTCTGCACGCTGCTAAACTCTTCGATCACGACGCCGCTGTGGGCGTCCACATAGACAGATTCATGCACCGCGCGATCAGCCAGCACCCGTACCTCATAGACAAGATGATTCTGCCCCGGCAGCCCCTGGGCAAGATTGGTGCGGAAGACAAC
>QEUW01000246.1 GCA_003577005.1 Chloroflexota bacterium | reverse complement strand
GAAGGAAACAAAAAGAGCCGCACCCCCGAATTTCAGGAGTACGGCTCTTGAGGAAAGTGGGCGATACTGGACTTGAACCAGTGACCTCACGGATGTGAACCAACCCGCGCTACCGCCCGAACCTCAGACCGCATGGTGAGTATTTTGGTGCAACCCTTTGGTTTCCAGTTTGAGAAAACCGGAGGGTTAGGGTTCGCCCCGAACACACTTCCAGGGCTGATAACAGCCCACTGTGCCTTAGATTGTCATCCCAACGGGATCAAAACCAACCATGAGGCTTCCGATTGTTCTTCGCTTTGCCCCCTCAAAATCTCTTCGGCCAACAAGACTTTCTTATCACCCCAAGAGCAAAATTTCCTCTGGAAGACCCACCTATTCAGCCGCGTCAACCGGCTCAAATTGCTCTGTTTGCTCCAACTCATAGAGAGCTTTGGCCAGATAGAGCAGCTCCAGTCGGCGCAACTCCGATAGCTCAATGACCATGCTCATGATCTCCACTCCATGCGTAGGTAGGTTGTTTCGATACACTACACGATCCTCGCTCAGTCCTACCAGGTAGTCCACGCTACACCGATAAAACGATGCGAGTTGGGTCAGCACTCCTATCATCTTCGGAGGGCTACCCCGTTCCAAATCTGATAGAGTACTTTGCCCAATCCCAATCTCTTGGGACAACTCTGCCTGGGTCAAACCGAATTCATTTCGTAACTCTCGCAGGCGCGTGCCCAGTATGCTCATATTTGATCGATTTTTATCGAATTTACGGTTAAAACGAAGGATTCTAATCACGGATGCGATTAGAGAAGTAAGGTACGGTTAATCCTCGAACTCTCCATCAATAATCTGGCAGCCTTGATCCGATACGAGGATGTACCAGCGCCTGCCTGTGGACATGCAAACTGCTATCCACCAGGCCACATGTAACAACTCACTCAATGATGCGGGGAACATAGATCTGCCTCAATGAACCAATAACATTGAGCAGGTTCTTTTTGTCGTCTTCCCCTAGCTGCTCATAAATTTGGAACAACTCTTCGAATTCTTGTGGAAGTGGAACGTCGGCAGCTTCGTCTGACTCTTCCTCACCAGGGACATCGGAGAGCATCACCAAATAGTCAGCCGTGGTGCCCAGGATCTGGGCCAAACCGGCGATAATCTCAGCCGTAGGGCTGGTCTGATCGTTTTCGATACGTGAGAGGGTCGCCTGTCCTATCTGGACACCGCGCTGGTGCAACGCACGGAGCAGATCTAGTTGGTTCAAGCCGAGATCTTCCCGCATGATCCGGATTCGTTTTCCCGTCGTGCCAAAGAAGTCTCTCATGCTCTCATAATATGCAATTCTGATCATATTTTGCTCCGAACAATAATAATCCTAAATTGGATTGTTGAGGATTGACAATGTTTATTTTGTCTGCTATTCTATTCGTATTAGAATAAAATATCATTTTTGAATAGGAGTCCGCTATGACCAAGCCTTCTGGGATACGCGCCTACCCGTCCACCATTGAAGCACTGCGCATGACCGGAAGTGAGATGGCTGTAATCCTGCGCAGGCCTCTCAAAAGCGACGATGAACGCATCAGGGAGCTCATTGCACACTGGGAGCGTACAAAGGCCGACTACTACGCCATTCGTACACCCGCCCAGCCTGTGAATCCATAACGCTTACTTCCTGTCCCGGCTGCACACAAGTCCGGCTCCTCGGTCGGGTTTGTGTGCAGCCGGGAGCAGATGACGCAGTTGGGGAGCTGGTGTCGTCTGCTCCCGCGGTTTCCTCCTTTGTTGCTGGGGCTGGCGGTTCTCGGACCGTCAGCCCCCAGACCTGACAATCGCATGTCCTGGCAAACCGAAGTAGACTATCCGATCAACCGCATCACTGTTGGCAAGCGCCGGCGCCCGTTAGGGGACATCTCTAGCCTGGCCTCCAGCATCGCCCAGATCGGGTTGCTTAATCGTATCCACATCCTGCCAAACGGTGAGCTGGTTGCCGGTCTACATCGCTTGGAAGCTTGCCGAAAATTGGGTTGGCAGACAATCCCGGTCCACATCCTGGAAGTTAATGACCTTGACGCTGAACTGGCGGAGATCGATGAGAACCTGCGACGCAATGAATTGACAGTGCTCGAGCAGGCAGAACATCTCCAGCGCCGTGAAGAGATCCTATCTGCCAAGGGGCAGCGAGCGCCAGCGCATCGACCAGAGCAAGAAAAGGGTGAAACGGTTTCACCCTTAACGACCACGGCCGGCATTGCTGCCGAGATTGGACTCAGCGAACGTAGCGCGCAACAGCGCCTGCAGATCGCCCGCAACTTGGACGATGAAGTAAAGACAGTCCTAGCAGCCACACCTGTCGCCGATAGCACAACACAGCTCCTCACCCTTGCCCGCCTCGAACCAAAAGAACAGCGCACCATAGCCGACCGCATCGCCGCTGGCGAGGCTAAGGATGTGAAAGAGGCTGTTCGCCAGTTGCGTCACGAAGAGCGTTATCAGGCAGCCCAGCAGGTGGCGAAAGCCCCGGACAAGATCTACAACGTTATCTACGCCGATCCCCCCTGGGAATATCGGAATACTGGTGTCAATGGCGCCGCCACAAAACACTACCCGACGATGCCTCTTGATGAGTTGCGTGCATTGCCTGATACCCTCGGCCTCAACATCGCCTCCAATGCTGTCCTCTTTCTCTGGATCACCAACCCACTCGTAGCCGAAGCGTTTGACGTAATTGACGCGTGGGGCTTTACCTATAAGACCAATATGGTGTGGGCGAAGACCGACCTGGTCAGACCTGGCGCCGGCTTCTATGTCCGTGGTCGGCACGAGCTCCTATTCATCTGCACACGAGGCAGCTTCACGCCACTTGCTCCCAATCTCTCACCTCCCATCGGTTCTGTGATCGAGGCGCCCGTACACGAACATAGCCGCAAGCCAGACCTCGTCTACGACATCATCGAACGCCTCTACCCAGGCTGCAGCTATATCGAGCTATTTGCGCGACGCTCCCGGCCTGGCTGGGACGCCTGGGGGAACGAAATATGACATCCCCTGCCTATGACTTTCGTACGCAACTTCTCGACGGCGCCCAGGCCGAGACCACGCTGGACACCCATTTCAGCCGTTGGTATCGAATCACGCCGGCCACCGAAGCCCAGCAGCGTTCTGGTATCGACCGCGTCTTTGCCAGGCTCGACACCGGCGAGATCTACACGATTGAATATAAATGTGACCATACCGCCGCCCGAACGGGAAATGCCTTCGTCGAAACCATCTCCGTCAATCCCGCCCCGGGTTCACCAGCTACACCGAAGAAGGGCTGGGCTTACACCAGTCGGGCAAGATATCTGCTCTACTTCGTTCCTGGTGACGACCTAATCTACGTCATCCGTATGGCGACTCTTCGGCAAAATCTGCCACTTTGGAAGGATCAATACCCCGAACGATCTGTCGGCAACCGGGGCTACACGACACACGGCTTGCTCGTGCCACTCGATGAGTTCGAGCGTTGCGCCGACCAGGTCATTTCTCTGTAATTTGCTATGGATATGGACAACCTGACAGGACGGGAGCGGGATGTGTTATTTGCCATCCTTGACGGCCACACCAGTCACAAAGAGATCGCTGCCCAGTTGGTGCTATCCCGACATACCATCCGCACCCACCTGCACAATATCTTTCTCAAGTGGGGCGTGCAGAGTATCCCACAGCTGATCCTGCACGCCCACCGTAACGGGCTCACAGGAGGCGAGTATGACGATCACCAAGACGAAGCCAGCTAGCAAGCTGGCGCACATGGCAACAGCATTGCGCGAGAAGGCGAAAACAGCCCTAAAGGGCACCGCCTATCGCCGGCTGGACGGCGGCCTGCACATTGTCTTCCAGAACAACGAGGGCGCCTGCAGGTTGGCAATCGGAAGAGAGGCGCCCACTACCCCCAGCGACACTGAACTTAGAGTCGTCGCCGAGGCATTCGAGGCACCACCCGACAGCGAACCAACTTTGCGCCAGGCTAACTGGCAGACACCGACCACAGAGCGAACGGTTATTTTCAACATCCTTGAACTGAAATGGAGAGAACTGTGAACAGCCAAATTCTCATCGGGTTTCTGCTCACCATTGCTGTTATAGCAGGAACGCTCGTTTTTCTACTCTATCGAAAGTTGGAACGAGTTCGCCAGCAGCACGACGAAAGCGCCGAATGGGCCCTAAAACTGCACAGTGAAGCCGCCGAATCCCAGGCCAAAGTCAGCATCTTTGCCCACCATCTGGCGGAGGAACGGGAGCGCAACGGAGCTTTGATGCGCGCCAACTTTGAACTCACCCAGGCGAACGCCGAACTACAAGCCCGGCTCACCGGCGTCTATCGTGTCATCTATCGCCAAGCCACCCAGAATCCTGAGATCCATTTGAATTGAGCTTGGGCTGACAACAAACACTTATCAGCCCATCGTGGAGAGTCACCCATGAAATACCCAGTTGTTCACACCCAGCCCGACACCCAACTGGTTGTTGCCCCCTCAGCGCCTGGCTTTGCCCAACTCTGGCAGGCTGCCAGCGAGTCGGCCGACGAATGGATGCGCCGTGGCTGGGAAAAGCTCATGCTCGAATGGCTCGATACCAAAGAGGCCAAGAGCAAGAGCCAACACACGCGCCGCAACTATCAGCGTGTGCTCAACCTCTGGCTAGACTACGTTGCCCTCCAGCGCACCGCCGATGGGCACCCCCTCCAGCCTTGGCTGGTAGACACCATGCACGTGCGCTCGTGGCAGCGTAGCATGGAGGAGCGCGGTCTCAGCCCGGTCACCGTCAACCACCATCTGAGTTGCGTCAGTTCCTTTTACAGCTTCGTTATCGACGAGAAGTTCATGGTCAACGGTGTCGAAGTCTGCCTATTCGCCGACGCCACCGGCAAGGCGCGCAGCAACCCATTTAAGTATGGCAACATCCAGCGCCAATCGACCGGGCAATATGAGCGGGCCAGGCCGATGCCCGATACCGACCTGGGTTTGCTCATTCGCTTTCTCGAAGATCACCAGCATAGCCTGTCCGGCGCCCGCAACTACGCCCTGGTGTTGACCTACATCCTGACGGGCTGGCGCAATCACGAGGTGCTGCGGATGCAGTGGAAGCACATCCGCCCCAGCAAAAGCCAGGCCGGCGCCTTTGTCTATGCGTGGAAGGGAAAAGGGGGAAAGACGAACGACGAGCCGATTCCGTCTGACGCCTGGCACGCAATCACCGCCTATCTCAAGCGTGACGGGCGCTGGGCGCCCGGCGTCGATGTTGCCGATCAACCGCTCGACCCTGACGAGTACATCTGGAAGCCTACGGTCGAGCATACTCGCGCCAACCTGCGCAACGCATCGGCTACAGACGGTGACGGCCACCTCAGTGAAAAGAGCGCACTACGCATCGTCCGCACTGCCCTGCGCCGGGCTGGGGTGAAAGGGTGGGAGGAATACAGAGTGCATGACCTCCGCCACACCTTTGCCCGCCTCCTGCTGGAGAACGGGGTCAAAGAAACGCAGATCATGCAGATGCTACACCATAGCAGCCTAGCTACTACAGGTCTCTACACAAAGGCAATTCGCAAGCGGAGCGAGGACCCGGTAGACACGCTCACGCCGCAACTCTATCAGCAAATGCGGGCTTTTTAGGTTGTTAACGTGCAGCCAACCCACCCACCCGACTCGATCCAGCTCGATCACCGGTAGCGTAGCACGCTTTAGTAGATTCACAAAGAAAGGTGAACAGATGAACCACCCTCGTGACCAACCTTATGACCCGCACAAGATCTATATCTACCTCTGCGTCGATGGCATCACCCGCCAACGCTGCGGCCGCCACATCCATACCGAACCTTCACTGGCGCCCGATTGGATCTACATGGAGATGCCCGTCGGCAAGAAGACCTGTATCGAATGCTTTTACGAGTCGCTCGCTCACAAGAAAGGATAGCCACCATGCCCACCACAGAGACCAATCTCCAGATGATCGACCAACGCCCAGCGCCGCCAGCGCGCAACAAGCCACTGTCATACTACCTGATCCGCAGCGTCGAATACCGGCGCCACTTCCATGACCTGTGTGAGACACAGCAAAGGCAGTTGGAAGACGGCGACCCTCTTTCTCCGATCCCGCTGCAATGGGTCGCCCTGGCCGAACTCGCAGGGCTCACGGTCGATCTCGAGACCGGCCGCATCGTCGATGGTCCGAAAAACCGGCCGTCAACTTTCGTGCAATAGAAAATGCCCAGACCATTGCCACGGACACTGGTCTGGGCTGGACGTAGAGTCGAACCCTACATACCCGAAAGGATTATATCCCATGACAACCCAAGTTGCTACCAATTCCATCGATAAACTGATCACCAGTGTCGAACGGCGGAAGCGCCAGGCGGAACGCGACCGCCAGGCGGAACTCGCTAAACAGAACCGCGAGATCGAGGATGAAGCCAGACTCCAACTCTCCGCCCTGTTCGTTGGCATCGCCGATGACATTCTTCCCCTCCGCTGCGCAGAGAAACCAGAATACAGCAACGAGGGACAATTTGTCGAACTGACCTGGCTCCTGGGCAGCCACGAATATGAACTGGCGCCCATCCATCTCACGTGGCGTCCGGCTGGCTCCTCGTACCCAACGCGAGAAGGCTATATCCGATGTCTCATTGACGACGGCGGCAGGGGCTATCTCTGTCCCGGCAACGTCACCAGCGACGAAATTCCGCAGATCCTATACAAGGCCCGCCAATCCTACGCCGGTTGGATGGCAAAGATTGCCAAGAAGGAAGAGGAGAAACGGCAGGAGGCTATCAGCAAGCTCGTCCCGTACGGTGGATGGTCATCCACTTCGCCGCTGGCGGGTGTACGCCCCCGCTATGAGGAGCTGAGCGGACTCGATCCAGAGCGCGCCGACCAGGAGTACCAGGCATGGAAGAAGCACCGCATTGCTGAACTCACAAGAACCTACAACTGGGACGAGCGCCGTGACGAACAATTCGTCACGGACCTGTACAACGAGTTGGCATTGCTCGATCCCGACAAGGCGCAGGCGTGGCTGGCGCACTGGCGCGCCGCGGTCGCCAGGCATCTAGAACGGGAAGGGCGCAAAGCAGACCTCGCTCGACAACTGATCGACCTGGCTAAGCGCTATCTGGACGCTACGGCTACGTACGATGCTGCGTGCGCTGAATGGGTGGCAAAGTGGACCGACATTCTCTGGGAACCCTGGCACTGCTGGGAGATCCGCTATGTGCCCATCGGCGTCACCTCGCTCTGCACCGATGAAGAGACCGACCTCGTCCACGAAGTGGCTACCCTCGAAGACGCCACCTATGTCGCCGACCGGGGCCCAGGAACACGGATCAAGAAGCTGGCCACTTGCGGGCATCAAAGCGACTTTGTGATCGGCGCCTTCCTGGACGCCAAGCCCGTTCGCTTCGAAGCGCCGGCCACCGATGAGCGGCTTGACTACCATCGCAAGATGAGTGCCGGCCGCTACTGGCTCAACATCCCGCCGTTTGTCAATCGAGAACCCGAACCACTCCCTGCGCGCAACCCGGGCACCTTCCACGACTTCGTCCAAAGCAAGACCGGACTTCCCGCCCCCGACCTCTTTCACTGGGACCTGACCATCGAGGACCTAGCCGAAGCAACGCCAGAGGATGTGCTGAGGGACTTCTGCCACTGGCTCAACAACAACGTTGACTGAGGATGATGACTGAGGGAAACAAGATGAAACTGAAAGTATGGAGCATCGAGATCGACGAGATCCAGAGTGGCGAGCTATCCACCCTGGTCGCCGACCTGGGACGCATGTTGGGCGCCCGAACACTACCCCCCCCTACTCTGACGCCGGCGCCCATGGCCCAACTGACTGCTCATGAGGAGGCAGTCGCCGTTGCGACCGGCAACGATACGCCAACTCGCAAACCAGCGCGTAAGCCTGGGCGCAAACCTGGGCCAAAACCCAAAAAGGGGCAAGACATGCAAACAGACAACGACAGGGGGCATCTTTGACTGGACTCGACCAGTCCTGGATTGCGAGGGCCGGCCGGTGCGGTATGTTCGGGTGGCGCCGGGTGAAATGACTTGCCGGGCCTGTGGCGAGACCACTGCTACTGACTCCTGCCCGCGTTGTAGCGATCACGAGCAAGGCGTATTCGTCCGCAACCTGGTGCCCTCTCTGAGCTACCTGTATGAGGGCGAATATATCTCCGTCTAGCATCTGGGATGGGTGGCAGCGAATGCCACCCATCCCGCTGACAACTCGAAAGAGATAGACCATGAAACAATTAGACCAACTCCAAGACGCCACCATCGACACGATTCGTGCCATTCTAGAGGAGATCGACTCTATTCCGTTCGTTGCCCAAGAGAACGGAATGGGTGCCGAAGAAATTGACTCCTGGCAGGGGCGACCAGAGCGTCAATTGCGGGACCTGGTTGGTGCCCGCCGCACCTGCATTCTGTGTGGCGCAATGTATCTGGGTGAGCATGATTGTTTTTGATGGGGGTGCCCATGAAACTGACAGACCAGATCAATGACGCCACCCTGGAGGAAATCCGCGCAGTATTGCGCCGCGCCAACGCCGACTACCTGGCTCAGCAAGTGCAGGCGGATGCCGCCCTTGAGAGGTTGGCCCAGCAGACCCGGCAGGCCGTCAAAGAAGCACAGCTAGGATCAGACACTCAACATCAGCGACAGAAACCTGAGAGGGTCATCCCATGCCGCGCTCAAAACTGAGTTACTGTGACGAGTCATTTTCCCAGGCCGCTGATGTCGCCGATATGTTACGCTCCACACCTGGAGTCACACGGGTAGACAGGTGGTTCTGTGAAGAACTCGAACTGTGGATGGTCATCGCTGATTACGAATCGGCGCACCAGGTGCGGGTCGAAAGCCTGCCGCCCGGTGTGCCGATTCGGATTGATGATGATCAGTTGGTTGTCAATACTGGCCCTGCACAGCTATCTCTTTTGCAGGTCACAACCGAACGTTAGGAAAGCTTCACCATGACACCCATCGAGCAGATCAAAGAGCGCACCCGCATCGAAGACCTTGTCGGCGAAGATTACACCCTCACCGGCCGCGGCGCCGTGCTCTCCACCAAAGAGCATGACAGCCTCAAAATCTGGCCGCGCACCCAGACCTGGCACCGCTTCAGCACCGGCGAGGGCGGCGACATCTTCGACTACTATATGTGGCAGCACAAATGCGACTTCCGCACCGCGCTGGAGGATCTGGCGCGCAAGGCCGGTGTCGAGCTGCGCCAGATCACCGACAGCGAACGCCAGGCGGCTGAGCAACAACGTTGCGATCGCAAGATGCGCCATGAAATCCTGGCCATGGCCGCAGCCCACTTCCACGCCCAGCTCCTGGTCAGCCCTGAAGCCATCGCCTACTGCACCAAACAACGCGGCTGGACCCTGGAGACCATCGAGCGTGAACAGATCGGCTTCAACCCCGAAAACCCTTCGGGTGACAACAAACCATTATCCGCCCAACTGCGCTTCGCCGGCCTCATCGACCACCCCCTCGCCAAAGCCGTGCTCTCCATCCCCACCGACATGATCGTCTACGTCCACAGCGACGAGCGCGGCCTGCCCGTCTATCTCAGCGCGCGCAACATCGTAGGCAAGCGCCACTTTAACCTGCCCGACAAGATCGAGGAGCCGCCCGGGTCCGGGAACTGGGTCACCGCAGCCGGCCCCAAGCAACCCTACATCAACGCGCCAGCGCCGGCCAGCGGCGCCTACCACGTACTGGTCGAAGGCCAGGCCGACGCCATCTCGCTGGGCCAACTGGGCGTCCGCAGCACCGCCCTCTGTGGCGCAGCAGACGCCCAGATCCCCGATGTAACCCATATCGCCTACGACAACGACCACGCCGGCCAGGAGGCCCTGACCCTGGCCCTGACCCGTCCAGAGCGCGCCGTCGAACCGTTGGCGCGCATCGTCACCTGGCCAGCCACCATCCGCCACCGTGACGGGGGTCAGAACCACATCGAGGTCAAAGACGCCAACGACTACGCGCGCGGTGCAACCACCCCTGACGACCTGCACGCTCTCCTGGCCAACAGCCCGACCGCTCTCCAGGTCCTCGCCATGCGCGCCGGCAAAGCCAAAGATGACGAGCGCCAGGCGTTGATCAAGCGCTTCTTCGACATCTTCACCTCTCTCGACAACCTGGTCGCCACCGACCTCAAACCCGACCTGGCCAACCGCCTTTGCAATGGCTCCTTGGGCCAATTCTCCCGCCTGCTCAAGGCTTATCAGGCGAACAAGAGTAACGAAGGTCAGGACCACAGCGAGAGACACCTGATCTCCGCTGGTGGCTATATGGGGGGCTATCTCTTTGAACAGTGTGTGCAGTGTCTCGATACGAGCGAGTTGAAGACCTTCTACTGGGTGCGCACACCCGACAATAAATTCGAGAAAGTGAACGCGTTGCAGATCGGCCCCACCATGTACTGGCCGGTCGATCCGCGCGAGGAGGAACTGATCAGTGGTGGCGATGTACTCTTTCCCAGCGACCGCGAACCAAGCGGCACAGAAACAGAGCTACTGCGCGATATCCGAGCGTTTATTCACCGCTGGCTGGATGTGCCAGCCTACTACGAGAATATCGCCAGCTATTACGTCCTACTCACCTGGTTCTATGACGCCGGCTACGAGACGCTGCCTTACCTACGTGCATTGGGTGAGTATGGCTCCGGCAAAACCCGTTTTATCAAGACTATCGGCTCGCTTTGCTACCGCGCCATGATGTTCGGCGGTGGCGACAGCGAAGCTACCATCTACTACACGCTGGAGCTTTTCAAGGGCACCACGATTGTCGATGAGTCGGATTTCAAAAGTTCAGACGAGTCTGCTCTTATCGCCAAGATCATCAATTTGGGCAACAGCAAGCATGGCAGCATCAAGCGCATGGAACCCAAGTCCGACAACTCCGGCCTGCGGGTGCGACGCTTCAACGTCTTCGGCCCCAAGATCTTCGGCGCCCGCGAAGGCTTCATGGACCAGGCCATGGATTCGCGCTGTATCACCCACTACACCACCAAGGGTCTCCTCCGACCCGACATCCCGCTCGACCTCACCGAAGAGTTCTACACCGAGGCCCAGCGCCTGCGCAATCGCTTGCTCGACTACCGACTCAAATACTGGCAGCCCGTGACCGTGGACCCGAACGACGTGGACCGTACCATCATGGCCCGCCTGGCCCAGATCACCCTGGCCCTGAGAAGCATCATCAAGGACAAGCAGATCCTCGAAGACCTGCAACGCTTCATGCAATTGTACAACCAGAGCCTAATCAGCGACCGCCAGACCACTGACCCGGCCATTGTCGTCGAGGCCCTCGTGCGTATCCGCTACCCTCGCCCCTCGGCCATCCCTGTGCCGGCAGATTGGAGCATCGCCAACATCGCCGCCGTTGCAAAAGAGATCCTGGCCAACTTTGACCCAGATGTGAACATGACCCCCAAGCGGGTGGGGCAAATCCTCCGCAAACAGCTGGGCATCATCCGCCGCGGCAAGCGCGATCTCAGGGGGCGTGACACCATCATAATCGACGATGATGAACTGTTCGGCTTGATGCAACGCTACGGAATCTCTAAGCCTGATTACCGGG
>QEUW01000827.1 GCA_003577005.1 Chloroflexota bacterium | reverse complement strand
TGTGTCCGTGCCAGCTCTGGCTCATCAACAGTGATGGCACAGATGCGCATCTGATGGTGAGTGATGGCCGTGCACCGGTTTGGAGTCCGGCGCCACTGTCGGGTGGGCCACCGCCCACGCCCACCCCCACGGTTACCCCCACCGTTACGCCAATGCCGCCTGCCGGTCCCGATCCAGCTCAAGCTGTGCTTTACCTGCCGCTAGTGCAGAGGTGAGATCGCCCGAGCCGGAAGACACGAGTCTACAAGCAAAGTCATGCCAGGTACCTGGTTTGGCTTTGCTTGCTGCATTTCCTTGAGATGACCGCCTGCGTTGCTCTTAGTGCCTATCCGAATCACTCTGTGATCAACTCTATTCGCAGGTGTAGTTGTCGAACCCACAACCGTTATTCGGATAGATTCTTAGTCGCTCAGCGCGAGCGGCCCAGGCTGCCGCAAACGGTTCCTCGCCCAATGCGCGCTTTACTGCGGCCACATGGTTCTCATAGACGACCCGGTTGCCGATCTCTAGGTAACTCCCAATCGCCTCGAGCAACGCTTCGGTGGTGGCCAACAGCCGCGCCGCCCGCTCCACCAGTTGAACCATCCTGGCTACCCCGGCCAGGCCAACGAAACACTCGGCGATGCCCTGTTTGTCGCCCACCTCCCACCGGATCGACAGGCTTTCGGTATAGAGGGCGCGGGCCGTATCGGAATCACCCTCGTGGTATGCCACATCGCCTAAGTTGCAGAGCGCCAGCGCGGCGCCTCGCCGGTTGCCAATCGCCTTTTGAAGGACCAGGCTCTCTTCCAGCAGCGGGCGCGCAGTGCGATAGTCTCCCTGCGTGAGGGCGATATTGCCCAAATTATTGAGCGAAGTGGCAATCCCCTGCCGGTCGCCCACCTCTCGCTTCAGCGCCAGGCCTTCCGTATGCAGCGTAAAGGCTGCTTCGTAGTCGCCCTGGTTGAGCGCCACGTTGCCCAAATTATTGAGTGAGGCGGCGATGCCCTGCTTATCGCCCAGCGTGCGCTTTAGCGCCAGACTTTCGGCGTGGAGGGTGCGAGCCGCCTCATAATCGCCTAACTCGACGGCCAAGATGCCCAGATTGTTCAGCGAAGCCGCAGTGCCCCGTTGGTCTCCGGATTGGCGGCTGTGGGCCAGGCTTTCTTCATGGAAGAGGCGCGCGGCCGCGTAGTCACCCTGATTGAAGGCCACGTTGCCCAGGTTGTTGAGCGAGAAGGCAATGCCGCGCAAATCCCCCAACTCTTGGCTAATACTTAGGCTTTCCTCGTGGAACCGGCGCGCGGCTGCGTAATCGCCCTGGTTGCAGGCTAGCCGTCCAACACCGGCCAGCACCTTGGCCCGGCGGCTCGTGCGCGCAGTGGTCTTTGCCAACAGGCGCTCCAGCCAGAGACGCCCTTCGTCGAGATAGCCGCGCACTTCCCAAAAGCGCCACAATGCGCCCCCGAACCGTAAGCCCATTTCTATATCATGCTCCGCCAAACACACGTCCAGAGCGGCGCGCAAATTGTTGGATTCCAGCGCCAGACGGTCCAGCCACACCTGTTGCGCTGCACCCATCAACTCTGGCTCAGCTTGCTCTGCCAGGGCCAGAAAATGTGCGGCATAACGGCGCCGCACTGCTTCGGCTTCCCCGTGCTCCTCCAATTGCTCAAGCGCATATTCCCGGACCACGCGTAACAGCCGGAAGCGCGGCTCACCATCAACGTCTGCCTGCTGCTGTAACAGACTCTTATCCAACAAGGAGGCGATGACGTCGAGTATATCTTGCGCATCCGCTCCATTGGCACTGCACACGGCTTCGATTGCTTCCAATCTGCCGCCACCCGCAAACACGGCCAGTTGGCGGAATAACGTCTTCTCTGCTTCATCAAGCAAGGCATAACTCCAGGCCAGCGTTGCTCGCATCGTCTGGTGGCGTGTGGGTAGATTGCGCGCACCGTTGGTGAGCAATTGTAGCGGGTGAGCCAATCGTGTCAGCATGGCCTGGGG
>QEUW01000245.1 GCA_003577005.1 Chloroflexota bacterium | reverse complement strand
TCTTTCTCGCCATCCAACACGCCACCTACGACCTGCTGACCGAGGACGAATACCGCACCTTCTGCCAGCCGCTCGACGAGCAGATCCTGGCGGCGACCGGCGGCATGTGGTTCAATCTGGTCCATTTGCACGGGCAGAACGTCATGTTCGACCTGGTTGCCGGTTACCCGGCTCAGGTAATCAACTGGCATGACACGGAAACGCCGCCATCGCTGGCAGAAGCGCTCGACCGCACCAGGCTAGCGCTCTGTGGCGGGCTGCGCCAGTGGGAGACCATGGTGCGCGGTACACCTGACAGCGTGCGGGCGGAAGCCACAGCCGCACTGGCAGCGACCCAGGGGCGGCGCTTTATCTTGGGAACCGGCTGTGTCACGCCGATCACCGCCCCAACCTGTAATATTCTGGCGGCGCGCCGGGCCGTTGAACCAGCATGAGCTGGAGCGCTGCCCGGCTGGCACCCGTCATTCTGGCTGAGCGGTCTTGGATTCGACAGCGATTAGCTCCAGACCCAGGTCCCGGATTTTTAGCAGCAATCCAAAAAGCGCAGCCTGGTCCGGTAAGGTTCCAATCAGGGAGGTCTCTCCATTGCAAGAGTGGATGATCTCCATATCCTCGAACCACTCTGACCAGCGGGGGCTGAGATGGCCTTGAATCCGTATTGTGTAAACCCGTAATTGCCGCAGCATCGCTTCTCCTCTACCCTCTAGACAACTTTGCCGATGACGGTAGCATCACAAGACTCCGAGGTGGAAGTGCTGACGGATATCAATCGATGTCAACACTTCCACCTCGGTGCGCTAGTTCACCGCAAAGGGCGACGAGAGCCGGCCAATTGGCAAGATGTTCCGCCGGAGCAAGCGTTGAAACCAGGGACCAGCGTGTGTGTGTGGCGGTCTGGGGCCATTGTCTCTGGCCAGCAGGCGGCTCAGGGCGGCTTCGGCGCGCAACTGCTTTTGCTGTTCGTAGATGAGATCAAGTTGTATTTCAAACATCGAGGCCGATAGGTGCGTCATGACGGCTTCTCCTTATCAATACAAAACAAACTCGACACAATGGAGTGTCTCCCTGTGCGTAAACTTGTGCGTCTCTGCCAGGATAACCGTCAACCGGCTGGATTGTCACCAATCGAAAGGTACATGATCCGGTTGAGGGGAAAAAGAGAGCCCGGTGGGGCAGATTGATCAACCTGCCCCACCGGGCGAACACCGAGCAAAATCGTAACGACGGTTTCCTTACCGCCATTATGTAGCGATAGATCGGCGGTAAGGAAACCGCCGCTACCGTATACAGCAGCCGGTTTTTAGAGCAAACCTAATTCGCGAGCACGTACCAGCGCCTGTGTGCGGCTATGCACCATCAGTTTGGTATAGATGTTGTTGAGATGGCGCTTGGCCGTGCCGACGACGACCACCAACGTCTCGGCGATCTCGCGGTCAGAACAGCCGGAGGCAACGAGGCGGAGCACTTCCAGTTCGCGCTCGGTCAGGGGAGCGACCAGGTCGGCCACTGCTGCGTGGCTGCGCTCTGCTGCCGGCAGATCAGGCGGCAAAGCGTTGGCAGGGGGGAACGCGGCCAGAATGGTATCTACATAGCCGCACAATTGCGGGTCACCCACCTTGCTGCGCACGGCCAGCAACAAGCTCCTCAGTGGCTCGCCCACCAGGACAAATGAGCGGATGTATCCCTCTGGCAGACCGAAACGGAGCGCACGGATCAACGTCTCGTGGGCAATATCACGGGCGCCACGAAGGGCATGGGCGACGGCCAGCAGCGCCAGCAACTCGACCTGCACCCAACGGCGTCCGGCCCGTTCAGCCATACTCTGGAGCTTCGCCAGGAGCAGGATGGCGGCATTTGCCTCTCCTTGTGCGATGAGCACGCGCGCCAGAGCGATATACTCGGGCTCGCGCGCCGTCGCTATCTCATCATCGGGGGAGAGCCCGCAGGTGCGCGCCCAGGTCATGGCATCGTCCAGATTACCGTAGGCGAGCCAGAGACGCACCTGCCCGGCCACAACTTCGCCGCGGCTGGATGGAGGCATGGCGTGGGCATCGGCGATCTCATTGGCGCGTGCAAGTGCCTCGATCGCCAGGCCGCGTTCACCATTCGCCTGGTGCAGTTTCGCCCGGTAGAGGAGGTGCTCAAGCTCCACGACCGGCAGATCGCGATGTTTGATACGCCTTTCGGCCAGTTCGAGGTGGGTGCGCATCCCTTCCAGGTCGTTGATTTCAAAGAGCAAATCAGCGAGATGGCCATGCACCATGGCTGTGTTAGCAAATTGGTCGGCGCCATGTTCGGTCGCTATGCGCAGTGTCTGGCGGAAGGCCGCCGCCGCACGCCGCAGTTCGCCCCGCAGAGAGAGCACCAGCGCCTCATTGGACATGGCATGTAGGGCGGTGTGAAGATCGCCGGCCGCCAGGGCGAGACGGGCACCGTCAGCAAACGCTGCCAGCGATGCCTCTTGCTGGTCGAGATAATAGGTGGCGATACCGATGACGACCATGAGCCGGCCGCGCAGATAGGCATCCGCCGGGGGGGCCCGGTCTAGCGCCTTGTTTGCCAGCGCACAGGCTTCGGAAAAGAGATTGCGTCTCGTGGCCAGGCCGGCCTGCAAGATGAGAAATTCGCTATAGAGCTGTGGTACTGTCTCGTCCAATGTTGGCGCCACGATCCGCAGGCACCGTTCTGCAGCATCCAGCTCGTGCCGGCTCAATTTGCTTTGGGCGCAGAGAATCCCCAGGCGCGGCCATGCGCAAATGATCTCGGCCGGGAGTTGTTCGCTCCAGGTAGCCAGGGTATGGTGTTCGCCTTGCCGCGCCAGGGCGTCGGCCTGCGCTTCGATCAATTCGGCCGCTCGTGACCAATCCTGCGCCTGGATGGCGTGGTCGATTGCCTCGGCGCACAGCCCCTGTTCGGCGAACCAGCCGCTGGCGCGACGGTGCAACTCAGGCACCAACGCCGGCTCCATCTGGCGTAGCCGCCCGCGCAGCACATCGGCGAAGAGATGATGATAGCGATACCAGCGCCGTTCATTGTCGAGCGGGACAACAAAGAGCCGGTTGCGCTCGAGTTGTTCCAGGATCGCCTGGGTCTGGGCTATATCCCCATCCGCACCCAGGACGCGAGCACAGAGCGGTGCGCTCAACCGGTTGAGGATGGCGGTATAGAGCAGAAAACGCTCCACGGGCTCGGTTTGGCGTTGTAACACCTCTTCGGTCAGATAGTCGACAATGTAGGCATGGCTGCCGGTCAACGCCTGAACAAATTCATGCACATCTGGCCGGCCGCTCAAAGAGAGCGCGGCCAGTTGGAGACCGGCGATCCAGCCTTCGGTCCGCTGTTCGAGCGCTTCGATGTCGGCGGGCGCCAGCTCGACTTCAAGCATCTGGCGCAGAAAGGTCGCTACCTCTTCGCCGTTGAAACGCAGATCGTATTCGCGCACTTCGGTCAACTGGCGGCGGACGCGCCACCGGGAGAGGGGTAACGGCGGGTCGGCCCGGCTGATAAGCACCAATCGCATGGCCGGCGGCATTTGTTCGACCAGCAACGTTAATGCCTCATGGATGGCTCGTTGTTCGATAAGGTGATAATCATCCAACGCCAAGATAAAAGGTGTTTCAAATGTAGCAAGTTCGTTTAACAACAGCGTGATCGCATCGTTCAGCGGTGGCGGCGTTGGGGCAGCCAACAGTGATTCAACCTGACGGCCCAACGACGGCTCGATCCGCTGGAGAGCAGCGACCAGATAAGCAAGGAAGCGCACCGGGTCATTGTCTTGCTCATCGAGCGACAGCCACGAGGATCTGGGCAGAGAGCCGGCCCCTTGTGCAACATCCGGCGGGAAAACTTCAAACTTTGAGAGCCAGTCAACCACCAGCGTGGTTTTGCCGCTACCGGGTGCGGCACAGACCAGGATCAACTTGCCTTGAAGACCTCCGTCGAGCGCAGCCAGCAGTCGTGGGCGAGCGATGAATTGGGGCTGGCGACGCGGCAGATAGAGCTTCGTCGTCAACAACATGGCGAGGTTCCTTTGGGAAACGGGGGACTTTGGCTTGTGTCCTTGCTACCAGTGTAAGTCAGCGGCGTCCGAAAATCGTCCGAAGTGCGTCCGGCGGCGAGCATTGCAGGAGTTTGAATATTGAAATGGACTCTGAGAGGGGAAGGCAGGGACAAGCCGTAAGCAATTAGACAGGCGCAGGATGTTACCAAGGCTGGAATGTATGGTACGCTTAGACTTACGGCACGTAGCGCCAGGTTCTATTCGTCGTAGCCTCCAAAATGATGGAGGCATCCATGCGAAAGTATGATTCGGTTTTTCACCTCCACTCTGGCTATGAAAGTACCCACCGTGTCAACTGACCTCGAAGCGATGCAACCCTGTTATGACTCAGATCAAACCCTATTTCAGCGAATGCAAAGATGGCTTTGGGTGGATAGGGTTATCTGGTGTCTGATGATTGCCAGCCTGTTGTTGGGTCTCTTTCAGTTCAACGACAGGCCGCTTGGCGGTTTTACCGACGATGGTCATTATGTCATCCTGGCCGAAAGCCTGGTGCGTGGAAGCGGCTACCGTCTGATCAATTATCCAGATGCGCCGCTCGAACACGCTTTTCCACCCGGCTGGCCGTTGTTGTTGACGCCATTGGTCGCCCTCCTGCCGGGCAACTTTGCAGTCCTGCACTGGTATACTTATCTTTTTTGGCTCGCTGCCATCCCTCTGCTTTATCGGCTCTTTACACGACGACTTCCAGCGCCGTACGCTCTGGCAGTCGCTGCCGTAGTGGCCCTCAACCCGTCGCTGATTCAGCATACCTCTCGAGTGCAGTCAGAAGCGGCCTACATTTTTTTTGCTGCACTGACTTTGACTCTATTCGATCTGTGGAATCAAAAGCGACGCGAAAAATCGCTTTGGCTACTGGTTGCTGCTTTCCTGTTGGCGCTGGCAACGGTTACTATACGAACGATCGGGATTTCATTGGTCGCCGGCATGTTGCTCTTTTTGTTGTTCACAAGCCATTGGCGGACAACAGCGACAGTTGTAGGGATTTTGCTGTTGGGTCTCTTGCCTCTAGCTTGGTTCAATATGAACCAGGGTGGTTTTCTGGTCTTTTCACAGCTCTATCGCGTTCATGTAGACGATGTTGTAACCCAGTTGGGCTATTTTTTACGCTTCTGGGAGCATGCTTCGTTTTTTCCGCCTGAGAAACTGGCCAGTTTTGTCGCGCCGGTCTTTGATCTACGGCTTATGGCCACACTTTTGTCTCCAGGGTTAAACCGCACCCTGAGCCTCATCGTCCTTGCGCTGCTGTTGTGCGGGTGGCTGCGGTCGTTACGCCGGCTGGAGGCGACCGATCTCTATGTCCTCTGCTATGGGGCGATCCTCTACCTCTGGATCGTCTATGTCGAGATGATTCAGCCGCGGCTCTTTGCACCGCTGGTCCCTTTTTTGGTCTTTTATCTCCTGTACGGATTTGATTGGCTGCTGGCGTGGTTGCCAAGCGCTGGGCGGCGCCACAAACAGACTTTCTTCTGGGGTGTTGTCGCTCTTTTGTTGCTCGCCAATCTTGGCCGCAATGGAGTCCAGATCACCCGGCCAACCCCATCCAGATGGGTCGATCTCCCGTCCGCTGCTGCTTGGGTGCGGGAGAATATCCCTCAGGATGCAATCGTGATGACCACGGCGCCAAAATATCTCTACCTCCACACCCGCCGGCTGACTGTAGCGTCGCCAGAGCGGAAAACCGGAGCCATTGCTCCCTATATCGAGCAGTCGGGCGCCGATTATGTGATCATCCGCCCGCGAGTGGACCATCAGGATGAGGAAGAGCGGCCGGCGGAACAATTTGCGGCCTCTAATTTGCTCCCATTTCTCCAGTCCGATCCCGCTCGTTTTCAACTTGCGTTTGAGGATCAATCCGGCAGCGTAGTGATCTATCGGGTTGTACGCCCGTAGAAATCTACTGCAACCAGCGGGCCAACCGTACAGCAAACTCGGCTTGGGGCCAATCCTCGACGCCAAACCGGGGCAACCGCCAGGCGTTGCTACCGCGCCAGACCGGCTCAGCTTCCACTGTGCAGGCGGCGGTGCTCCCCGCGCCGCGCACAAGCTCGACGGTAGCAGGGCTGTAATCCCCGTGCGGATATGAAAAGAGCTGCACTGGGCGTTGCAGCAGTGCTGTCAACGTGTCGATGCCAGCCTGGATCTCGGTCTGTTGGACCGAAGGATCATGGGCCGCCAACGCGGGATGGGTGACCGTATGACCGCCAATGGTGACGACCGGACTGCGGGCAAAGTCCTGCAATTCGGCCACGGTCATGGCGCAGTAATCAGGCCGTGCGCCCGGGTCGGTCCCGGCCCAGGCAGCGATCTGGGCCAGAATCGGCTGGCGCTGGGTGTGAGACAGCGGATAGAGTTGCTGCCAGAGGGAATAGAAAAAGCCAATCCGTGTAGCTGGGTCGGCCTCCCACGGTTTGGCTTGCCGTAGTTGTTGGGCATCACCGGGGCTGAAGCGTGCGGCCGGCCCCAGTTTTCGTTCGAAACGGGTGTTGCCGATCTCCAGCGCCAGCTTTGCCGGCAGCGTGCCCGGCCGGAGCACGGCGCGCTCCAATTCATCCCACCAGAACTCACGGCGCTGGCCGATATAACCAGTCGCGATAAAAAAGGTGGCCGGAAGACCATACTTTTCCAACAGCGGTCGGGCCACGTGGTGATTGTCGGCGTAGCCATCGTCAAAAGTAATGGCGACGGCGCGGCGAGGTAACATCCCACACTGGAACGCTGCCACCATATCTGCGAGCGGCAGCACATGATATTGTTTGCACAGCAGCTGCAATTGGGCGTCAAAATTCTCCGGTGTGGCGCAGAGGCCCCACGGGTCTATCGCAACTCTGGCAATGCGATGATAGAGCAAGATCGCGCCGCGGACAGCAAAGCGCCGCCGCACGCGGGCAACAGCCTGGCCCACCCGCGGTCGAATTGCATACATCATGGGTGGTTATCCGGTTTGACTGCCCGCACGGTGATCAACATCTCGTAGCGGGGGTCATGAACATCGAGTTCGGACGGCGTTAGTTCTGCCACTGCCAGACCTTGTAAGTAGGCAGTCGTCGCCAGCACATTGCCGTAGGCTTTGATCTCGGTCTGTAACGGCGGAAAGACCTCGGCAAACAAGCGTCGGGCCGAGGCCACCGTAAAGCTCCAGCGCCAGGTTTCGGCCCACTGGTCGCAGCTGATCTGGCTGATGCCAGGGAAGGTGGCAAGCAGAACGCCGCTTGGTTTCAAAATGCGATAGATCGTCCGCAGCGCGGCGCGCACATCCTCGATGAGGTGGAGCGTCTGCGTGAGGATAAAACAGTCGAAGGCGTCTGCTGGCAGGTGGGGCGCATCGGTCAGGTCGCCGACAAAGGTTGCGCCCGGGTTGCCCTCGCTGACATGGAGCACATCGGCCTGTGTTACTTGCTCCTGCCCAAACTGGCGTGTATACGAGTCGTCGCCGATCTCCAGCACTCGGCCCCGCACATCGCTTGCCCACCGGCCAAGAAAATTCTCCACATAATAGCGGTCGATGGGCAAACCCCGGTTGAGACCAAATTCATAGCAGATAGGGCGCACCCGGCACAACTGGCCCCAGTCGATCCGCTGTGTCCTTGTGTTCATTGTGGTGTATCCTTTGCGGCAGGTTTCATCCCGCCTTGTATCCGTTCAATCAGCTGCTCAAGTGAGGTACTGGCGTATAGTTTGACGTATTTCAGCGGCAAAGCCAACCGGTACCGCGTGGGGTGCCGGTAGGGTTGCAGGGCCCTCTGCAAGGTCCGGTGTAACTTGGGGTCATTCACATGTTGCTCTTGCAGATAGCGGTGGAGCCACTCCAGGAAGCGAAGCCTGGCCGGGTCGGGGAGCCAGGGGTGGTACTCCCCTTCCTGGCGCGCCAGGTTGGAACTGGATTCGGGGTGCTGGCGATAACGTTCGCCGCTGCCATCCTCGACCCAGACCGGCGCCGCCAGACAGAGTTTGGCCAGAAGCACCTGGTCCTCATAGAGATGTTGGATGCGCTCATCGAACATGCCGACCCGGACGAGAAGCGACCGCCGCGCCAACAGGCTACAGATACAGGGCACGATGCCGCTGTCGATCAGAAAACGGGTCAGCAGTTCTGGCGGTGAATAGAGACAACCGGGCTGCACGCCCAGGCGGCTGAGAAAATTCTTTTGTCTGGTCGGCGGCGCACCGGGCCAGCGATACCAGTACTCGGTCCGCCCATAGACCATGCCCGCCTCCGGCTGTGCAGCGAGGAGGGCAACCTGCCGCGCCAGCTTGTCAGGCAGAAACAGGTCGTCAGCATCCAAAAAGGTAATATACTCACCCTGGGCGTGCTGGATACCCAGGTTGCGCGTGCTGCTCTTGCCGAGATTCTGACCGCCTTCATGCGCCAGACAGCGGATCCGGTTTGGGTAGCGCCGCGCAGAGCCTCGGGCGATTTCGGTACTGCCATCGGTCGAGCCATCATCGACCAGGATCAGTTCCCAATGGTCGTACGTCTGGGAGAGGACACTCTCGATCGCTTCAGGCAAGAATTTTGCCGCGTTATAGATGGGAACGATCACGGAGACAAAAGGTCGATTGGTCATAAGTTATCGTTTGACTGCTTTCACTCGATCCATCAAGTTCCAGGGCAGATCGATCAACCGCTGCCAATGTGGATGATTGGCGCGCCAGATCTCTTTCTGGAGTATGCGCCAGACCGCTGTCTCCGTAGTGAATCCTTCTTGGGCGAGATGGTTCTCTAGCCAGGTCAAGAAGGGCCGGCGTGCGATATAGTAGTCGGCGATTCGCCCGGCGCGTGCGCTACAACTGTCCGCATGTTGGCGATACTTGGCCCAACAGGCACCCGCCACATAGATTGGCGCTTTCAATTGCAGTTTAGCAAAAAAAGCCTGGTCCTCGTACAGCCCGCGGAACTGCTCCTCGAAGCCCCCGATCGCGTTCACGACGTGGCGACGGAGCAGCGCGTTGCAGGTGGTTGGGCTTTGCGTCTTGTTGGCCAGCATGAGCAAAAAGAGCGCCGGCGGCTCGACCAATGTATTGGGCGGAACACCCAGGTCGATGGTGTGGTCGCGGGCGCGATCCTGTGGCCGGCCCGTCCAGCTGTGCCAGATCAAGGTGCGGCCATAGACCATTGCCGCAGTCGGCTCCCGCTCCAGGATCGCCACCTGCTCGGCCAACTTTGGTGCCAGCCAGTGATCATCGGCGTCCAGAAAGGCAATATAGTCACCCCAGGCGTGGCGGATGCCCAGGTTTCGCGCCGCGCTCATGCCCCGGTTCTGATGCCCTGGGTGCTCCAAATAGCGTACCCGCCCTGGAAAGTCGTGGGCGTAGCGTTGCGCAATGGCAGTACTGCTATCGCTGGACCCGTCGTCCACCAGCAGCAGTTCCCAGTGCGGGTACGTCTGCGCAAGGATACTCTGGATCGCCTCTGCGAGGTACGCCTCACTATTAAAAAAGATGATGATACACGAAACCAACGGCTCTCTACTCACAAAAACCTCTGGGAAGCCACGTCTCTTATGATCTTTATCGGCAAAAGGCCGACCTAGCCTCGTAGGTCGCCCTACCAGGGCGACGGTGTTCCGCTGCACAATGTCACGCAGGTAGCGTGACCTACGGAGAGCAGGGTGCGATGCACCTTACCCCCACCACCCGGCCAGGTGCATCGCACGCTTTGCGTGCAACGCACCGGCGCAATCATCGTTGACCCAGATGCACTAGCCTGCAACATGAAATCGCCCTGGTCATTAGCAATTGTCAATTGACAATTGTCAATTGACAATTGCTAATCTTGTCTCACCACCGGGTATCCCGCATACTCCAGCCAGCCAACCGTGCGGCGACCTGCTTCAGCAAACGAGACAATTGGCTGGTAGCCGAGCCGCTCCCTCGCCTTGTCGGACGGAAATTTGTACTGGCAGCGGTAGAGCAACGCCATCTCCTCGGTCACGACTGGTTGGGGCAGCGCCGGCAGCCCCCACGGTGAGACCGGCTTCGCCATCATGGCAGTGAGTGTATCGAAGGCAGCCTGACACCATCCAAGTGGAAAAAGTGATAGCATCGCCTGTGTTGGCCTGGCACGATGCACCGTCTGCAACCGCTTGCGCCACCCAGGTCGAAAATCAGGAACCTCCGCCTCTGGCACCTGGTCTAACCGGTAACCGAGCGCCGCGGCAATCGGGCGGTAGAGATCAGCCCAGGTCACGGGCTCACAGTCGCCCAACAGAAAGGCTTGTCTGTCTGCGTCGGGTGCGCTCATGGCCAGGTAGATAGCGTGAACCAGGTTGTCGATATAGATACTGTTGCAAATCCCCTGCCCCCGGTCGACCAGATAGGCCGTGCCCGCCAGCAGCGCATCGGCAAAATTGGCGACCCACGACGAGCGTGGACCGGTGACAATACCCGGTCGCAGCAATACCAGTTCAACCGTACCCTGGCTGCGTAGCGCGTGCAGACGCCGTTCCGCCTGCACCTTGGCGTTGTTGTAAGCCAGTGATTGGCGGTCACTCAACGGGCCCTCCTCGGTGACGCCCGGCGGTGGCGCCTGGCCATGTACGGTCGCCGTGCTAAGGTAGACTAGACGGCGCACACCCGCCGCTTGCGCCGCTCGATAGACCGGCGCAAGCGTACCCAGGATTACAACCGGATCGCCCGCCACAGCGTGGACTACGACGTCGCAGCCCGCAAAGGCAGTGGTCAGAGCGGTCTGGTCGCACGCATCGGCCACGCGACAGTCCAGTTCAAAGCGGGCGAGACGGGCCAGACCGGCATAGCTGCGCACAACGGGCCGCATCTCAGCCAGGCTGTTCAGGTGTAACATCTCCACCGCCCGGCCACCGATAAAGCCGTTGGCACCCAGAATCGCAACCCGGATCATGCTGTTGCCTGCTGGCTGAGTTGGCGAGCCATCTCTTGCTCGTTGGCGCTGAGCCACGGCATGGGCATCACCGTCCGCTGTTGGTAACACTGCTCGATCAAGCGGAGGCTGTGCAGCCCTTCGGCGCCTGATACCAGCGGTTGCCCCTGACCCTGCACCGCGGCTGCGACATCGAGCACCTGGTTGACAAAACTCTGCTCGAAGGTAAAACCAGGCTGCCCTAGCCCTCGTTGCTGCGCTGCCGGCTGATGGAGCGAGCCGTCGAGCACATGGTCCACGCCGGTGAAGCCCAGTTGCACCTTTGCCGCCTCGTGTACTTGCCAGCTCAACCAGCCCCGTTCGCATTCGATTACATAGCGGTTGGCCAGCGGCCAGTCGCGGCTCAACCGCACCTCGCCGCTGTGCCCCTGGGCAAAACGCAGGCGGATACGGCAGTTGGCCTCCACCCCCCCCATGCTGTCGTCCTCGTACTCGACTTCGACGGGCGGCCCCCACCACCAGATCAGCAGATCGAGTAGATGCACCCCAATGTCAAGCAAGACGCCGCCCCTGGCAGCGGAGCGTTGAAAAAACGACGCCGACCGCGTTGGCCACTGAAAGTGACTCCCTTCCTGGCAAACAAACGTCTTCACCTTCCCCAAGATTCCCTGCGCCAGCACCTGCCGGATCGTCTGGGTGGCGGGAAAGAAGCGCCGCATCAAGCCAATGGCAAGCACCCGCCG
>QEUW01000244.1 GCA_003577005.1 Chloroflexota bacterium | reverse complement strand
CCGGCGGTGTGGAGCCCCGCAGAATGGCGCCGGCAAACATCAGCAGCGCAATGAGAAAGAAGAGGTGCGACATGGTCTGCGTTCTAGCCCTTGATCCCGGTCAGCGTAATCCCTTGCACAAAATGTTGTTGCGCAAAGAAGAACAACAGAATTACCGGCATCACCATCATCGTGGACGCCGCCATCAACAGCCCCCATTCGGCCCCATGGTACTGGACAAAGACCTGGAGCCCCAGCGAGAGCGTGTACTGTTCTTTGTTGCCCAGATAGATCAGCGGCCCCAGGTAGTCGTTCCAACTGCCCATAAAGGCAAAGATGGTCACGGTCGCCAGCGCAGGTTTGGCCAGGGGAAGCACGATGCTGGTAAAGATGCGCAGCCGGCTACAGCCATCGATGAGCGCCGCGTCTTCCAGCTCGCGCGGGATCGTCAGAAAGAACTGGCGCAATAGAAAGATAAAGAAGGCACTGCCGGCCAACGGCGGAATGATCAGCGGTTTGAAGGTGCCCACCCAACCCAACTGCGCAAAGAGAATATAGGTCGGGATCATGGTCACGACGGCAGGCAACATCATCGTTGAGAGCAGCACCATAAAGAGCAGATTCTTGCCCGGCGCCCGCAAGCGCGCAAACGCATAAGCCGCCAGCGCCGACGTCAACACCGCGCCTAGAATGTTGGGGAAGACGATGATCAGCGTGTTGACCAGATACTTGTGCATGGGGGCATAGCGAAAGACATCGACATAGTTGAGCCAGATCACCGGGTTTGGGATCCACTCTGGCGGGAATTTGGCAATCTGGCGCATCGCCTTGAGCGAGGTCGAGACCATAAAAATCAAGGGAACAAAGAAGATAAAACTGCCCGTAAAGAGCAGTAGATGGGTGGCGGTGCGCCGCACTATCTGGCGCAGCCGGTGGCGGCTGCGCGCCGCACTCGCCGCCAATGCCTGGGTCTGTGCCTGCCGCGTGATGGTTGCCATTGCCTACGCCTCCTCACTCGCTGCCTCGTAATAGACCCACTTCGAGGCCGTCTTGAATTGCACCCAAGTCAGCGCCAGGATGATCAGAAAGAGGATCCACGCCATGGCCGAAGCATAACCCATGCGGAAGAAGTTGAACCCGTTGCGGAACAGATAGATCATGTAGACCAGAGTCGAATTGAGCGGACCGCCCATTCCATCGGTCAGCACAAAGATGATGGCAAAGACCTGGAAGGCGCCGATGATGCCGATCACCAGCGTAAAAAAGATCGACGGCGTCATGAGCGGCAACGTGACGTGGCGAAACTTGCGCCAGCCATTGGCCCCATCGATCTCGGCTGCTTCATAGAGCGACTGCGGAATATCCTGCAAACCGGCCAGATAGATGATCATCGTGCCGCCGGAACCCCAGACCATCAGCAGGATGATCGCCGGCTTCGACCATACGGTCGACGAGAGCCAGCCGGGGCCAGGAATGCCGAGCGCCTCCAAAAAACCGTTCAGCAACCCCCACTGCGGTTGGAGCAGATAGAGCCAGAGCGCGGCTGAGGCGACTGCCGGCACAATCGATGGCATAAAATATGCTGTCCGGTAGGCGGCCATAAACCGCACCTTCTGGTTGAGCAACAACGCAACAGCAAACGACACTACCATTCCCAACGGCACAGCAAGGACGACGATATAGAGTGTATTATAGAGGCTGGTGTAGAAGAGCGGATCATTGAAAAGCTCGCGAAAGTTGCCCAACCCTACAAAGCGTGGGGCCAGGATAATATCATATTCGGTAAAACTGAGCACGAACGACGCGATGATCGGGCCGACAGTGAAGATCAGAAACCCCAATACCCAGGGCAAGATGAACAGGTAGAACGTGAGCGCCTCGCGCCCGCGTAAGGTCTGGCGCCAGGGTCTCGGTCGCGTCGCTACAGCCATGATCCCTCCTCCTGTTGAAATGCGGTGACAGTGAACAGTGAGCAGTTACCAGTGAACAGAAGCGGTAAGCAGTAAATAGCCTGCCGCGCTAATTACTGAATCACTGTTCACTGGTAACTTACTGATCAGCGTACTATGCGCCGTCGATGGCCGCCCAGGCGCGGTCGGTTGCCTCCTGAACTTTCTGCTTGCAGGTGAGCATGGCTTCCTCTGCCGTCACCTGGTGCGAGAGCGCAGAACGGGCGGCGTTGTCCATCTCTACCCAATATTCCAGCGCCGCCACGCCCATTTCGCTGCCGCAACCGTGCGTCCAGTTCTCCAGAGCGTCGATACCCAACGCCCAGGCGCGCTGTTCTCGTTCGCCGAGCTTGCTGATGTAGCTCTCCTCGAGCATCTGAAGCGCCGGGAGATAGCACGCCTGCGTCGGCCAGTATTGGGGTTCACCTTCGATCTGCTCGCGCCGCCAGGTGTCGGTGATATCGGCCAGCGTGGCATTGGCGCGCGCTTCCCAACCTTCGACACCGGTCATCCAGCGCATGAGTTCCCACGCCTCATCCTGATGGGTTGAGGAGGGCACCATCACAATAGAGAAGCCGCACGACCAGGTGCTCTTCTCGCCACCAGGCGGGATGGGCATGGGCGCGGCATCCCACTCCACACCGGGGCTGCGCAACAAGTCGCCTACAAACCAGTCACCGTGAGCGGTCATGGAGACCTTGCCGGCGACAAACGGATCACCCAGCCCGGACGAAGTGATCGCCTGGCTAAAGGAGTTGGCGAGTTCAAAATCGCCCACATGGTTGTCATAGAAATTGACCATCCATTCCAATGTCTCGACCCACTTTGGATCATCGCAGAGGATAGTGCGTTTGTCTTCGCTGATGGCCGGCGCCTTGTTGAGAAAACCGTAGAGCCACATCCACGAATTACCGTAGAGGTAGGGCACAAAGCCGTACCGCTCCACTTTGTCATCGCTCTCTTTGACAAGCAATCTTGCTGTGTATTCTTCCAACTCCGCCCACGTTGTCGGCGGTTGATCAGGGTCAAGGCCGGCTTCTTCGTAGTGCTCCTTGTTCCAATAGAGATAACGCACATCGGTAAACAGGGGCAGGCCAAAGATATTGCCGTTCCACGAGGACTCCTCCAACTGCACCGGAGTAAAATCGGCGCGCTCCAGCCCGCTCTGCTCGAACCAGGGCGTTACATCCTGGTAGAGGCCTTTGGCCGCAAACTGGAGAAAGGTGTGACGATTCTGAATGGCGGCGTCAGGGCCGGTGTTGGCCGCAACCGCGGTCAGAAACTTCTGGTCGCCAAAAACAGTGTCGCCGATCTCGGTCAGATTGACATTGATATGCTCATGCTGTTCGTTGAACGCGGTGATCATCGCTTCCCAGATCGGCCCGGTGAAGCCCCACAGGTTGATGCTCGCCGATTCGGTCGTTGTGGAAGCAGCCCCAGCAGGCTGGGCGCCCGGTACAGCCGGTTGGCAAGCCGCCAGCGCCGCCACAGCGGTTGTCCCAGCCGCCAACTGCAAGAATGCTCGACGCGAGAGTTGTTGCATAGTTGACTTCTCCTTTGGTTACCTTTTCGAGTGTGACTTCGAGCGTGACAATGGATTACAGACGACAAAGCGTTGCAATGGGAGTATCAGAGAGTGGTTGACGCCGTTTGCTAAAGTTGTCTCCAACTGCCTCAGACTCGCCTGGCAAAAGCTGAGGATCCAAAACAGCCATGATAATTTCCACACTGTTCAGCAATTATTTGAATACCAGAAGGGGTTGTAATATATTACGTAAAAGTCTGAAATGATGCAAGTTGGTTATCCTGTTTAGTCTCCGCCGGGAATTCGTGTTATGCGTAGAGAACTCGAATCGACGCTCAATGAGCAGGTTTATGAGATCTTAAGACAAAGGATTATCGAGCGCCAGTTGCAGCCCGGCACAAAGCTTGATCTGGCGGCGATCCAGAGAGAGCTGGCAGTGAGCCGGATGCCGGTTGTCGATGCACTTAGGCGTCTCGAACTCGAGGGGCTTGTCACCGTTCGCAACCGGGTGGGGAGCTTTGTCACCCCGCTCAGCGCCACGCTCTATGAGGAAATTTTCGAGGCGCGTATCATGATCGAGTATTGGGTAACGCCCAAGATCATTTTGCACATCAGCAATAACGACCTGGAAGAACTGCGCAACCTGCTTGAAGAAACAGCACACCTGGTGACAGGTGTGACCGACGAGACCTTTGATTACCGCTCTTTTATCCGCTGTGATGAGCAGTTCCATTTGCGCTTGATCTGCCTCTGCAAGAACAGCCATATCATCGGCGCCTATCGTGCGCTCAATACCCACATGCAGACGGCGCGCGCCTACTCATTGCGTGCGCTCGCACGCAGCCGGGAAGGGCAACAGGAGCATGAGGCCATTCTCGAGGCCTTTGCCCGGCGCGATGTCGAGCAGGCACGGGTTGCCCAACGGCGCCATGCCGAACACAGCCGCGCCGGCATCCTCGCCCTGCTCCAGCGATACGGGGAGCTATAGCCCAATAGCAGTTTGCCTTCCTTAATCCCTCGATGCACCCTTTGAAAATCCCAGCTTGACATGGATCATACTTTGATTTATGATTTGATTACTCAAATTTTGAGTATTTACCGTCTAAATATCTGGAATCCCTCTCAGCACTGCAATATCGAGGAATCTGCTATGGCATATGACAACCAGGCTTCAGCCGCAAATCCAACCGGACCGGGTGGGCAACAGGCAGGCGACCCCACCTTGCGCATCGAAGGACTGGTCAGCGTTGCCAGGTCACTCACGCCCGCTGACCTCGCTGCCCTCCCACGCAGCGGCGTGGCCGCAAACTTCCGCTGTGACGGGAAATCGACGCCTCAGGAGCGCTTCTGGCGCGGACCCCGCCTGCTCGACGTGGTCGCAACCGCTGGTCCCTTGCCCGCAGCCGGCTACATTCGCGTGGGTGCGGGGAAGTATGTGGCTCCTCTTTCGCGCCAGGAAGCAGAAGAGGCCATCCTGGCCGATACGGTCAATGACCAGCCACTCTCGGTCGAAAACGGCGGGCCGTGGCGCCTGGTGTTGCCAGGTGTCCGCCATTTTGCCAACGTCAAATGGGTGGATCGGCTGGAGCTTGCCGCCGAGCCGGGCGAGAATACGGGATTGGAATCGGTTCGGGTGCGCAATCGAGCGCGCCGCGCCAAAAGGCAGGCGCAGGCGACGCCGTGAACAGAAGTGAGAAGGCGAATGAAACAGAGCACCCGCAAGTTGTGGGTGGAAATGCAAGCGCGGTCTTGGTTCTGTTGACCTTTCGCTAAAGCAGTGAGGCTTTTACGTCTGTTCTGATACAGAGCCGTCCCCGACATTTTGGGAAGTGCCGGGGACGTGGAAATCAGATCATTTGGTGACCTTGAGGGCAAAACGCAGGTTGACACCCATCTGTTCGGTCATCCCCAGCAGTTGCTGGGTGGCTTCGCCGGTTGCTCCCACGTAGTCGCCGGTGCCGCCGGTGATGGCGCGCTCGACGGGCGTGTTCAGATCGGCCAGCTCATAGCCGTCGGAGACCAGTGTTCGGTTGCCGTACGTATCGCCAAACTGGTAGACCTGCGTCGTGATACCGAACGGCCCGCTCTCTGTGTATATGCCGTTGCCAACCATCCAACCGCGACAGGTCCACTCGCCCAGGACTCTGTCGGGGAATTCGGGGCTGCCGTCGGCCAGAACACCATTGGTGCCATCCAACGTACCTTTGGGGTAGATGTACCCCTGAGTGATAAAGCTGGTGCCGGCGCCCGGCACACCGTCGTCAAAGAGATTGCTTTTGTCAAAGGCAAAACGAGTGTGATCTTCGGCTACGTCGAACTCAAGGAGTTCATAGGCGACGGCCTGCTCCTGGGTCTGATCCACCGCCGCGGCGGGGAGAACCAGTGGTGCAGCGGCGGTGCAGCCACCCAGAGCGAGCAAAAGGACGAGCGTGATCAGGGCCAGTTGAGTCCGTTTCATTTTATCCTCCCATCTCTGCTTTACGGTTGATATAGTAGTCATTCATAAAGTCGTGGGGCAACTGGCGCACCGCAACGGTGGTGAAGCCAGCCTCCTTCAACATGCGCAGCGCCGTCTCCCGGCCCCACATGGTGCCCAACCCTTCGCCGCCCTGGGCCAGCGAGACGGTCATGCAGTGCATGGTGGAGACGGTATAGAGCAGGGGCGCGGTGGGGTGTTCCAGGTTTTGCTCCAGGCTGCTCGACGCCGCAATATCCTGCATCAGATAGATGCTATCGCGGCGGAGCGCCTGGTGGATGTTGCTCAACACGGTGGCCGGCCGCGCCTGGTCGTGGATCGCATCGAAGGTGCAGATCAGGTCATAGCGCTCCTCTTCGGCGAACGTGGCCGCATCCTGCACGACAAAACGGATGTTGCGCAGCCCCCTCCGCTCGGCCTCGGCCTGGGCAATGCCGATGCCTTCGGCGGAGAAGTCATAGCCGGTGAAGCGGCTGTTGGGAAAGGTTTCGGCCATGAGGTTGAGCGCCCGGCCAGCGCCGCAACCCACATCCAACACATCGATGCCGCGCTGCAATTGCTCGGTCAGCCCCGGCACCAACGGCAAGATCTGGTCGGTCAGCGCGGCGACGACCGTCTGCCCGCTGTCCTCGGCCATCACATCGTGAAAGCGCTCAAACTCTTCATAGTGGACGCCTCCGCCCTTGGCAAAGACATCGACAATTTTGCTTTCCACCGAACCAAAGAGGCCGATATACTGGGTGAAGACGGCCATGTTATTGGGTGCGGCTGCGCGAGTGAGCAGCGCCGCGTGTTCAGCCGGCAGTTGATAGGTCTGGTAGGTGGGGTCATACTCGACGATCCGGCCGGTCACCATGGCGCCCAGCCACTCGCGCACATAGCGCTCCTGGAGGCCGGCGGCTGCTGCGATCTGCCCGCTGGTGGCCGGCGGTAGTTGCGCCATCGTGTCAAAGAGCCCGGTGCGGTGGCCGATGCTGGTCATCACGGCGAGGGCGCCGTGGTTGAGAAACCCTGTGATCTGCTCGGCCAGGGCTTCGACTTTTGCTTCGTTGAACCCATTGGTCCCGTTGGTAGTTCCCGTCTCTGTCATCATCTGCTCCCTTTTGAAAATCTAAACTGCTTTCGTCAACCCACAGTGCTTCGCCCTTTTATTCATCGTTTGCATCGCTGGAATGAGTAGGCGAAGACAGGGTCAATGGTAGCAGGGGAGAGGGAGCGGACCTACTGCCAAAGGTCATCCGGCGGGTTGGTTTGGCCCAAACCAGGGTTCATTGGAGGGTTGGTCTTGTGAAATCGACCCACAGATTCCGCAGATTGCACAGATTTGAAGCTGCGAGCATCCGCCTCATCCGCCGTCTATTTTCCCAGCAGCAAAAGCAGAAACACCGAGAACGCCGAGCAGCCACGGAGCGCACAGAGCTTTTTCTCTGTGTTCTCTGTGTTGCGCTGTTTTGCCCGATTTTCACAGCAGATTCAACTCACGGGCGCGGGCGACAGCCTGGGTGCGGCTGCGGACGCCCAACTTGCCGTAGATATTACCCGTGTAGGACTTGACCGTGCCGATGGCGATGATCAACTCCTCGGCAATTTCGGCATTGGTCAAGCCGTCGGCGATCAGGCGGAGCACTTCGAACTCACGTTCGGTCAGGGGTTCGACAAGGGGTTGGTCAGCGGGCGCTGCTGCCGCAGTAGCGGGCACAGCTTCGTCGCTTTGCAGCGACAGGACCGTTAGCGTCCGCTGCGCAACCGTGATGAGTTGATCATCGGTAATCGCTGCGTCCGGGGATACTGCCCTGGTGTGCCGGTTTAGCCAGGCGCAAGCACGTTCGCGGGTTGCGCGGTCGGCTGCTGGATGGTGCGCCGCCACCCTGAGCGGCTCAACCCCATGCTCGCGCTGGTTGTCATGCAGCCAGAGTTCGCCCAAGCCTCCCAAAACCATGAGACAGAGCGGCCAGAATTTCATGTTCACGGCAATCGAGAGGGCTTCGTAAAAGAAGCGGCGGGCGGACGGGAGATCATGGAGCGCCAGCGCCGTCTCACCCAGCCCGCGCAGCGCACGCGCCAGGCCGCCCCAGTCATCGATCTGGCGGTAGATGGCCAGGCTTTGGCGGTAGAGTTGCTCCGCCTGGGGAAAATCTTTCTCGAGCCAGGCGGTGCGGGCCAGCAAGGTGAGCGCCACCGCCGTCCCCTCTGGGTCCTGCGATTCGGAGCGCAGCGTATAGCTCTGTTGAAAGTATTGCCGTGCCCGGTCGTAATCACCCTGGGCCAAAGCCACGCTGCCCAGATCGTTGAGCGTGTACGCCTGAAAATAATGGTTGCCGGTGGCTTGCGCCAGCCGATGGGCCTGGTGCGCGGCATGGGCGGCGGCCTCGTAATCACCCTGCGCCAGGGCCGCATTGGCCAGAATATAGTAAGCGGCCGCCAAACCAAAATCGTCGCCGCGCGCCTCGCATTGTTCCCGCAACGCTGCGCCGATCGCACTCGCTGCGGCATACCGCCCCTCGGTGTTCGCCAGCATCCCCAAGCCAGCCAGCGGATTGGTGCCAAAGCCGGAAGGCGGGCTGGACTGCAATCGCTCATAGATCGCCTGGCTGCGCGACAGGGTTGTTTTTGCTTCTTCCAGCCGGCCGTTGCGCAACTGGGTGTAACCCAGAAAATTGAGCACGAGAGCCAGGCTCTGCAAGGTCTGCTCGGTGGCTTCCAACCCTTCGAGGCGTTGGACTGCTGTGCCCAGCGCAGCCAACGCCTCACTCGAGCGCCCGCGGGCGTCGTAATAATCCTGCACAAGGTAGACCATCCGGCTGATAACTGTGGCGTTGCCCATCTCCACGGCCCAGTTCCAGGCCTGGCGCACGTTTTCAAATTCGGCGGCAATTTCGGCGATCAGCTGGCGCCGGTACGGGCCGTAGAGTGAATCTTCCAGACCTTGAAAGCGCCGGCTGTAATAGTCACAATGCGCATTGTGCACCGACTGAGCCTCCTCGGGTGTCTGCTCCAATTGCTCTTCCCCAAACTGGCGCAGCAGTTCGTGGATCTGGTAGAGCCCCTCGGCATCCCAGCGCAAGAGTGATTTATCCACCAGGGTCGAGAGCGTTACCAACGAGGCGCCGGCGATCTGTTCGGCTGCCTGGCGTGTGAATCCGCCGCTAAAGATCGACAGCCGTTTGAAGACCGTCTGTTCCGTCTGGGTTAGCAAGCGCCACGACTGGGCGAAGACGGCCTGCATACTGCGATGCCGTTCGGGCACATTGCGCAGATTAGTGCTAAGAAAGTCGAGGTTGCGCTGGATCTCCTCGGCGATTTGGGCGCAGCGCATGGAGCGGGTCCACGCCGCCGCCAGTTCGATGGCCAGCGGCGACCCTTCCACCAACTGACAAATGGCAAGGATGTCTGCCCCCTCTTGCTCCAGCGAAAGGTACCAGCGTACTCGCCGCGCCCGTTCCACAAAGAGCTGGACGGCGGCAGACTGCTCTAGTTGCCTGGCCAGCGCAGCGGGCTCGTCCACCCTGGTCGACCCAGGCTTTGGGTAGGGCAGCCCCTTCAGCGGGTAGATCCACTCTTCACGCAGGTTGAGCGTCTCGCGCGAAGTGACCAGCAGCTTGAGCCCGGGCGCAGCCACCAACAATTGCTCCAGCAGGTCGGCGCCGGCGGGGAGCAACTGTTCGAAGTTATCCAAGACCAACAGCAACTGTTTGTCGGCCAGATAGCGGACAAGCTGTTCAGCCGCTTCTTCCATCCCCGACCGGTGAAGACCGAGCACATCGGCGATGGTGGGCGCCAACAGGTCGGCGGTCGTGAGCGGCTGCAGGTTGACCAGATAGACGCCGTCGGCAAAGGCTGGTGCCGGTTCAGCCTGAACGGCGGGAACAGTGCCACGCACGATCGCTGTAGCTGCTTCAACAGCCAGCCGGGTCTTGCCGATCCCACCTGGGCCGGTCAGGGTCAACAGCGAGCACAAGGGATCAGCCATCTGTGTACAGATCGAGGCCAGTTCGTTCGAACGTCCGACCAAGGGTGTCAATTGGCGGGGAAGGTTGTGAGGTGGGACTGTAGGCGGCATGGTTGTACTCCTTGCTGATAACACCAGTCTATTGTAACAACGGGTTTTGCCTCACGCAAGCCTGGGCCGGAAGAGAGCTATTTCCAATGATGGGCGCAACGAACTCGACCCGGCATAGGGCTCTACCCGTCTGGCGAAGCCTGGTTGCATCCGCTAGCGGATTGAATTACAATGGGCCAGGCCGCAACCAATCCTTCGTTTGCAGCATGTTTTATTCACCGCAGGCCAACACTCCGTCTGGCTCAAGTCAAGGAAAAGGCGCATGTCAAAACTCACTGTAAAAGATCTGTTGGCGCTCAAAGGAAAGCGCCAGTTGACTGAGGTCTATGTCCGCAATGCCAAAGAGGCCAGCGCCTGTGAGGCCGCCGGCATCGACATGATCATCACCTCCGAGCGCAGCAACTGCGCCGAGATCCGCGCGGCGGCGCCAAACACCTTTCTGACCATCGGGTTGGCCTATGGCGATTACACGAGTACATCCGAGGTCTTGCGGGGTGGTTTCCAAGCCTTGCGCCACCGGGCGGATGCGGTCTATTGCGGCTCTAGCCTGGAATTTGTGCGGGCAATGGCCAACGAGGGTATTCCGGTGGTCGGCCATGTCGGCTTTGTGCCTTACAAGAGCACCTGGTTTGGTGGTTTCAAAGCCGTCGGCAAGACCGCTGAGGAAGCACTCCAAGTCTATGAAAGAACGCTGGCCTACCAGGAAGCGGGCGCCATTGGCGTGGAGATCGAAATCGTGCCCTACAAAGTGGCGGCGGAGATCTCGCGCCGGGTCAACATTCTGTTGATCGGCATGGGCAGCGGCACCGGCTGCGACGCCCAATATCTCTTTTCTACCGACATCCTGGGTGACAACGAAGGGCACATCCCGCGCCACGCCAAGGTCTACCGCAACTTTAAGGAGGAGTACGCTCGCCTCCATCAGGAATCCATCGCCGCCTTTCGTGAATTCAAGAACGATGTCGACAGCGGCGCGTATCCGGCTCCCAACCAACTGGTCGAGATCAAGGATGAGGAGTACGAGAAGTTTTTAGAGAGGGTAGACAGGTAGATAGGGGGACAGGGAGACAGGGCGTGTCTACGTGTCTCCCTGTCCCCCTAGACCAAGAGGCTATTCATGAACTATTGGCTGCTCAAATCCGAACCGGAAGCCTACAGCATCGACCACCTGGCGTGTGAGGGGGAGACGATCTGGGATGGCATCCGCAATTATCAGGCGCGCAACTATCTCAAGGGCGCAGAGGTGGGTGATCTCTGTTTCTTCTATCACTCCAGCGCGGACCCCCTTGGCATTGCCGGCCTCTGCGCAGTGACCGAGACCATGGTCGTCGACCCCACCCAGTTCGACCCAAGCTCAGACTATTTCGACCCTAAAAGCACCGCTGCCGAACCCCGCTGGCACACCGTCCGGGTAAAGTTTGTGGAAAAATTCGCCCGTGTGCTGACCCTACAAGAGCTACAGGACGCCTTTACCGGCGACGAACTGATGGTCGTGCGCAAGGGCAACCGGCTTTCGGTCATGCCGGTCAATGAGGATGTGGCCCGGCGGATTCTGGCCTTGGCCAAGCGCCCGGGTGGTTAAATAGTACGACAACGTTAAATTGGCGCATGTGAGGTGGGCCCACCTCCGGGAGGTGACCGGAGACAACCTGATTTGTCGAGCATTCATCCGGTCACCTCCC
>QEUW01000243.1 GCA_003577005.1 Chloroflexota bacterium | reverse complement strand
GCCAGGTGCGCCAGCCGTTTGCGCCGGGCATCTGGGGCGGGGATGGCCGCACCGCCCGGCAGGGTCAGCCCCAGCGCCTCGACCATACAGGCCATGGTGGCGGCGGTGCCCATGGTCATACAGTTGCCGTCGCTGCGTGACATACATGCCTCGGCTTCGGCGTATTCAACCGGCGTCATTACCCCGGCGCGCAGGTCGTCGTTGAACTTGAACATATCGGTGCCCGACCCGATGTCGCGCCCGCGGAACTTGCCGTTGAGCATCGCCCCGCCGGAGACGACGATGGTGGGCAGGTCCACGCTACACGACCCCATGATCGTCGAAGGCGTGGTCTTGTCGCAGCCGGTGAGCAACACCACGCCGTCGAGCGGATTGGCGCGGATCGTCTCCTCCACATCCATCGCCGCCAGGTTGCGAAAGAGCATGGTCGTGGGGCGCATCAACGCCTCGCCCAGCGACATAACCGGGAACTCAAGCGGAAAACCACCGGCTTCGTAGACACCCCGTTTGACCATCTCGGCCAGGATGCGGAAGTGGCCGTTGCACGGGGTGAGCTCGCTCCAGGTGTTGCAGATGCCGATAACAGGCCGATCCTGGTAGAGGTGATGCGGGTAGCCCTGGTTTTTGGTCCAACTGCGGGCGACAAAATTGCCGGCGCCATTGCCTTCGAACCACTGCGCGCTGCGCAGTTTGCCAGTTGCGGACATATTGCCTCTCTTGATATTTTTAGCTGTAGCGGGTAAACAAGGAGACAGGTAAACAGATAGACACGAATGATAATACCTGTCTACCTGTTTATTTGTCTTCTAAACGACTAATCCTCATCCCCTTCTCCAAAAACCAGACGTCCCGGCTGCGTACGGCTGCCACGCAGCCAGCTCCACCAGACCGGCAGATAGGGCAACACCAGCGCCACCAACGCAAGCAGGAGCAAAGCCAGCGAGATAGGGCGGGTGACAAAAATCGAATAATCGGCCTGGCTGATCGCCAGCGCCCGGCGGAACTGGGTTTCGGCCAGCGGACCCAAGATTGCACCAATAATCAGCGGCCCAATCGGGAAATCGTAGCGCCGCATCAAAAACCCAAGCACCCCGATCCCGTACATCATCACAACTTCGACTACACTGTTGGCCCGGCTGTAGACGCCCAGGGTGCCAAAGACCAGGATGCCCGTATAGAGCAGCGGGCGCGGGATTTCCAGCAGTTTGATCCAGATGCGGATCAGCGGCAGGTTGAGCACCAGCAACATAAGGTTGCCGACATAGAGGCTGGCAATCAGCGCCCAGACCAGATCGGGCGAATTTTGAAAGAGCAGCGGCCCCGGCTGAAGGTTGTAAATCTGAAACGCCACCAGCAAGATCGCCGCCGTCGCCGAGGTGGGGATGCCCAGGGTGAGCAGCGGCACGAGAACGCCGGAAAAAGCGGCATTGTTAGCCGCCTCCGGCCCGGCCACACCCTCGATGGCCCCGCGGCCAAATTCATTTTTGTATTTGGAAAGCCGTTTTTCCAGGCTATAGCTGAGAAAAGTGGGGATTTCCGCCCCGCCCGCCGGCAGGGTGCCAAAGGGAAAGCCGATCAACGTGCCGCGCAGCCAGGGCAGGATCGAGCGCCGCCATTCCAGTCCGGTCATCCAGATTTTGCCCTTAACCGGCACGATCTCTTCCGAGCCAGAACGCAGCCGGGCGGCGACATGCAGCGCCTCGCCCACCGCAAAGAGACCGACAGCCACCACCACGATGTCGATACCACTCAATAACTGCGGGATGCCAAAGGTGAAGCGTGACTGGCCGCTCAGCACGTCGATCCCCACCAGCCCAATCCAGAGGCCGAGAAAGAGGCTGACCAATCCCCGCACCAGCGAGCGACCCACCAGCGATGTGATGCTGACAAAGGCCAGCACGGCAAGGGCAAAATAATCGGCCGGCTGGAAAAGTAAGGCCAGCCGCGCCGCAGTGGGGGCCAGAAACGTCAAGACAATGGTGGAAATGGTGCCGGCCACAAACGAGCCGATCGCCGCCGTCGCCAGCGCCGCCCCGCCGCGCCCCGCCTTGGCCATCTGAAAGCCTTCGATGGTGGTTGCCACCGAAGCCGATTCGCCCGGCGTGTTCAACAAGATCGAAGTCGTCGAGCCACCATACATGCCACCATAGTAAATACCGGCAAACATGATGAAAGCGCCGGTGGGGTCAAAGTTGTAAGTGAGTGGCAGCAACAAAGCGACGGTCAACGCCGGGCCGATGCCGGGCAACACGCCCACCAACGTGCCCAGCGTCACACCAAGGGCGGCCAGCAACAAGTATTGGGGCTGGAAGGCGATGGCAAAGCCATCAAACAGGTTGCCGAGAACTTCCATTGGTTGGTGTATCAACTAAAAGATCAGGTCAAGCAGCCCCGCCGGCAGCCGGACGCCCAAAAATCGGGTAAAACCAAGAAAGATGATCACCGCCACACCCAGCCCCACGAGCAGGTCGCGCAACGGAGAGCGGCTGCCCAAAATGCGAGCCTCAACGGGAAAGAAGAGCGTCGTGGCGACGATATAGCCCAGGCCCTGAAAGGCCCACGCATAAGCAAAGAGGCTGACCACCGTCAGCGCAACGCTGGGCCAGTGCGTGATGCGGTCCTCTACCGTCGCTTGCGCCATCAAGTCGCGGTCGGGCAGCAGCGTCGTACGGAGCAAAAAGACCACACTGAGGCAGAGCAGCCCCAGCGTGACAAGCGTGGGAAAATAGCGGGGGCCAATCACCGTAAAGCCCCCGCCCTGGCGAATTTGCGTGCTTTGATAGACCATCACCCCGCTCAAAAGCAACAGCACGATGGCGACCAGCCGCAGACCGAGCACGCTGCGTGTTGAAACCGCTGGTGCAGACGACGGCTCGTTCATTCGACAAGACCAATGTCACGCAATACAGCCTGGACACGGCTGGTCTCTTCGCTCAAAAAGGTTGCAAACTCATCGCCACTCTGGAAGAAATCGGCCCAGCCGTTGTCGGCCAACGCCTGCGTCCACTCCGGGCTATCGTGCATCGCCTGGAGCGTCGCCACGACGGCGTCGCGCTGCTCGTCCGTCAAGCCCGGCGGGCCGACCACGGCGCGCCAGTTGGCGAGCACCACATCCACCCCGGCTTCCTGGATCGTTGGCGCATCGACGCCTTCTAAGCGGCTGTCGCTGGAGACGGCCAACAGGCGCAACTGCCCAGCCTCCACCTGGTCGCGGAATTCGGAAAGCCCGGAGACGCCCGCCGTAACCGCACCTGAAAGGATCGCCGCCAACGCCTCGCCACCGCCCGAATGGGCGATATAGTTGATGCCTGCCGGGTCGACACCCGTTGCCTGGGCGATCAGCCCAACGAGGATGTGGTCGGTGCCGCCCGCCGAACCACCGGCCCAACTCACGCTGGCCGGGTCGGCCTGGAAGGCTTCGATCAACTGCCCAAAATCTTGGATCTCGGAGTCGGCGGGCACGACAATGGCTTCCCACTCGGTGGTCAGCGAGGCCAGCGGCGTTACCTCTTCCAATGTCACCGGCGATTGGTTGGTCTCGATCGCACCCACCATCACCAGCCCCATCACCATCATCTGGTGCGGGTCGCCGGCGCGCTGGCTGGTAAATTCCGCCAGCCCCACCGTGCCACCGGCGCCCGGCACATTATAGACTTCCACATTTTGTCCAGTGGTGGCCTGGAGTGCAGTCTGCATAGCGCGTGCGGTCAGGTCCCACCCACCGCCCGGGCCAGCCGGGGCCATGATGCTGATCAGTTCGGTAGGATAGGCCACCGCCGCGCCTTCTTCGGCGGCTTCCTCGGCTGCGGCAGGGGTGGCTGCTGGCGCAGCGACCGGCACCTGAACGGCGGTGCATGCGGCAATCAAAAGTGCGGCAATGATAAGCAGACCAAAAAGTGTAAATCTTTTCTGGTTCATGGTAATCTTCCTTTCCATGTGCGAAGTAGGGAGCGGGAACTGGACAAGCAAGTACCAGGGTCTATCTTACACGAAATCATCTAAATCTGGAAAGCATTACAAGAGATGGTTGTAGAACAGGCGGGCAGTCTACTATAATACATGTTGCGTGTTAGGCGTCTGCCACTGTCTCGTCAACAGAGTACCTGTGACTATTCCTGTCTGCAAGGAGCAATTATGAACCTGAACGAGATAAAATCTGCCCTACGAACGGTCGTCGCCATACCCGTTACGCCATTCCGGCCGGATGGCAGTGCCGACTTCGGCCTCTATCGCAAGCTGGTCATACGCATGGTGGATGGCGGTGTCGCCGTCGTGACGCCCAACGGCAACACCAGCGAATTCTACTCGCTCAACGGGGTCGAACAGCGCCAACAGGTGGAGGAAACGGTGGTGGCGGTGCATGAGAGCCGCAATGATGCCTTGATCCTGGCCGGCGTGGGCTTTGATGTGCAGACCGCCTGTGAGATGGCCGATTTTGCCCAGGTCATGGGTGCGCAAGCGGTGATGGTACACCAGCCGGTCCATCCCTATCGCTCGGATGAGGGCTGGATCGCCTACCACCAGGCGATTGCCGATTCGGCGCCAGAGCTGGGCATCGTGCCCTATGTGCGCGACCCGTCGATCAGCGGGGCGACGATCAAGCGGCTGGCGGATCGATGCCCCAACTTTGTCGGCATCAAGTACGCCGTAGGCAACCCGCCGCTCTTTACCAAGATCGTCAACGAGGTCGGGCGCGAGCGGCTGGCCTGGGTCTGTGGGATCGCCGAGTCGTGGGCGCCCTTCTTTGCCGTGGGTGGCGCCCAGGGCTTTACCTCGGGGCTGGTCAACTTGACGCCACAGTGGTCGCTGGCAATGCAAGCGGCGCTCACCGAGGGGAATTTTGCCAAGGCGCTGGACATCTGGGTGCGCATCAAACCCTTCGAGGATTTGCGCGCCCGCCGCGACAACGCCAACAACGTCTCCGCCGTCAAAGAGGCCATGGCGCAGATGGGGCTGTGCGAACGCACCGTCCGCCCGCCGATCTCGGAGCTACCGGAGCAGGAACGGGACGAGGTGTGCGAGATTTTGCGGGCGTTGGAGCTTGGGACGTAGAGATTTGAAGAGATTTTTGGAATTTTAGAGATTTGAGGAGATTTTCTGAGCCGACGGTAGACCCCGTGTAATCTCTCCAATCTCACCCAATCTCCCCAAACCGCTGGGCAAAACGATGACCATCCAATCTACTGCCATGCTCCCCAACCTGGCCGAGGCAGCCGACGAAAATCTCGTCACCCATGCCACCTGGGTGCAGCGTCAGACTGCCGGCATGGCGGTGATCGAGGAGTCTGGCCTCGTGCTTGCCGATTCGGGGCTGGCCTGTGACACCTTCAATCTCATCTGTCACACCCGGCTCGACCGTGACACGGCGCCGGCCCAGATACACCGGGCGATCCACTATTTCGCCAATGCCAACCGGCCCTTCTCTTGGTGGACAGGGCCGGCGGATCAGCCTGCCGATCTGGGCGACCTTCTTCTGGCAGCCGGTCTGGTGCGTGCCGAGACCGAGTTGGCTATGGCCGCCGACCTGGCGCAGTTGGCCGAGGTGGATCTCTCCCCCCAAGGTCTGCGGATCGAGCGGGTGCGCACCCTTGCCCAGTTGCACGACTTCGCCAATCTTGTCGCCGCCCTGTGGACGCCGCCGGATACAAACGTGGTGCGTTTTTACGAACTGGCTGCACCGCTGCTGCTTTCGGCGGAGTCGCCGCTCTGGTTCTATGTCGGTTATCTCGATGCTGTGCCAGTCGGCACCGTCGAGTTGACCGTCGGTGGCGGCGTGGTCGGGCTGTACAGCGTCTCGACCGTAGCAACCTATCGCCGGCGCGGGTTTGGCAGTGCGCTGACCGTATGGCCTTTGCTCGATGCGCGGACAGCTGGCTATACGACGGCGATTTTACAAGCCGCAGCGGCGGGTGTGGGCATCTATAAGAGAGTAGGCTTTGAGGTGTTCGGCGAAATCACCGAATACAAGCCACCATTATGAGTAGGAGTTACGCAGTTGCTCAGGTGCGATGCACTTGAAAAGTGCGTTGCACCTCTGGAGAACGAATCCAACTGCGTAACTTCTAATGAGAACAAGAGAATGCCAATCAAAACTTTTGCCACGCTAGCTATGCTAGCCGAGCACTTCGACGGGGTCATCTATCGCGATACGCTGGACGATTCGCTGCTCGTGCAAGATGAGGTCAACAACGTCTGGTATCGCTACCGCTGGACGCAGGGGAAGCGCGAAATCAAATATTGGGAGACATTGCAAGGCAGCGAGTTGCCGCTCATGGTGCAGGAGTGGCCGCGGGTATAAGCTAAATACGGTTGTTCACCAAGGAGGAAGACAAACATGACTCGCCAGCGCAACCATCAGTCCGACACCCGGCACACACGGGCCACCTCCGCAGCGCTCCACACCGGGTTGGCCCAAGCCCTGACCTTCCATGCCTCGTTTGACCATGGTCCAGAGGCCGATTTTGCACGGGGAGACAAACAGATCTACAGTGCCATAATTGAAAACGGCCAGGAGATCATCGAGCTTACTCCCGGGCTGGGGAACCCCGCGTTGTCGCTTGCACCCGGCGCGGGCCGATACGGCGACGCTCTCCAGTTCACGCAGGAGAATAGCCATGTCGTCGTCTACAAAGCAGAGAACAACGTCGCCTACTCAGCCGCAGCCTTCCACGGCACGGCCTCCTTTTGGATGAATCTTGACCCGGCGGAGATCCCCGGCCAGTACTGCGACCCGCTGCAATTGACCGACAAAAACTTTAGCGACGACTGTATCTGGGTCGATTTTACCAAGAATGACACGCCCTCGGATTTTCGGTTGGGTGTCTTTGGCAACCGCCAGGTGTGGGATGTCAAGAACCGGCGCGCCGAAAGCCAGGAGTTCTTCTGGCGCTTGTTGAAAGTCGAGGAGCCTCCCTTTGCCAAAGACCGCTGGACCCATGTCGCAATCATCTGGGACGGTCTGAACAATACCCAGAACGGCAGAGCACGTCTCTATTTCAACGCCGCCTACCAGGGCGCAACCGGCGTTATCCGCGAGCCGTTCACGTGGGATGCCACCCAGGCTACGATCCGCCTGGGAACCGGACATTTTGTGGGCCTGTTCGACGACATTGCCTTCTTCAACCGCGCCTTGACGGCGGAGGAGATCGCCCTGCTCTACGGGCTCGAACGAGGCGTGGCCGAGTTGTATCAGTAAGGCTTTCCGCTCAACGTCTTTGCCATACAGATGCTGCCTCATACCATAAGCAAGATGAACAACAAGCCAATCGCCATCATCGGCAGCGGTGTGATCGGCCTGACCAGCGCCGTCCGCCTGCTCGAACAGGGTTTTTCTGTCACCATCTATGCACGAGAGACACCGCCCCACACCACGTCGGATGTGGCGGCAGCTTACTGGGCGCCGGGCGCGCTCTTGGGCGGGGAGCGGATGCGCCGGTGGGCGCTGGAGAGTCTAGCTGCCTTTACCAAACTGGCTGAAACGCCCGGCAGCGGTGTCCGTTTTAATTTGCTCTATGAGTTGAGCACAGAGCCGCTCGGTGTGCCAGACCTGGGGCCGCTCCTCCACACCGAGGCTGTGCCGCCCGGTCGTTTTCCAGCGCCGTGGAGCGGCTTTGGCATCACTGTGCCGCAGATCGATGTGCCGGTCTACATGCCGTGGCTCTTCCAACAGGTTCATATACTGGGGGGCCAGCTTGTCCAGGCCGACATCCGCTCGCTGGCAGAACTGGCGGGGGCGCACCGGTTGGTCGTCAATTGCACGGGGTTAGGCGCGCACATGCTCACCGGCGACGATCTGTTCCCCATTCGCGGCCAGGTGATCCGTATCCGCAAGCCGCCCAGTTTGCCAGGGGAGATGCTCTCGGCCGAGTCGCACAACGAGGTCACCTACATCATCCCGCGCAGCCAGGATTGTCTGCTCGGCGGCACCTATCATTATGGTGATGCGCGCATCCAGATCGACGAGGAGATCGCCGCAGGGATTCTTACTCGCTGTGCCCGCTTCTATCCGGTACTTGCGGAACCGGACATCATCGAGCATCGGGTGGGGTTGCGCCCTGGCCGACGGGCGGTGCGGCTAGAGGTGGAGCGGCTGGGCCAGGGGATCAGCGTGGTCCACAACTATGGACACGCTGCGCTGGGCCACACACTCTCATGGGGTTGTGCCGCTGAGGTGGCGGCGTTGGTGCAGAGTCAGGTGAATTGACAGCGGATTTTGAGAGCAAATTGAACGGATTGAACACAACCCGATCCACGGCATAGAATGAACACGCTTGAAGACAGACGCAATCCGCTCAATCCGTTCCCCGAATCCGTTGATAGCTCGCTGCCCGCCGAAGACTTATGAAACAGCCGCCATCGCCCGGGCGACCGGCGATGACGCTCGTTACTAATCTCCCTCGATCAGCCGGCGCAGTGCCTGCACCAGGAGGATGTGCTCGGTCTGGTGGATGCGCTGGTTCAGGGTTTCGAGCGTATCATGGGGATAGATGGGTACGGATTCGCTGGCAATGACTGGACCGCTGTCCACCGCTTCGTCGGGCACGAGGTGAACCATCACGCCGGTCTTTTTGATTTCGCCACGCTGGAAGGCGGCCAGCGCATCTTCGATGGCGTGTGCGCCGGGGAACTGGCCGGGCAGCGCCGGGTGGAGGTTGACAATACGGTGGGGAAAGTGGCGGATAAAGGCGTCGCTAAAGATGTGCATCCAGCCGGCGAGCACCACCCAGTCGGGCCGATATTCCTGGAGCAGGCGCGCCAGGTCGGCGTCGTATTCGGTGCGGGACTTGCCGGCGTCGCGGTAGGGTTTGAGGGGATGGTAGCGGGTAGGGATGCCCGCTTTTTCGGCCCGTTGCAGCCCTAATGCGTCTTTCCGGTTGGAGACGACTACAACGATCTGTGCATCGAGCGCCCGCAGCCGGATGGCGTCGATGAGCGCCTGGAGATTGCTACCGCTGCCGGAGATGAGAACGGCGAGTTTGGCGGTCATAACGATTGATCGGTGCTCACTCCTGGCGGATTAGGACGCGCACTTCCTCAAAGCCAAGCGACTTGAGGAACTGCTCGTAGTAGCGCTGGCCCTCATTGGCGACCTGGCCCATGATCCCGCTGCGCAGCGACGCTTCCATGAGCAGATCGCGGCCCTGCGGACCCATCTGGTCCTTGAACGCCACCAGTTTGTCCTGGCAGAGGAACGAAGGGCAACTGTCGCTGAGGGTCAACACCCGGCTGTTCTCCACGTCGATGCTCACATTCTCGGCAAAGAGCACCGGCGGCGGCAACACCAGCTGGACACGCCGGCCATCACGGCTCACCCACACATCTTCTGTACGCAACTGGCTCAAATCAAACCCGGCGGGGACGCGGCCTTTGAGCAAGACCACAAACGACTGGCGCACCGGCAGATAACCCAACCAGCCTTCGGGCGCTTCGCTGTAGTCGATATCCACGGTATTGTAGTGTTCAAGAAAGACTTGTTTGTTGACCTGCCGGATCGAGTCGATTACGGCCTGCCCAGTGACGATCCGGACATTCGTGTCTAGGGAAAAGAGGTCGCGGGCGGCATCGCTCACCAGCCAGACGCTGGTGACCGCGACCGCGGCCGCAATGGCGAAGCTCATCAACAACATCCAGCCCAAGAAACGGAAGATCGCCCCGGCCACCGACCGGCGTGGCATGGCTACTGCCTGTGGTTCAAGCGGTTGCCCTAACTGGTTGTCTGGCCGGCGCATGACTGCTTGCGCCATATCATAAGCTGTCTGGCCCATGGTCAGCCTGTCCTTCCCTACTCAAACGTAATCTCCACAGCCGTAAATCCGGCTTTGCGCAAAAATTCGGTGAGTTGCAAACGGGCGAACTCCTGCGCCAGCTTGTTCATGCTCTCGTTGCCGCCAATCTCCTGGCGCAACTGCTGGCGCGCCTTTTCCAGCGCCTCGCTCTCGATCCCACTCGACTGCGACAGGAACAAGACCTGCTGGTGGTCGTAGATTTGCGATTCCTCTGGCAGCAGTTCCACGCTCGTCACGACCGGCATGGGTGCCACAAAACGGATGGTGGTCCCGTCGATGGTGACATCCTTCACCTTGCTCAGATCGACGCCCATCTGAACCGTGCCCACGGCCCGTAACAGGAGGCGATTGGTCGTCATCTCGCCCAGCCACGGCACGGCGGTTTTGCGATTGACCTCGACGACGCTGGCTGCCGTATACTCGATGGTCGTCAAATAACTCAACTCGCGCCAGACCGGTGGCGGCAGCGGCGTCGCCGTCGGCGCAGGAAGGATTGCCGCTGGCAGGGCTACGGTGGGCGGTGCGTAAGTAGGCGGTGCGGCGGGCCATGCCTCGTCGGTAACAGGTGCTACGGCAGGCGTAGTCCACCGTTCGACCAGCGGGCGGAGCACCCACGGCGTCAGGAGTGCGACCAACAGCGCCGCCGCCAAGACGATCAAGAGCCGGTTTGCCGGGCGCGATAGCCCTGCGCCGGGAGCCGGACGCAGTTCAAACCCTCGCATCTATTTCTACTCCTTTGCCGCCCCCCCAACAGGCGCGACGGCTGTCTGGCTCTGTGACCATGCATCCTACAATCTATACTCAAATCAGAATGAGAACCGGAGTTCTACTTTACACCCGCATTCCGGGAAAGGGCCACAATGCTTCTCCGCAGAGAAGGCTCGCTGGCCCTTTCCCGGAATGCGAAAGGTTGGCGCAAATCCGGGTTTCAAACTGAACGCAGTATAGCGTGGATTATGCAAAATCCGTACGGGTCAGCCAACCAACTGAACTGGCGCCTGTGTCTGCTCGCGCTCTACCAACTGGCCGATGACTACAGCCTCCGGGAGTCGATCGCGGATGGCCGCCACACTGGCCGCGGGTGCAACGATCACCAGGCCGATGCCCATGTTGAAGACACGAAACGCGGTAGAGGGATCCAATTCTCCCCATGCCACCAAACGTTCAAAGAGGGGTGGCAGGTTCCAGGCAGCGGTTTCGACCCGTGCGGCGAGATGGGACGGCAGCACGCGCGGCAGATTGTCGATGATACCGCCGCCGGTGATATGCGCCAGCCCATGAAAGGGGATCGCAGCCCGATGCAGTTGTTCGATTTCAGCAAGATAACAGCGGTGCGGAGCCAGCAGCGCATCGGCCAGCGTCTGGTCGGTTCTGGCGAGTGATTCAGCCAGACTGCGACCGGCGACCAGACGGCGAATCAGTGAATAGCCGTTGGTATGTGGTCCACTGCTTAGTAGACCAATGAGTGCGTCCCCCACCTCCATCGCTTCAGAGCGGGGCAACAACTCGCCGCGGTCAACGATGCCCACGACCGTGCCGGCCAGGTCGAATGCCCCTTCGGCATAGACACCTGGCATCTCGGCCGTTTCACCACCCAGCAAGGCACAGCCAATAGCCTGACACGCCTCGGCCACGCCGGTTACCACCTCGGCGACAACTTCTGGCACAAGTTTACTGGTGGCGATGTAATCGAGAAAAAAGAGCGGACGGGCGTTCTGGACGAGAATGTCGTTGACACAGTGATTGACGATGTCGTGCCCAATGCCGCGCCACCGTCCCAGTTCCGCCGCCAGCTTGACCTTGGTGCCCACGCTATCGGTGGAGGCCACGAGTACCGGTTGCGGCGGCAGATCGGTGAGGGCAAAGAGACCGCCAAACGCGCCCACATCGGCCAGTACATTGGGGGT
>QEUW01000826.1 GCA_003577005.1 Chloroflexota bacterium | reverse complement strand
CGGCGATCGCCCGCTGCGGATCCTTGAGGCCGTGCCCGGTGACGGTGCACACGACGGTCTCGCCCCCGTGCACCAGGCCCGACGCCGCGGCCTTCCCGGATCTCGACTATGACGGCACGGCCATCATGCCCGTATCGGCGCGGATGGAAGGGCAAAATGTCAATTGGGCCTGCGACTGGTCCTTTGTCATCGACCCCAACACGGACAAGGTCGAACCGGCATGGACGTTTGTGAAATTTGCGATTAGCCCTGAGGGATTTGAGGCGCGCGGTACGCAGGGCATCGCTTTGGCCAAACAGGACTGGGAGCGCCAACAGTTGCCGGGCGAGCCCATCTACGCGCCGCCGCCGCCGGCCTACCGCCCCGCACGCGAACGCATGCAGGAGTTGTTCTACAGCCAGTTGCCCGACCGGCAACGCAAGATGAAGGAGTCCGAGCTCGACGCCGTAGCATGGGCGCAGGGCTGCGGCAATCTGGGCGGCATGGCTGCATCTGAAATCTGGACCGCCATGGCCGAGTCTTGGGAATTTGCCCTGACCGACCAAGCCACGCCGGAGGCAGCGCTCACCCAGGCCGCGTCTGATGTGCAAAAGGCCCTGGACACCTTCTGGGAACAGGTCGACAGCGGCAGCGCCTAATAGGGCCTTATGCTAGATGGGAAAAGCCAGGGCTTTGAGTTGCAGGAAGTTCGGCTTTCCCAGCAATCGGTTGAGATAGATGCAGAGGGTGTGTGCGGCGAGTTTGGTGTACAAGCGGGCACACAGCCCGCAGAATGAATGGGCATGGTTGGTCTCAAGCTTGAACTGTTCGGTCAGTTGGCCGTTAACCGTTTCGATGATCTGGCGCACACCGTTCAAGAGTCGTCGCGTGGACGCAGAGACCTGCTGCTTCTGATTGGCCCGCGGCAAGGTGAGCAAGCGGATGCGGTTAGTGAGCAGAAGTTCGGCAGCGCTTTCGGCGCTGATGTAGCCCTTGTCGCCGACAACGGTCAGATCGGTATGGTCGGCCAGCAACTCGCAGCCTACGGCCAGATCGGTCAGATTGGCCGGGGCCAGTTCAAAGTCGCGAATCACGCCGTTGAGCGTGACCAGCAGGTGCAATTTGTAGCCGTAGATCGTCTGCTTCTTGGTCGAGACCTTGCCAAAGGTGGCGTCATAGGCGGGCCAGTCTGCGGTCGAGGTGGGCACGAGGTGAAACTGCACCACGGCAATCGGCAGACTATCGATCACACACTGCCGGTCGTGTGCTACATCCAGGTCGCTCAAGAGCAGACGGCGCAAAGTGTTGATGACCCACATCAGATTCCGTCGTCTTCGGTTGAAGCGACTCTGCTCCGGTAGATGAGGAAACAAGTGGCGATAGCTTTGCATGTTGCTCAACAGGTCAGTCTCGATGTCCCACCCTTTGCACTCGCCAATCAAGCAGAGGGCAATCAGTTCGCTGTCGCTGCACTGCGGGGCAGGGCCGGGTCGTTTCAGCAAAGGAGCCATCCCTTGGCACAAGTCATCGACAATCACGTACACGTACAGGCAAAAATCGTCGAAGTCGTTTATCATTCCCCTATCCTCTCGCGTCTACAGACCC
>QEUW01000825.1 GCA_003577005.1 Chloroflexota bacterium | reverse complement strand
CGCCCGAGAGCAGGACGACGCGGTCGTCTGTTCCGGCCAGTTTGGTGATTTCGTCGGCGAAGGCGTTTCTCATGCGGTGACTCCGAGTTCCTGCTTCGATCGCACCACTTCATCCGCTGTTGGAATGCGGTAGTGCCAGTTATTGTCGTCTTCCATGAAGGAGACGCCCTTGCCCTTGACCGTGTGGGCAATGATGGCCGTTGGTTTGCCGTCAGCACTCGGGAATCGGGCTAGGGCTGCAAGTATCGCAGCAGTGTCGTGACCGTCGATTTCGCAGGTGTTCCAGCCGAAAGCGCGCCATTTATCGGCCAGCGGATTGAGCGCCATCACTTCTTCACTGACATAGATCGGTGCGCCGATACGCAAGGCGACGTTGATTGCATCGCTAGGGCGGCAATCCACATCTACTGTAGTGCTGCCGACCCGCACGTGCAAGTCGCTATAAAAGGTGTTCTCCACTAGGCGGGCGACAGTCGCCTGCTCTACGCCAACTTGTCCTAACTCCAGCAGAGTTTTGAACAGGTCGTAGGTCATTAGGCGAGCCAGCGCTTCTTGTTTGAGATACAGAGCGATCTGATCGCCTTCCATTTCACCCACCCAAATCGGAAGCATGCGGTCGTCGATTTCCGCCTTTAATAGAATCATCCGATGTGGCTTGTCACGCACCTGTTCGGCTGCAGCTGTCGATCCCTCTTCACCTGGCTTAACAGCCGTTGCCTGTAACACGTCATGTACTTGTACGCGGACCATTTTGCGTTCCTTTCGTGGTTGTGATACGCTTGCTTCAGCAACTTCACGTAGACTCACCTGCAATCGCCGGCGCCCCCGGTGCATCCGCACCTTGACGGCGCTGAGGTGGCCCCTAACTCCGCCGCCACCTCCTTGTGGCTCATCCCTTCCAGATAGACCAACAGCACTGCTTCTTGCTCGGCCGGCGGCAGGTCGGCGATTGCCCGGCGCACCCGGGTCGCCAGTTCGTTCTGGATGACCCTCTCTTCCAGGGACAGCACAGCGTCGCTCTTGAATCGCAGTGCATTGGATGTTCTATCAGGCAGATCTTCCCAGGCCAGCAGCTTCTTTCCCGCTGTGTTGCGCTGGGTGCGCGCCTGGTTGGCGGCGATGCGGCAGAGCCAGGCGCCAAACCGGGCAGGGTCGCGCAGCTGGTCTAGGTGAAAATAGGCGCGCAGTAGCGTCTCCTGCCACACATCGTCACGCAGCGCCGCATCGCCCACCAATACCCGCAACAGGCGTTCGAGCCGCGCCCGGTGGCGGTCGATGAGCGCAGCAAAGGCCAGCGTATCCCCGGCCAGACAACGGGCAACCAGGTCGCCGTCTGCCGCTTCTTCGTGAGGTTGCCGATTTGGTTTCATGCCCTTCGATCGTATAGACTGTAAAGTTTCCCGATAGGTTACATGCCAAAGGAGGACCATGAACGTCTCGCTACAACAGTACCGTCGGTTGCTGTTTGATTACCTCCACCCTCAGCGCGGGCGTGTGCTCGGATTGGGTCTGTTGCTCTCTGCCAATATCGCGTTGCAACTGGCCAACCCGCAGATCATGCGGAGCTTTCTCGACGGGGCGTTGG
>QEUW01000824.1 GCA_003577005.1 Chloroflexota bacterium | reverse complement strand
CTGCCGGTGGCAACGCCCACCCCATAGCTGGATCCGATTGGCCAGTGTGCTTGCGCTCTCGATTGCCGTTGCCGATGAAATTTGCCGGACCTGGCGGGCGGACGTTTACCAACGAAGCCCGTAAAGTCCACCTGCTTCAGCGGTGGGATATAAGGGCTTGACGTGCGGCTTTTTAGTCGCACTGAGCTTTAGCTCGATCCGCTTCCCGCCCGACTCGACAAACTTTTTACCGTGCGGTAAAATATCTATATGGGATACCGAACTGTACGCATGGACTGGATGCCGAAGACGCAAAGCGAATGGCGTACCTTCAGTCTGGCTCGCAAGGAAGCGGCTAGGCTGTGGGGCGATCTGGTCGAACGGCATCACCGCATCCGCCGGCTTAACTGGAAGTGGCCGAGCAAGCAGCGTTGGGAAAAGTGGGCGAAGGGTAAGTACCCGCACCTGCATTCTCAGTCCGTGCAGCAAATCATCGGGGAGTTCTGCGAAGCGGTCAACTCCACTCGTCAGTTGCGCAAGAACGGCCATCCAGAAGCGAAGTATCCCTGGAAGAAACCAAAGTTCCGAGACATTGTCTACACCAACCAGGGTGCTATTGTTCGAGATGGCAAGCTGGTTTTGCCCAACGGCAGCGCCGGCAAATTGCGCATCCCCGTTCCGGTAGACTTGCCCGGACGCTTGATGGAAGCCCGCCTGTGCATGGGGAAGGTCTTGCTTGTCTGTCAAATACCGGATGAACCGTGCCCGCAGCAAACCGTGATCGGTGTGGACTTGGGCGTCAACACCCTGATCGCAGCGACCGATGGGGAAGCAGCTGTCCTGATCAGCGGACGGGCTGTCAAGGCGACCCTCCAGTGGCGCAACAAGAATCTCGCCAGCATCCAACAAACGCAGAGTGGGAAGACTACAGGCTCTAGCCGGTGGCGCAAGTTGCAACGGCGCAAAGCCAAGCTGTTGAACAAGGCTGCCAACCGGGTACGAGACCTGACGCACAAGGCGACCCGCAAAGTGGCCGAAGCATTCCCCGGTGCAACCTGTCATGTGGGCAAGCCGTTTAACGATGCCGCTCAGAAGATTGGGCGACGGCAAGCGCAGACTGTCAGTAGCGCCAGCAATGCAAAGATGATTGCACAACTCGACTACAAGACCAGTGGCGCAATCCAGGAAGATGAACACTACACCTCGCAGACGTGTCCCGTATGCGGGGAGAGGAACAAGGGTCAACGGGTCTATCGTTGTCGCAAGTGCGGAACTGTAGCGCCCAGGGACGTGATCGGCAGTACAAACATCCTGTGTATTGGCCGTCATGGTCAGCTTGTTCCAGGCCGAAGCGTGCCCATCGCTATCCGTTGGATTCATCCAACCAAGTATCCTGGCCGCACGCCAGGTAGTTCAGGTGGACACCCTGCATGTAGCTCGGCGAGAACGCGCCGAGAAGCCCAAGCCTAGAAGGCTTGGGCGTGTCACACAAAGTCCTCTGGGCCCTCCTGGATGCCTGCGCCCACTGGATGCCTGCGCCCAGCCAACTCGCCCGCCTCTCGCGCGCCCGGAAATAGACATATTCCTCGTCCGGGTTGGGGGGCGAAACATTCCCCGTAGATGGATAGCGGGCGATTGCCTCTTCCACAATCTCTACCCCTAACCCTGGCGCCTCCGGCACGAGCATATAGCCATCGACAATGGTCGGTTGCGGTTCCATGACCTCATAGCGCTGGGGCACATCATCGGCGCGGTGCTCTAGGATGAGAAAGTTGGGGAGGGTAGAGCAGAGATGCACCGCGGCCATCTCTGCCACCGGGCCCAGCGAGCCATCGTGCGGGGCAAAAGTAACATAGTGCATTTCGGCCAGCGCCGCCATCTTCTTCATCTGCGACAGACCGGCAGCGCGACCAGTGTCCGGCTGCACCACGTCGATGATCTCGCGCTCGATCAGTTCGCGCACTCCCCACATGTTGGCATGACGTTCGCCCGCAGCAATGGGCAGGTTGACGGCGCGGGCGACGCGCGCAATCGCCTCGACATTCTCCGGCGCCACGGGGTCTTCGTAAAAGAGGAGATCGTACTCCTCCAACGCCTGTCCCATGGCGATGGCGTCTTTGGTGGTCAGCCACGGCGGGCCGTGGATGTCCACCATCAAATCCACATCGGGCCCCACCTCGTTGCGGATGGCAGCCACTTTGCCCAACGGGTCGCTGACGCCGCCTGTCTTGAGCGCATGATAGCCCCGATCCACCAGATCGCGGGCCGATTCGGCGCTGTGGGCGTGGGCATAGAGGCGGACACGGTCGCGCAGCCGGCCTCCCAGCAGCTTGTAGAGCGGCAGATTGAGCGCCTTGCCCATGATGTCCCACAGGGCCATTTCGATCCCCATCATGGCGCCGCCGCCCACGATGCCGGTCATACCGTGGCCCATCATCGCCAGATACATCTTTTGCCAGAGCTTTTCGATCTCAAAAGGGTCGTCTCCGATCAAGATCGCCGCCAGGTCCTGGATAGCCGTCTCCACCACGCGCGGCCAGCCGCTAGCTTCCCCCACACCATAGATGCCCTCGTCGGTAAAAACTTTGACAAAAAGCCAATTGCGCGCCTTCCAACCCGAACTGTCCGGCACGCCAGCGTGCATGAGATAGGTCTTGATTTCGGTGATCTTCATCAGTTTCTCCTGAAAAGGTGGTGCGTGATGCGTAATGCGTGATGCGCGGTGCGTGACACACGAGGATCACGCATCACGCATCACGTTTTTTTGACCCAGTCCGGCCAGTCGAGAGTCATGCCGTCGCAGCCGGCATTGATGACCCGATGGATGCGTTCGATGGTCTGGGCGCGCGTGCCGGTGAGACCCCAGGCGCGCACGTGGGGGGCCACTGTGCGGGCGATGCGGACGCCTTCGGGGGTCACAAATTCGGCTTTGGGGCAGAGCTGAAAGAGGGGGAAATGGCGGGCCTGCGCCAGCGTCTCTGGGTCGCTGCGGTCGACCAACCAGGCCAGGCGCTGCACCGGAGCAACTGCGTGCATTTGCGCCAGGGCGCTGTGGTCAAAGGATGTCACAACCGTACGTTCCGCCAGGTGATGCGCTGCAATCAA
>QEUW01000242.1 GCA_003577005.1 Chloroflexota bacterium | reverse complement strand
TGTCTGCCACTGTTCATCTGTCAGTACCATCCGAAGCATCCTGATCTCCGCCCAAAGATCAGGATGTAAACACAAATCATCAAATGTGAACAGCCCCTAAGACGGTTACTCAGTCCAACCGCGCTTGATTCCACCCAGCGGGTTATCCATTGCAATATCGTCAGACTGAGCCCAATTCTCCGACATCATTTTCATATCGGATGAATTAAAGGCGCAATAAAACTGAACGAGCGCCTGGTACGGAGAAGACGAGCACCCTTGGCCTTCCCTACCTGTGACCGCCTCCTGAATCGGATGCATGCTTTCCCTCCTGAATGTTAAATACGGCTAATCTCAAAACCCGACAACGCATACGGCTGAAAATTCCGTTACACAAATAGAATCATCGAGGTGAACTAGCTCTAGTTTCGCGATGCGGCATAAGAGCCCCACACACTTCGGGGCGCCTTCGAATCAATACAAAATAAATTCATGATTATTAATTCTATTAAAAGATCATGTGTATTTTCTCATAAAATATTCGATTCCACCCTCCATATTTATGAAAACATAGCCCGTTCAAGGTGCTCAAAAGACCTCCTTCCGCGGGGTTCAGCATCGGGTGGCCCATTGAGCCAGTCGAGATTCTCACAGAACATTGCGCGCAGGAAATTCTGCACAAGTGAGACACGCTTTGAAAACTGTAAATCCTGGTGGACGCTGACCCATAGTTCGCGCTTAACGTAGGCTATATCAGGAAGAACCGGAACAAGGTTCGTTTCGTTGATAACAGAAAATTTAGGCAATAAGGCAAATCCGAGACCGGATGCGCATGCCGACATCTGCGCCAACATGCTGTTGGACTGAAACGCCATGCGTGGACGGACGATGATCTCGTCGAGCCAGCGTACGACATCAAGTTTGATGAGATCCTGGATGTAGCCGACAAAGCTGTAGTTCTCCAGATCCTCGATGGAATTAGGAATACCAGCGCTTTCGATATACTCGATAGATCCGTATAAATAAAGCCGAAAATCCCCGATATAATGGCTGGCCATGCCCTTGCCATCCGGTTTGAAGAAACTGACGAATACGTCAGCCTCCCTCCGGCTGACATTGACCAAGGAGGACGATGTCACCAGCTCGATGTGCAAATCCGGATAGCGGACGAGCAGCGGTTGCAGGTGTCTGGCGACGAACATTGTCCCGATGCCTTCCATCATCGCAATCCGCACCGTGCCTGTGGGATCGGGACCTTCGCTACCCAAGGTCTCCTGAAAGGAAATGATTGCACGTTCCATCTCATTCCCTGGAGCGGCCAGAATATGGGCCAGATCGGTCGGCTTGAGGCCCGTGCGCTGCCTTTCGAATAAAGCTCCGCCAAGGCACAACTCGAGCTGGGAAAGGCGCCTGCTCAAGGTGGATTGGTTCAACGACAGTTGCTGCGATGCTTTCAGGAGACTGCCGGCACGGTATATGCTCAAAAATATCTTTACATCATCCCAATCCAATTTGGAAAGAGGAATTTTCTTCATTGGGGCACCTCGAATAATCCGAACTTTCGGAGAGCTCTGCCGCGCAATGATAGTCGCGACTGACCACGGTTCAATGTCATTGGCGAATCACCATTTTTACAGGCAGTACAGCTCCGATTTTGTCTCGAAACGCCTCAAAAATGGAATGTTCAGCTCGTTTCAAGCACCAGAGTATTCGAAGAGCTTCTTCGCTCCGCCACCCGGCATGCATGAATGAGTCACCTGGATACTGTCAGCCAAACCGGCCTATCCAAGCAAGAAGCCCATCGATGCTCCGGAAATCATCGCTGGCGCGCACTCGAATATGCGGCGCGATTTCAGCGAACAATCGTGCAAGGGCATTCCCCGGGCCGATTTCCAGGACGACGTCCGGACATAGCTCCCGGATCACTTCCATGCACAAGGCCCAGTTCATCGGCTGGCTGATCTGCCGGGCCAGTGCATCCAATGCCGGCCTGACCCTCTGGTTTGCGCAGGCATCGATGGCACTGAGCACAGGGCACAGCAACCTTCCATCGGGGATCTGAAGCAGACGCTTTGCGAAGCCTGCGGATGCAGCCGCCAGCACGGGCGTGTGCGACGGCGTTTCGACGGGCAGGCGAGCCAGCCGTACAGCGCCCAGATCATGGAAGCGCGCCTCTGCCAGCACCAGACCATCGCAGAGCCCCGCCACCACGAAATGCCGATCGCCGTTGACGATCGCGATGGCAAGGTCAAAATCCGCCGTCACCTGTTCCACCAGATCCCGGCTAAGCCCGATCACTGCCAGCATGCCGTTGCCGGAGGGGGCGGCTTCGTCCATCAGTCGGGCCCTCTCGATGCACAAGCGGATACCCTCGTCACCGGAAAATGCCCCGGCCGCACAACATGCAGCCATTTCACCCAGGGAATAGCCAGCAACGCAGATCGGATGCGGCAGGACAGCACTGAGTTGTCTCCAGATCAGCATCTGGTGCGCGAAGATCATCGGCTGGGCCACGCTGTTCCTGGTGATGGCCCCCTCGCATCCTTCCGCCCGATCCCGTTCGGCAAGGACGGCCGGGAACCCACAGGCTGCGCTTGCCTCGGCCTGGCGCCAATGCTCCGCGCGCTGCCCGCCCTGACCGCTGAACAAGAGGGCGAGCCGCATATCAGCCAAGCTCCCCGATGCGGGCAAGAAAGAGCGTAACTGCCAGCAGATCAGCACTTCCACCGGGGCTCAAACGGCGTGATCTGAAATCCGAGTCGATAGCATCGACCCTCCTTCTCCAGTCTCTTGCGAGTACACCGCCGCGCGCGATGAAATCTGCCGCGGTGCGTTTCGCATGCGCCAGCCCGGCAGCGCCGCCACGCCACAACAGGTTGGTATCGTCCAAGGACGCGATCAACGCAAAAAGCGCCTGTGTTTCCGCACACGTGGCATCGCCAGTCGTTTCCAGCACGGATAGATAAGCCGGCAAACCGACGGCTACGACCGACGGAAAGCCCGCGGCCGCCTCTGCACGCGCACCACCCACACCATAACGTAAGGCTACTTTCTGCCCATGACTGAAACGATACTCATCATGCCCATCTGTCGGCGAAGCCATGATGGACACCCCCCATGACTCCCGCACCACCGCACAAGCCAAAGCCGCCTCCAGGCCTTGCTGCTTGGCCGTGATCAGGCCTGCCGCCGCACACAGCAAGCCCAAGTTGAATATGGCGCCTCTATGCGTATTGATGCCGCCGGTAGCCAGCAACATTTGCCGCTCTGCCTCGATGCCGAGCAATCGCAGTTCGCGAAAATCCGGTCTACCGCAGCCACATGTGGCAATCTCCGGAAAGTAGTGGCGCAGGGACTGCAGGCTTCGCAGAAAAGTGGAAAAATCCATATCCTCATGGCTGCCCTGGCTCCACGGTGTCACCAGACCCGGCTTGTACTCCAACGCCACCTCGCGATGAAGGCAGGCCAGCGCAAGCCTTCCGATACGCTGCGCCAGCAGCACATATCGATCGGACACCAAGCTAGCGGCATTCGCAGACAAAGACGCTTCGATCACGCTATCCCTCCCTCAACCCATCCATCAAGGTTTCGATCGCTACCAATTCGATCTCTTCGTCGCCCTTGGCAAGCACTTTCGCACCGGGTGTATTCCTGCAGATCAACAGTTCACGCCAGGCAACGGCTTGCCCATTCGGGAAACGGATTTCGCCATCCAGCGGAAAGGACAGCCCTGCCGCCGCCTTCTGCAGCGCCACAAGAAGCATGTTGACCTGATTCATCTCGATCACATCGCAGACGACATCGAGATCGGAGGCCTCGTTCCGGTATGTTTCCCCGCTGACCAGTTCCCAGGCCATCGAACCATAAATACCGATCCGAACACCCGCACCATGCATGGCCGCATCCAGCCACACCAGGCAGTCCCGATCACGTCCGGACAGAATCTGCAGGCACTTCGCCAAGGGCATCGGCGGGAAAACCGCCGATATGTCCTTGCGTTCCACCTGTATGGTCAGCCGCTTCCCATCGCTATGCGCAGGCAATGCCAACCCCAGCACGATCTGCGTTGCAGAGGCCGCCTGCCGCGGCACGACCAGCGGCCTGCCACGGCATATCCAGTCCTGCACCTGCTGCCAGTGAAAACCATCCACCGGCATGCAGTTGCTGCTGAAGACCGCCGAAGGATGCAGCCAGACCCGATCGTGCCGGCGCATCATCATGTACCGGGAGCAGGCTGGATCGACAGTGCGATGGGTTTTGCCAGCAAGCGCCCACCCCGGCTAAAGCCCGATTCCATCCGATGATCGCGCAATACCGCCTCCTGTTTGAGAGCCGTCAGGGCTCCCACCAGCCAGTCGGCCGAAGGCAGGCCCAATACCGCCTCGACAGCCCCCATTTGCACGTAGTTTTCCGCACCGGGTGCAAAGATCGGCGAGTGGCCAGCCAACTCGACCAGCCTTTCATGCTCGATCTTGGTCACCCTCGACATCGCCCGCAGATCCATGACCCTGACCTGGGTGTCGTTCAGGGCAAAGACTCGGTCCGCCATCAGGCCATAGGACAGGAAGCCGCCACTCACCGCGTTTGCTGTCACGAGGCTGAGGGAGGGATGGCCGCGACGACGCGCCAGATCGACGCATTCGGCCAAATGGGCCAGCGAACCATTCAGACAGAGCAGCTCCTCACTACGAGACAGCGCCTGCCCGCTGGTATCCACCAGATACACGAAAGGCCGTTCGGGGTGATGTGCCACTGTTTCCAGAATGAAGGCGGAGAGACCCAGCGCAATCACATGGTCCATCGCCGCAGCATCGGTGGTGCCAAGCACCGCAACCGTGCCGAGCGGAGTGGCTGCTTCTCCGGTGATGGTTTTTCCAGCCAGCCTGACACTATGCCCGTCAGGGAAGAGCTCATCCAGGATCGTCTCCAGCATCATGCTTCCATCCTCCCTTTCAACGCCACAGTCGCACCCCGGTCGAGCATCGGCACGCTTTCAGGCTGCTCGATACCCAAGCTACGCCAGACATCCAGGCCATCATTGAACCCCGCAAAACGCTCGATGCGCTGCTCCAGCCTGTGCTGCCTGGCCTGCAGGCTTTCCAGCGTCGACACATCGTGCGTAACGGCAGTGACGCAAGCGACTGCAGCTTCCCTGAACGAGGCCACATCGTCTTCCACCAGTTCAGCGCAGTCCCCCATCAGATAGCGGTGTTTACCGCCGGTCACCCGCCAGACAAGGGCCCGATCCTTGGAATCGAACTCCTCCACTCCTGCGACCGTTTCAATGACTTCCGGTCCGGAAAGGGCAAGCCTGCCTTCCTCTGAGATCAGGACTGCGGAGCAGAGCTTGGCGACGATGCCCATGCCACCAAACGCACCGCAGCTACCACCCACGAGCGCAAGCACTGGGATGCCGCCGGCACGGACCTCGAGCACGGCCCGCATGATCTCCGAGATGGCGATCAACCCCGCGTTCGCTTCATGCAGGCGCACGCCACCCGAGTCGATCAGGAAGAGGACGGCCCTGGGCTCCTCGAGCAATGCTCGACGCAGCAGGCCGACGATCTTGGCGCCATGGATTTCACCTACTGCGCCACCCATGAACAACCCCTCCTGGGCAATCACGAGAACCTCCTGCCCTGACAGGCTCCCCGCTCCGACGATGACGCCATCGTCGAAAGCGCCAGGAATATCGAGCCGAGCCAGATGAGGGCTCGGCTGCGACGACGACGGCGGCAGGAACTCCCTGAAACTCCCAGCATCGAGCAGTCCGCCCAAGCGGGCTCGGGCGCTTGCCTCGAACCAGCTTCGCCTCGAAAGCGGCATTGAAATCATTTCTGTTCCCCCTGGTATTCAGCAAGCACCTGCGACAGCCGCAGCGAAACCACGGCTGGCGTAGCGCCCATGTCGTTGATGCCGAAATCGATGCCACCCGCGGTGTGTGCAGCAGCGAAGCTGGCGAGTACCGCTGCCCAGGTATCGCCAAAACCGCGTGCTGACGTCCTGATGACGAATGTGCATGCTTCCGGATCCACGCCAGGCTTGGCGAGGACCTCCAGGTTGCCGGACGCAGCCACGCCACACAGCACCGGACCTGATTCGGCCGGCGAGGCCTGCGAAGAAAATCGATAGACAAGCTCTTCCATGGCAATCACCAGTTCCTGAAACGCGAGGGAGGGGAATAAAGCCCACCGGACCACCTGACCAGATCCTTGACCGATCTCGCGGCCAGCAGGTCACGCGTGGCATCACGCGGGTCGATGCCGAGATCTTCTGCTCGCCTGATGATCCCCCTGTCCCGCAGGTTTTCGACAGCAGCCTTGTCTCGTGCCATTCCGACCGGCGTAAACCCGGCCACACCTCGGATCGCCTGTTCACGCTCTTCCGCTGTGCGGCAAAGCAACAGATTCGCTATGCCCTCTTCGGTGACGACGTGACTGACGTCATCGCCATGGATCATGATCGGCGGCAGTTCCGCCCCCATCACTCGCTGAAGTTTCCAGGCATCCAGCTCTTCTACGAATACCGGCGCCATGTGCTCGCGGAAAGTCTCGACCGTCTGCACCACCAGCTTCCGCCCCCTGGTTGCATTTGCGCCGCCTGCCTCGCGTCCCGCCTTGAGCCAGGCCGGACTCGCATGACGCCTCCCATGTGGATCAGAACCCATGTTCGGCGCACCACCAAAACCAGTGATGCGCCCCAGGGTCGCAGTCGAGCTGTTGCCAGCGAGATCCATCTGCAGCGTCGAGCCGATGAACATGTCGCAGGCGTACAGGCCCGCCGTCTGGCAGAAGGCCCGGTTCGAGCGCATGCTGCCGTCCGAACCCGTGAAAAACACATCGGAGCGAGCAGCGACATAAGCTTCCATACCCACTTCCGAACCAAAACTGTGGATAGACTGGACGAAACCCGATTCGATGGCAGGAATCAGCGTGGGATGAGGGTTCAGCGCCCAATGCGTGCAGATCTTGCCCTTCAGGCCAAGTTCGACCGCATAAGTGGGCAACAACAGCTCGATTGCCGCAGTGTCGAAACCGATGCCGTGGTTCAGGCGTGTCACACCGTATTCGGCGTAGATCCCCTTGATCGCCATCATCGCCATCAGTACCTGTACTTCGGTGATCTGGGCCGGATCTCGAGTGAAAAGCGGCTCGATGAAATTCGGCCTTGGCGCACGCACGGTGAAGTCAACCCAATCGGCAGGGATATCGACGCGGGGAATCGTCCCCCTGCGCTCATTGACCTGAGCAATCACCACCCCGCCTCGGAAGGCCGTAGCCTCGACGATGGTTGGCGTCTCCTCGGCGTTCGGCCCGAGATACAGGTTCCCCTGGGCATCTACCGCCTGTGCCGCAATCAGCGACACATTCGGGGTCAGATCGAGGAAATAGCGTCCATACAGCTCAAGATAAGTATGAATGGCACCGATCTTGATACTCTTCTCATTTACCAACCTCGCCAACCGAGCACCCTGCGGTCCGCTAAAAGAAAAATCGAGCCGGCTTGCCAGGCCACGCTCGAAAAGGTCCAGATGGCTCGGCAAGGCAAGAACGGACTGGACCAGGGAGAGATCGTATAATTTTGCCGGATCACAAGCCGCCAGCGATTCGGCAAGGAAATCCGCCTGCTTCTGATTGTTGCCCTCGATGCATATCCTGTCTCCTGGCTGCATCACCGCTTCGAACAATTCGATGATCTGATCGTCGGGAACCTCTCTACCAAACCCGGCTCTGGCTGCCCGCTCCAGGCGGCAGGCGCGATTCTCACGCTGGCTGTCCCACGATCTGGCTTCTGATGAATTCATGGCGTTATCGGGATTGTCCCATCTGGATAAGGAGCAACTGAGTTGCTCCTGACACCAGGTACCGGCCAGCCGGGAACGTCCACCCAGCGACGCTCCGGGGCCGCAAACCTGACTAGTTCTGCTGTGTGTTCAGCGCTGCGCCTTATTGTCCGCAGCCGACATCCCCCTCTTCCTGCCCATGGATGCTCCGGCGCAAAACCGGCTCTGCATCGCGATCATCCTTGAAGCGCGCCGGCACCAACCGCCGGCGGTCAATCTCCAGGTCAAACACATCGAAGCGGTTGTAATAGCCGACGATGTCGTGGAACTGCTTCGGCTCGATGCAGGCATTGAGGTCGAAAGTCGCATAGGCGATGCCTTCTTCGTTCTGCAACGTATCGCCGATAGTCGCCCCCGTCGGATCCAGAAACTGTGTCGCGGCACGCGGCGATCTCTGCAGCACATCGGCGGCGTCGCTATCCGCTCCATCAAGCAACATGTTCAGCATTGTGTCGTCCATGAAACCAGCATTAAGGACACCGAATGCCTTTGCTTCGAACGACGCGCCACCGGCACGGATACGGTTCGCCGCCAGGTTGTCGAAGTTCTGATTACCCGGCTTTCGGGTCGGCCAGATCGCGGGCCACGCCGAAATATGGATCTGCTCCCCTTGGGCCGCCAGCGCATAACGCGCCAGCGGATTGGTGTTTTCACCGCAGATCAGGGCACCGATCTTGCCGATCCGCGTATCAGAAACACGCAGCCCGTGGCCGTCCCCCGCTGCCCAGACCATCTTTTCATAGAAAGTCGGCACGAGCTTACGGTGGTGATTGAGGATTGCTCCATCATCGCCAATCAGCACGTTCGAATTCCATATGCAACCCAAGCTCACACGAGTCGATTCGCTGAACCCGAGCGAAACGAATACTCCATGCTGGCGGGCAGCATTGGTGATCTCCTCCATCTCCGGACCGTCGACCAGGATGCTGTTCGCAGTCATTCGCTTGAACCACTCATGGTTGTAGATCGGCGCCCACAGCGCAGCCCAGACCGGGAAGCCGGGAATGAATGACTCGGGAAAAACTATCAGCTCCGCGCCATTGCGTGCCGCTTCGCCGATGATCGAAACAGCCTTTTTAACGCTGGCAGCCTTGTCCATATAAACCGGTGCGACATGGGCGGCGGCAACTTTTACGGTAGGCAGATTCATTTGTTACTCCTTTATTAGTTTCGGTTTCTTCATCAGTGGGCGACAGCTTTCGCCACCCCGTACCCTGTCTCGCGACGGACAGCCAGTTCGGCCCAGCGCGAAGATGAATAAGTGCTCGGCATCAGCAGAGAGAAGATGATGACCAGGGCAAAACCAACCGGAATCGAAATCAAGCCGGGGTTGCGCAGGGAAATCAGCGGCGCGCTCAGGCCAACCATGCTGGTCGCGCCATCAGGAACTGAGGAAATGACGGCCTTTGCCGCTGCCAAGTCGGCCTTCAATTTGCCGAGTTGCGGCGCACCGGCGCCCAGACTCTCCTGTTCCATCTTCAGGATCCTTGGCTCGATATCCGCCACCGCCGCGATCGCAGCCTTCTTGACCTGCATCGGATAAGTCATGTTCGGCGATACCAGCACGAGCCCGATACTGAGCAAGGTGCCGCCGACGACACCGGCAACCACGCCGGCCGTGCTGCAGCGCCTCCAGTACAGAGTCAGAACCAGGGCCGGAAGATTGGCGGAGGCAGCCACCGCATAACCCAGCCCGACGAGGTGCGCGACGTTCTGGCCCTTTGCCGCAATCCCCGCTCCAATCGAGATCACCGCCATCGCAATCGTTGCGATCCGGGCGGCCTTGGCCTGCTGTTGCTCCGTGGCCTTGCCGTTCTTGATCGCACCCACATAGACGTCGTGCGCCAGTGCTGAAGCCGCTGCCAGTGTCAGCCCGGCAACGACAGCCACGATCGTCGCAAAGGACACCGACGCAACCAACGCCAGCATGAAATTGCCAAGCATGCTATCCGGGCCACCGCCGAGAAACTGCGCAAGCATTGGCGCGGCGAGATTACCGCCCTTGTCCATGGCGATGATTTCCTTCGGACCTACATTGAGAGCGGCCGAGAAACCGATCACGATGATCAGGATGTGGCAGAAACCGATTGCAGCCATTGCGTAGAGTGCTGATGTACGCGCTCCCTGAGCATCCGCCACGGTAAAGAATCGCATCAGGATATGGGGCATGGCAGCAGTCCCGAGAACCAGCGCAAGTCCCAACGACGCCTGTTCCACAGGGTTCTTCAGGTAAAGCCCCGGGTCCATGAAACGCTGCCCAGCCTCGGCGAGCGACATGGACGATTGCCCACCCAGCAAGGTCGCCAGAACGTGGGTCTGAATCCCCTCGTTGCCAACCACCGAACGGAAGAAATCACCGATATCGAAGCCGTAAGGCATCCAGGAAAGCACTACCAGCACGAAGCAGAACGAAATCAGCAAACATGCCTTGAGCACCTGTACCGCAGTTGTTGCCCGCATCCCGCCGAACATCACGTACACCAGCATCGAGCTACCGACCGCAATGACAGAGATTTCGTACGGTATCCCCACCAACGCCCGAATGATCACCGCACCGCCGACTATCTGCGGAACCATGTAGAACAACGCGACCAGAATACTGGAGGCCGCAACGACGGTTTTCGTCGCACGGAAGCTGTTTCGATACGCCAGTACGTCACCCAGCGTATATCTCCCAAGGTTTCTGCACGGCTCTGCAACCAACAGCAACACGGGGATGAAGGAAACGAAGAAGCCCACCACATACGTGATGCCATCCAACCCATAAAGTGCAATCAGGCCGGAAACCCCCAGGAAGGCAGCCGCAGAGAGGTAGTCCCCTGCAATTGCAATCCCATTTGTACGCGGAGAAATCCCTCCACCTGCCGTGTAGAAGTCACCAACCGTCTTGTTCTTTCGGCCAGCCAAGAATGTGATGACGAGCGTAAGAACGAACAGCGCCAGAAAGACGACGACAGTCATCAACTGGTTGTTCTCCGACACCAGCGTCGCAGCCTGGGCATGGGCGTTCCCACTTGACAGCAAGAGCGCCGGTGCCGCCGGCAGGAGGGACGCTGGTTTACACCTGATGATTCGTTTCATTTCCATCTCCAGACTCGGGCCAATGCGCTGACATATCAAATCTTGCGAATGAACTCGGAAACCAGTGCCGCCGTTTCCTTATCTACCTTGCCGAACATCACTGCATACCTCCAGGCTATAAACCCGCCCGCGATGTACTGGAAAATTAAGTAGGCCAGGCCCGCGTTAACCTCTCCGAAAACACGCATCTTGAAGAGATCAGGGAAATAACTTGATATCACTGGAATGGAGAAGAACAGAACCATTGATATTCCGAAGAGCACGAGACTCACACTCCTCTTCTTTCTAACCAGAGCTCTGAATCTTGGATCCGACATGAGCTCATCGAAAGAGCCGGCCTTAGCTTCCATGGAAACCTCCATGAGAATAAATTAAATGAATTTTTGTATAAACAGCGATCTCCCAATCGCAGACTAACAATGTGAGGAATGTTCGAGAAGACAAGAATTGGCAATCTTGATATGCAAAAAAGCATTCCCGAAAGATGCGCCGACCTGGTGCAAACCCTCATCGCAAAGCACCACGAGAGTGCATGACACAATCTCATAAGATCATGTTTTATATATAAAAATTATCAAATTAACGAAAACCCTGCATCACGCACCAATTCTATTCTTTCGAACGAGCCGGATCGAAAAATTGCACTTTTGCAGTGCATTCATGCAAACCATGCAAACCATGCAAAGATGGAGCTTCGTCCATGGCATTAACGGTACGAAGCATCAACATCTTCAGAAACGATGCACCAGATGGGCAACAGTATTTCCTCCTCACTCTCACTAGGGGCTGTTCACATTTGATGATTTGTGTTTACATCCTGATCTTTGGGCGGAGATCAGGATGCTTCGGATGGTACTGACAGATGAACAGTGGCAGACA
>QEUW01000823.1 GCA_003577005.1 Chloroflexota bacterium | reverse complement strand
GCCACGCTTCGGGGTTGATCGGCTCGCCCACTGTTCCCAATATGCGCAGGCTGCTCAGGTCGTGGCGAGACGGCCAGGCATCGCCAAAGCGCATCAACCCGCGGATGGCGGTGGGCGCGGTGTAGAGGATGTTGATGCTGTATTTCTCGGCCAAGCTCCACCAGCGGTCGGGATAGGGATAGCCGGGAGCGCCTTCATACATAAAGCTGGTCATGCCCAAGATCAACGGGGCATAGACGATGTAGCTGTGGCCTGTGATCCAGCCGGGGTCGGCGGCGCACCAGTAGCGATCCTCTTCCTTGACGTCAAAGGCATACTTGAGGGTGGCGGCGATAAAGACCTGATAGCCGCCCACGGTGTGGATCAACCCCTTGGGCTTGCCGGTGGTGCCGCTGGTGTAGAGGATGAAGAGCGGGTCCTCGGCGTCCATCGGCTCGGTATCGCAATAGGGGCCGGCGATCGGCAACGCGGCCAGTTCGTGCCACCAGAAATCGCGGTCGGCCACCATGTTGATATCCTGGCCGGTGCGTTTGAGCACGATCACACGCTGCACCACAGGGCTGCGGTGAATGGCTTCGTCCACGATGTCCTTGAGGTTGACGGTCTTGCCGCGCAGCCATGCGCCGTCACAGGTGACCACGACCTTGCTCTGAGCGTCCTCGATGCGGTCGGCCAAGGCCTGCTCGCTGAACCCGCCATAGACTACGCTGTGGATGGCGCCGATCTTGGCCGTCGCCATCATGGCGATGGGCAGTTCGGGCACGCGCCCCATATAGATCGTGACCGTGTCGCCCCGCTTGACCCCCATACTCTTGAGGATGTTGGCGAAGCGGTTCACTTCCCGCCACAGCTTGAAATAGCTATAGGTGCGCTGCTCGCCGTCCTCGGCTTCCCAGATCAACGCCAGCTTGTTTTTGCGCCAACTCTTGATGTGACGGTCCAGCGCGTTGTGGACGATGTTGATCTTGCCCCCCGTGTACCACTTAAAGAACGGGCGGTTGCTGTCGTCCATGACCTGGGTATAGGGTTCGTACCAGTCCACCAGTTCGCGCGCGCAGTCATCCCAGAAGTTCAGCGGTTTCTGGCGGGCCGTCTCGCGCAGTTCCATATAGTTGGGGTGCGCAATGTTGTCGACAACCTCCTGGGACGGGTAGTAGACCTCGCTCTTGGAAGCGGTGGTGTCAAAGACCTCGGACATGCTGTTCCTCCTGTGGGGCGCATAAACACAAGCGTATAACAGAGCGTGGGAGCCAACTCGCAGCACTTTCCGTCTTGCCGCCGGCGCGCGATAGGATGCCATGGGCGCAAGACAGAATCACATCTGCGATTCCCTGCCGGAATCACAAGAATGTGCGTGCTGTGCAGGCCGATTGTACTGTAGGCAGGGGCTGCGGTCAAGCCACCGCTTCTCTGCTGGCGACTCTTGGGGATGGGGTCTAAGCCACCGATTGAAAGAGATTAGAACGTGTTATGCACTTTGCGAGAGTAGATGAACGAACCGCAGCGCCATGAGCATGGCAAAGGCGACAAAGTGCAGCCCCGCCAAGGTCTGCGGCAAGCGCCCATCGTCGCGGGCGAGACGCCGGAATCGCGC
>QEUW01000241.1 GCA_003577005.1 Chloroflexota bacterium | reverse complement strand
TGAAATTGGAACAAGAAGGTGAACCGTGATGACTTAGCCAGAATAGATGCTGAGTCAGGTTGAATTGCCAACCTGTACTAAAAGAATGATACCCAAATGATACGAATAGTCAAAATTAATACTGAAATTTCTGCGGATTTTTCAGTAAAATTTGCGTATTGCTTGCTGTCGATTCAACTATCTCTACACTATGGAACTGACTCGTGTTGCTCAGCCCCTTTATATACAAATCGCCACCAGCCTCGCCGACCGGATCCGTCAGGGCGAACTGGCTATCGGTGATTGGCTGCCATCCGAACGTGAGTTGGCCAAGGAGCTGGCCGTCAGCCGCCTTACGGTGCGCCAGGCGCTCTCGACGTTGCGCGAACAGGGCTTGATCGCCCCGCAGCATGGCAAAGGCTATTACGTTCGCCAGCCCCAGATCGAACAGCCGGTCGATATTCTCATCGGCTTCTCACAGAACATGCTGTCCCGAGGAATCCGCCCGGGCGCTCGCATTCTGGAATTACAGACGGTGCTGGCCGACCGCACCCTGGCGCCGGAACTGGAGTTGGGTCTGGGCGAACCTGTCTTTGCGATCCACCGCCTCCGCCTGGCAAATAACATGCCCGTGGCGCTGGAGTATTCGTACTTTCCCGCCCGGCTCTTCCCCAATCTCGACCGTTACGACCTGGAAGCGCGTTCGATCTACGCTATCCTTGCAGAGGAGTATGGGGTGACGTTGGACAGCGCGCACCAGGCGCTGGAGCCGGTGGTGGCCCAGCCGGCCACAGCCAGACTGCTCAAAGTGCCAAGGGGGGCGCCGCTGATGCAGGTAATGCGCACCAGCCGCGACAAACAAGGACGGGTCGTGGAACATGCACGGGATCTTTATCGCGGCGACTGTTTCCGTTTTGTCACCCAATCGAAGTCATTGTCAATTGTGAACGGTGAAGTGTAGATTGTGAACGAATCTGACTGCTACGATGTGGCTGTTATTGGAGCAGGTGTGGTAGGAGCCGCCATTGCGCGTGAACTGGCACAGTACGAGTTGCGTTGCGCCCTGGTCGAGGCTGCTCCTGATGTAGGGATGGGGACGAGTAAGGCAAACACCGCCATCTGGCATACAGGGTTCGACGCCACGCCGGGTTCGCTTGAAGCCCGGCTCTTACGGCGAAGCTATCCTCTCCTCAACCGTTTTATGAGCGAGGCGGGCGTGCCGGTCGAGCGCCTGGGGGCGCTGCTCATCGCATGGACACCCGAACAACAGCAGGCGTTGCCGCTGTTACTGGCGCGTGCCCACCAAAATGGCGTCACCGATGTGCATTTGCTGACAGCCGAAGCGATCTATGTGCGGGAGCCAAATCTCAACCCTGGTCTCTTGGGTGGCCTGTATGTGCCGGGTGAAGCGATCCTCTGTCCGTTTACGTTGCCGCTGGCGTTGGCGACGCAGGCGGTCTGCAACGGTGTGGAGCTGAAGCTTAACCACCGTGTCCAGCAGGTTGACCGGCTACCAAACGGCGACCATTTGCTTCAGACATCGGGGGGTATGGTGCAGTGCCGCTACCTGGTCAACGTCGCCGGTCTGTACGCTGATGAAGTGGACGGCATGATAGGCCATCACGAATTTGTAGTGCGGCCCCGGCGCGGCGAATTGATCGTTTTCGACAAGCTGGCGCGCCGCCTGGTCAACCATATCCTGTTGCCTGTCCCCACAGCAACAAGCAAGGGCGTGCTCATCAGCCCAACGGTCTATGGCAATGTGTTGCTTGGCCCCACGGCCGAAGAGCGTCCCGACAAACGAGACACGGCCACGAGCGCGGCAGGGCTGCACCTGTTGCTCCAAAAAGGCCAGGAGATGCTGCCGGATCTAGTAAAAGAAGAAGTCACCGCACTCTATGCCGGTCTGCGGGCCGCCACCGCACAGAAGGATTACCAGATTCACCTCTACCCTGCCGAGCGTTATATCTGTGTCGGCGGCATCCGCTCGACCGGTGTCTCCGCTTCCATGGGCATTGCAGCGTACGTGGTTGAGCAGTTAGCCGCGGCAAACCTGCCACTGCGCCCCAAAGCCTCTTTTCTCTCCGTACAGATGCCCAACATTGGCGAGGCCACAATGAGGCCCTACCAGTCGAGCGAACAGATTGCCGCCAACGCCGACTATGGGCGGATCATCTGTTTTTGCGAACGGGTGACCGTCGGCGAGGTGCTCGACGCTACACGGGCGCCCATTCCGGCGCGCACACTCGACGGGCTGCGGCGGCGTACGCGAGTGCTGCAAGGCCGCTGCCAGGGTTTCAACTGTCACGCCGCCGTGACGGCGCTGCTGGCGCGCACAACGGGACAGACGATGCAGCAATTGCTGGCACAGGAGGGCTGCGGTGACGCCTGAACATTGTACGGTGCTGATTATCGGCGCCGGGCCGGCCGGCCTGGCTGCGGCGCTGGAGCTCCAGCGTCTGGGCGTCGGCGGCATCCTGGTGGTCGAGCGAGAAGGCGAGGCAGGTGGAACACCACGCTTTTGCCACCACACTGGCTTTGGCTGGCATGATCTGCGCCGCATGTATAGCGGGCCCGACTATGCCCGCGCCTACCGTAAGCGCGTCGCCGCCGCCGGGATCGAGGTGCGCACATCCACAATGGTGACGGGTTGGTGTGCGCCCCATACAGTCGCTGTGAGTGGGCCGGCGGGTGTGCAACAGATCGAGGCCGACGCCATCCTGCTGGCGACAGGTTGCCGGGAACGCCCTGCCACAGCCCGCCTGGTGCCGGGCGACCGGCCGGCGGGTGTCTTTACGACCGGTTCGTTGCAACGCTTTGTCTACGAATACGGGCAACAAGTTGGGCGGCGAGCAGTCGTGGTCGGCGCCGAGTTGGTCAGCCTGTCGGCTGTCTTGACGCTTGCCCACAGCCACAGCGCCGTAACCGCAATGGTGACGGAGCACCCCCGGCACCAGATCTACTTCCCTTTTACACCCGTGATGTGGTATGCGCAGCGGCGGCTTGGTGTCCACCTTATGCCGCACACCCGCGTCAGCCGGATCGACGGCCACCGCCGCGTCGAGGCCATCGAATGTACGCATGTTGACACCGGGCAGACCGAGACCGTTCCGTGTGACACCGTGATATTTACCGGAGCGTGGATACCCGAACACGAACTGGCGCGCAGCGGTGGCCTCAGGCTGGACGACGGCACGCGGGGACCACAGGTCGATGGGGCGCTACGCACGACTACACCAGGGGTCTTTGCCGCCGGTAATCTGCTCCACGGCGCCCAGACCGCTGATTATGCCGCGCTGGAGGGCCGGCGTGCGGCGCAGAGCGTTGCCCGCTTTCTCGCCGCTACAACATGGCCTCAGCAGGGGGTAGCAGTCAAAGCCGTGGCGCCGGTTGCCTGGGTCACACCAAACCGGGTAGTCCCCACCGAGCTGCCCGGCAAGAGTGAATTTGTCTTCCAGAGCGACCGTTTCTGCCGTAATGTGTATGCCAGTTTTTATCAAGGTGACCGGTGCTTGTTCACCCAACGAGTCGGCCAGCTTGTGCCCAACCGTTCGTACTATCTACCGGACCATTGGTTGGCTGCAGTTGACCGAGAGGCCGGATGCCTGGAATTCAGGTTGGCTGAGGATGGTTGGTAGAGACCCGCCCTTCCACCTCACCTGGCCGGGCAGGCGGCCATAACCTTCCCCATCACAGATACAGTCGCCGTAAAGCCGCACGATAGCCGGCGACCGCCACCGTGTTGCATATCATCGTCTGGTCCTCTTCTTGCCTGTCTGTGGCGCCTGATTCACTCTGAAAAATTCGTCAAGTAGCGCAAAAAAGCGACTGTCGCTACCTGGGAAATCCTGGCTAAACTAGGTGGATCACAAATTCGCAATGGTGGTATGGCAACCGCCACAGAATCTGCGATCTGGTTGAAATAAGTCACTATCCCCGCCGTGATTCAGCGTCCCCCCTTGCTACCGAATGGGAGATCCCGATGTTTTGTGATGATGAGAAGGTAGACTTTGTCCAGCGACCGCCATTGTCCCATTCCCACGCACAAACAGGCTCCTGGTCGATCCTCATTTGTCTGCTTGGCCCGTTTCGCCTGGTCAACGCCCATCACGCTGAACTTGAGTACGGTGGTGAGCGGGTCGAGATGTTGCTGGGGTATCTGGCCCTCCATCATACAGCGGCCTTGCCGCGTGACATGCTCCTCACGCTGTTATGGCCCGACAGTGACCCGGCGTTAGCTGGCCAATCTCTCAATAGCCTCGTTTACGGCGTACGCAAAGCACTCAAGGAGGAACTAGGAGGGGCGCCGCCTGTCATCCAGAACAATGGGCATTACCGGCTCAACTGTGAGGTAGGTGTGAGTGTTGATATCGTGCAATTTGAGTACTTTGCCCAGAGCGGTGAACAGCACGCCCGCGCCGGCGAGCTGCACCTGGCAGATGTCTGCTATCATCGTGCAGTGGAGTTCTATCAGGGCGATCTTTGTGTGACGCCCGACCCACAGACGCTGATCGAGCGCGAACGTCTACGCGCCCGCTACCTCACCTTGCTCATGCGGCTGGCCGACGCCAGCTACGGTGCACAACGTTATGCAGAGAGCCTGTCCTATGTCCAGCGCCTCCTCCTATATGACCCTTGCCGCGAAGATGCCCACCGGCTGGCGATGCGTTGCTATGTGCAGATGGGAGAACGCGCCCAGGCGTTCCGGCAATACCGGCTTTGCCAGGAACTGCTCCGGCACGAGTTCGACGCCATACCAGAACAGGCGACGGTCGTCCTCTTCGACCAGATTCGGCGGGACCAGACGTCCGCCCCTTCATAACAAAATCATCCCCCTTTCATTCCAGCTTCATTGTAAATTCATCCCGCCATCAGCCGGTGTTCAGGGTGGTGCGTTAGCATAAGAGACAATCGAACAGTAGCTGATGCCAAAGGAACCCAATTGCCTCCTTCCACCGGGCCTACCCAACCTGGGCCAACACCCCCCGGAGACGAGAAGCTCTCCAACCGGCAGTACGTAATTGTTATTTTGCGTCTGCTACTGGATGAGGGTTCTCAGTTAGTACATGGTGAGGTGGTCGATGCAGCGGGGCAACTGCATGGCCGGTTTCGTGACTGGCGTGGGATGAGCGCGGCAGTACGCAAATGGTTTACTGATTATCGCGAGCGAAACGCCCCCAGATAGTTCTGTGCGCCCCAACAGCGTCTGAGAAGCGGATTGATTGGGAAACGGACTGGTGCGTTGCACCTGCAAGGTGCGATGCACCTCCGTGTTACCCCGATGATCAGCTTTTCAAAACGGCGTTCGAGAGAACAATCCATGATCCACACCGCTCTTGACTATATCCGCCGTGAAGTCGTTGCGTATTTGGGTGTAACCAACAACGAAGTGATCCTTGGCCATATCCATACGCTAAAAGACGAACCGGAGAGCGGCTTGACGATCTCGCTCGTCAATCTTGAGGAAGAGAGCGCGCTCAAAAACACCAGCCACCAGATCCGGCAGAACGGCACTGCACGTTACCAGCAGCCGCCCGTACACCTGGTGCTGTACCTGCTCTTTGTGGCCAATTTTGACGACTATGCGGCCAGCCTTTTACGACTGTCGCAGACCATAGAACTCTTTCAACAAAAGCCGGCTTTTACGGCGGCGAACCAGTTGGCTGCCAATCCCTTTCCGGCCACACTGGAGAAGCTGATCTTCGATTTCTACACGCTGAACCTCGAACAACTGAATCACCTGTGGGGCGTCTTGGGTGGCGCTTATTTTCCTTCGGTGCTCTACCGGGTGCGGCTGGTCAGGGTGCAGCGCGACGAATCGACGGCGGCGCCGGAGATTACGACGATCCAGGTCGAGACAACCGTACGATGAGCTTTGTTCTCCAATTCCGTCGTTTGTTTAGCGTCTTTGCTCAGGAGGAGAGCGGCAGCGCTATCCTGCCGGGCTTTTCCTTTGCGCCTTCTGAGCAGAGTCGTAGGCTGATGACCCGCCATCAATTACTTTTTCGGGCGCGGCCGGGTGGCTGTGAGGTCTACTACCGGCTCAACCCGCTGGCTGCCGACCCGCTCTTGGGGCGGATCAGCAACCGCGTGCGCTTTACCCTCTGCATGGCCTTGGGCGAACATGCTTTCTTTGCCCGCTATGAACCAGACCTTGACGCCGAGACGGGACCACAGCTCTACCTGGACAATCTGACTGCGGCGGGCGCTATCCAGCCGCTAACCGAGCAATCGCTCAGCGCCGGAACCGTTGTGCAGCGTGCGGATGCCGTGAAGGTCGTGCCGCAACTCTTTTTCGCCCCGGCGGAGTCGGGCAGCGCCGGGGGGGCCACCCGCTTTATCGTGCGCGACAAGTTTGACCCGGCCACGGTGGTGCTCGAGGCGCCTATTGACGCCGGCCCAGGTGTCACGCAGACGCTGACCCGGATCGACCTGTCGGGCCACTCGCCCGGCCCCTATACCCTGGAAACTGACGCCACCGGGGCCACTGTCCGGGCCATCTACGCTGATAACGCCCTGGCCGGGGCCAAAATCCTCGGCTTGGTTGATATTTACTGGGAGACACCGCAAGACACCACAGCGCCCGGTGGTGTAGCCTATCTGATCCGCTTTCGCCGGCGGTGATTGTTTGGGGAAATTCACTGTGCGACGTGGCGAGCCGTGTCCGCCATTCGCTTGCATCAATGCGTTGAAGGAGAGGAGCTATGCCAACGTATAAGAGTCCGGGTGTCTATATCGAGGAGATCTCGGTCTTCCCACCCTCAATCGCCGCGGTCGAGACTGCGATCCCCGCCTTTATTGGCTATACCGAAAAGGCCGAGGATGCAAACGGTGATTCGCTGGAATATGTCCCCACCCGCATCACATCGCTGCTGGAATACCAACAATATTTTGGGGGTGCCGAAATCAAGGCGCTCAGCGTCGACGTGGTTCAGTCGGCAACCGGTATCACGGTCTCTTTTTCCACCGACCCCGGTCTGCCCGACCAGTTTCTCTACTACAGTATGCAGCTCTTCTTTGCCAACGGCGGCGGCCCTTGTTACATCGTCTCCATCGGCGATTACACCGATGCGGCGGCAGCGGCGCAGAGCCATTTTCTGGGTGCGGCCGGCCCGCCCATCGTGCCCAATGTCTTTACTCTCCTCGAGTCTGAGGATGAACCAACCCTCCTGATCTTTCCAGATGCGACCCTGTTGAGCGACGCCGGTTATGCGGCCGTGGCCAACGCGGCGCTCGCCCACTGCAACAAAATGCAGGACCGTTTCACCATCGCCGACGTACGCAACGCGATCCCAGGCCAGACCGATACCAACGCTGAGGTTACCAACAACTTCCGCAACCTCGTCACCGGCGAGCCAAAGTACGGCGCCGCCTATTTCCCCTACGTGGCGACCTCGCTACCCTGGCGTACTGACGACACCCAGATCACCGTTGCTTCGCACACGGGTGCGCCAACCGCTGCCGAAACCGTTGCCGCTGGCTCCACGCTCGACACCATCAAGACTACGCACACCGCGGTCTACAATGCAGTGAAACAATTTATCGATACGGCATCCGTCACCCTTCCGCCCAGCGGTGGTGTGGCCGGTGTCTACGCACGGGTGGATGCCAGCCGCGGCGTGTGGAAGGCGCCCGCCAATGTGAGCCTGGTTAACGTCATCGAGCCGGCGGTCAAGATCACCAACGACCTGAACGATGGTCTCAACATCGACGCCACGTCGGGCAAGTCGGTCAACGCCATCCGTTCGTTTTCGGGTAAGGGGACGTTGGTCTGGGGCGCCCGCACGCTGGCAGGCAACGACAACGAGAATCGCTACATCCCCGTGCGCCGCTGGCTGATCTTTGCCGAAGAATCGATCAAAAAGGCCATCGCCGCCTTTGTCTTTGAACCCAACGACGCTGCCACCTGGGTCAAGGTGCGCTCGATGATCGAGAGCTTCCTCACCCGGCAGTGGCGCGATGGGGCCCTGGCCGGCGCCAAACCCGAACACGCCTTCTATGTTCTCGTCGGTCTCAACAAGACGATGACGGCCGATGACATCCTCAACGGCTACATGATCGTCGAGATCGGCGTCGCCATCGTGCGACCGGCAGAATTTATCGTTCTGCGCTTCGCCCAGAAGATGCAGGAATCCTGAACCAGAGGAGGTTTCAAGCGTGGCTGCCTATCCAATCCCAAAATTTCATTTCGAGGCCAGTTGGGGTGGCTCCAAGATCGCCTTTACCGAGATCACCGGGCTGGATGTGGAGACCGAGATGATCGAGTACCGCGACGGTGCCAGCCGAGAATACAACAAAATCAGGATGCCCGGTCTGCGCAAGTATAGCAACATCACCCTCAAGCGCGGAGTCTTCCCCAACGACAACGAGTTCTTCCAGTGGTGGAACACGGCTAACCTCAACACCGTCGAGCGCCGCGACATCACCATCAGCCTGCTCAACGAAAATCACGAGCCGGTGATGGTCTGGAAAGTGCGCAACGCCTGGCCGGCCAAGATTACATCGACTGACCTCAAGGCCGATGGCAACGAGACCGCCATCGAGACCATCGAACTGGTGCATGAGGGGCTGACTATCCAGAACGACTAGCCCCGTAGCGGCGGTTTCCATACCGCCGTGCTTCTGGAATCGTGCGGCGGTATGGAAACCGCCGCTACAATTGCGAGCATAACCATGTCTGTCTATTATCCGCCCGTTGGTTTTCACTTTCGAGTCGAGTTTGGCTTGCCCGGCGCCGGCGGCGGCGACATCCGCTTTCGCGAGGTCTCCGGTCTGAGCATGGAGCTGGAGGAAGAGAGCTACATCGAGGGCGGCGAGAATCGTTACATCCAAAAGTTGCCCGTGCGCGCCCGCTATGGCGATTTGGTGCTCAAGCGCGGGTTGCTGACCGGTTCTACCGTCTACGCCTGGTGCAAGGCGGCCATCGAGGATCTGGACATCACGCCCATTACCGTCTGGGTGACGCTGCTCAACGATGCCAGCGAACCGCTCCAGACCTACACCTTTACCAACGCCTGGCCCAAAAAATGGAGCGTCTCTGACTTCAATGCCGAAAGCAGCGACATCGTGGTGGAGTCGCTGGAACTGGCCTACCAATTTTTTAGGATCGAATGACGATGGCAATTCTCATCAATGAACTGGTCTTCAAGGGGACCATCGCCGCGCCTGCCCCTGACAAGAAGCCGGCCACGACCAACCGCCAACCGGCTACCGACCTCAAGACCCTGGTCGAAACCTGTGTCGAAGAGGTGCTGCGCATCCTGGAGCAGCGGAAGGAGCGCTAAATGGCCGATGGACTGTTGGTCAAGCTGACCATCACCCCGTTTGAGGACTCGGAAACGGTGCAAATGGGGCCGCCCGCCGGTCCGCCTTTTATTGCCCAGTTCAACCCTGAAACGCTTACCGTCAACAACGAGATCGAGTTTGGCCCCGAAGAAGAGGCCCACGGCGACATCGGCGGCGAGGCCAAATTCAAGTCGGTCAAGCCGCGCACCTTTACCTTTGACTTTCTGCTCGAGGGCACTGGCGCCGCCGGCCTCAAGGTTGAAGTGTTGGCCCAGATCGAACTGTTCAAGCAGACGGTCGGCTTTGCGGGCGACATTCACCGGCCCCGTTTTCTGGTGCTCAACTGGGGTCCCTTTATCGCCACCTGTGTGTTGGAGAGCTTTTCCATCACCTACAAGCTCTTCCGTCCCAATGGCACGCCGCTACGGGCGAATCTGTCGGCGACCTTTCGCGAGCACAAACCGCCGGAGCTCAAAGAGCGAGAGAAAAACCTCTCTTCACCCGATATCGTCCACGCGCACCGGGTCAAGGAGGGCGAGCATCTCTCCCTCATCACCCACCGCGTCTATAAGGACCCTGGCTACTATATCCATGTCGCCGTCGCCAATTCATTAAACAACCTGCGCACGCTCAAACCCGGCGCCACGCTCTATTTGCCGCCGTTGCAATAAGGGGTGAGTGCAAGTGATCCGTAATTCATAATTCGTAATTCGTAATCCAGTATTCTGAATTCTGTATTCCGCATTCCGCATTCTGCATTCCGTCCCTATGCCGCCGATACCTGGTTCTGCCGTTGAAACTGGTTCCGTTGCCCTGACCACCTTGACTGTAAAGGTCGATGGTCAGGCCTTGCCCGGCACGGTGAGTGTGGTAGCGGTAGACATCGTACGCCAGCTCAACCGTATCCCCTATGCTCATCTGTTGCTGCACGACGGCGATGCCGCCAAACAGGAGTTTGAACTCAGCAGCGGTGATCTCCTCACACCGGGCAAGACATTGGAGATCGAGGGCGGCTATAACAAAGACGAAACGCTGCTCTTCAAGGGCGTGATCACCGGCCAGCGCATCCAGGCCAGGCGCAGGGGCGACAGCCTGCTCCACGTCCAGGCCCGCGACCCGGCCTTTCGCCTGACGCTGGCCCGCAAGTCGCGCTACTTTAGCGACCTGAGCGACAGCGATCTCTTCGAGGAGATTGTGGCCGCCTATAGCGACCTGACAGCCGAAGTAGAAGCGACCACGGTCACCTACCCGGAGATCGTCCAATACCAGGTCACAGACTGGGATCTGATCGTCACACGGGCTGAGAAGCTGGGGCTTTATTGTCTACCCGACGACGGCGCCTTTCGTATAGCCAAGCCAGATCTGGGCCAGACGCCGGCGCTCAGCCTCACCTATGGCCGCAACATCTTTGACATGGACCTGGAGATGGACGCCCGCACCCAGGTGAGCAAGGTGACCGCCACCGCCTGGGATCACGCCAACCAGGCAGTGATCAGCGCCGAGGTAGAGGATATACCGTCCCCCAGTCAGGGCAATCTCGCCGGCGCTGATCTGGCCGGGGTAAACCAGATGGCGGGACTTGAACTACGTCACAGCGGTGCGCTCCAGCAACAGGAGGTAGACGCCTGGGCCGCCGCCGGGATGCTCAAATCGCGCTTTGCTAAGATCCGGGGTTCCGTTTGCTTGCAGGGCAATGCAGCGGTCAAACCGGGCGGATTGGTCGAACTAAGCGGCCTGGGCGAGCGGTTCAATGGCACCGCCTTTGTCTCCGGCGTGCGCCACATGATCGGCGGTGGCGACTGGCAGACGACCATCGAGTTGGGGTTGCCCCAGGCGTGGCACCACGCCGAATTTGAGGTCAACGCCACGCCCGCAGCCGGCTTTCACCCGGCCATCAATGGTCTGCATACGGGCATCGTCACCCAGTTGCAGGATGACCCGGAGGGCGAGGAGCGTATCCTCGTGCGGCTGCCGCTCATCGACAGCGCCGCCGACGGGGTGTGGAGTCGCCTTGCGACCCTCGATGCCGGCAACGAGCGCGGCACGGTCTTCCGCCCTGAGATCGGTGACGAGGTGATCGTCGGTTTTGTCAACGACGACCCGCACGAGCCGGTGGTGTTGGGGATGCTCCACAGCAGCAACAAGCCCGCCCCGCTCCCGGCCAGCGACGACAACCACGAGAAGGGGCTGGTGACACGCAGCGGTATGAAGCTGCTCTTCAACGACGAGACGCCCAGCCTCACCATCGAGACGCCCAAGGGCAAGCAGATCGTCATCGACGACAAGGAGGGCAGCATCCTTATCACCGACGAGACCGGCAACAGCCTGACACTCAATGCGGATGGCATCGCGTTGGAAAGCCCCAAAGCGATCAAGCTCAAGGCCCGACAAGATGTCACTATCGAAGGTCTAAATGTCGAAATCAAAGCCAGCGCCGCAGCCAGCGTAGAAGGCTCGGCCAGCGCCGCTCTCAAGAGCAGCGGCGCAACCGAAGTCAAAGGTTCGCTGGTGCAGATCAATTAA
>QEUW01000240.1 GCA_003577005.1 Chloroflexota bacterium | reverse complement strand
AACCCGGGACTGGGCGCGGCGCCTTCGCCCGGTGCCCTGATCAGCGGGATACAACTGACCAGGATGAGGCTGACGATTACAATGAGCGCCCAAAGGACGCGGGTCGATAGAGCGTGTACATTGAACATATTTTTCTCCTTACGATTGATCCTTTTGCCTACTTTGGGACAGAGGGGAGATCCCTCCGCCCAGTAGTTCACCGCTTGCACCATGCGGTCTGCAGTGAAGCGTTCTGCTGACAGGCAAAAGAATAGCAGCCCGGCGGGGCGCTGCTATCTACCGAAGGTTGGGTTGTGGGGTTATCTTTGGGGTTAGCTAGGATTAGGGTTTGGTTTGCCGCAGTTTGTCCGCCAGAGTTAGAGCAGATGCAACTCGCGCGCGCGGCTCACGGCGCTGATGCGATTGTTGACGCCGAGCTTGCCGAAGATGCTGTGATTATGCGCCTTGATGGTGCCAATGGCCACCACCAGTTTGCTGGCGATCTCTTCGTTGGTCAGACCTTGGGCCAGGAGGCGAAGAATCTCCAGCTCGCGTTCGGTGAGCGGTTCGACCAGGTCTTGCTCGGCGTGCGGAGTTTGCTGGGGTGGATCCACCTGCCGCAAAATTGAATGACTTTCCAGGTCGATGGGATATTGGACAAGTTCCACCAGCAGCGATGTTGCCACCGTTTCCACCGTGTCGGTGGTGCGCCATTGTGCAGCCGCCGCAGAGAACTCGGCTGGCGCAGTTGCTTGGTAGAGCGTCAGTTGTTGCGCGGCCTGGTTGCGGATGGCCGGTGTGCTGGCGGGATGATCACGCGTCAGAGCAAGCAAAGCCACCCCGCGCGCCTCTTGTTTTTCATGCAGGAACAGGTTGCCGATCTGCAGAAACAGCGAAAAGATGAGCGGCACAAGCTGGATTTGCACGGCCAGCTTGAGCGCCTCATAGAAATGATGGCGGGCTATATCGAATTCACCTCGCGCGGTCGCCGCAGCCGCCAATCCTTCCAGGGCGGCGGCCAGACCACCCCGGTCATTGATCTCGGCGCAGATCGTCCGGCTTTGCTCGAAGAGTTCTTGCGCCTGGGCAAAACGCTGCTGGCGTAAGGCAATATGGCCCAGGTGAATGAGGGCAACCGCCATGCCGCCGCTGTCGGCCAGCGCTGTGCGTATGGTATAGCTGGTCTGAAAATGGGATTGCGCCGCTATATCGTTGCCCAGGGCCTGCTCCACCTGCCCCAATTCAAGCAGACAGGTCGCCGTAAACCAGCGGTCACCGATTGCTTCGGCCATCGCTAACGCCGCTTTGCCATGGGTGAGCGCTTCGGCATACATCCCTTGCTTCAGCTTGAGGCCGCAATGAACGTAGTATGTAAGCATCAGGTTAAGTCGATGCCCCTGCTGCGTATTGAGTTGTTGAGCCTGCCCAATCAGGGCGAGCGCCTCATCCAAATTGCCGCGCATGGAACAGATGAGGCTGAGGGGCGTCTCCGGGTCTGTGCCGTAGCCCGGCAGCGGGGCGCTCTCTAATTCCGCGTAGAGCAGTTGGCAACGACGCAAGACCCGTTCCGCTGCGTCAAACTCACCTAACCGGATCCGCAGCCAGCCCAGAAAAACCAAAGGCAACAGCAGCGCCATCTTCTCTTGGCGAGTGGCGTTGTCCACGTCAAAGGCCTGGATAGCGCCCTCATAGGCAGTCGCACCCTCGCGATAACGGCTGCGAATCTGATAGTAATAGGGCATGACCTGCATCATGCCGACAATGGCAGAGGCCAGCTTCTGCCGCAGCGCCCAATCCCAGGCCGCACGCACATTGTCGATCTCCACTTCGACCGCGGCAAGGACCGCTCCCTGATCCGCACCTTTCACCGCCTCTTGCCACTGCACCAGGAAATGGGTGAAATAGGCGCAATGCGCATCACGGACTTCGTGCGCGGTTTGGGGCGCCTGCGCCAGCTTCTCTTCGGCGTATTGGCGCAACAGCTCGTGAATGCGATAGCGACTATCGCTCTCCCAGCGTAGCAAGGATTTATCAACCAGACTCATCAACATGATCAGCGATGCGCCGACAATCCGCCCCGCCGCCTCTGCGCTAAAGCTGCTGCGGAAGACGGAGAGCCGCATAAAGGTCTCCTGCTCGGCTGGGGAGAGGAGCGCCCAGGAATAGGCAAAGACCGCTTGCATACTGTGGTGGCGTTGGGGCACATTGCGCAGGGGGGAGGTCAGAAAATCGAGGTTCTGTTGAATTTGTTCCGCAATCTCGTCGCAACGTAAGGATTTGGTCCAGGTGGCGGCCAGTTCCAGCGCCAACGGCATCCCTTCCACCAACTGGCAGATGCGCCCAATCGCGGCAGCTTCCTCTGGCAGCGTACGCTGCGGGCGCACGCGACGCATCCGCTCGATGAACAGGTTGGCTGCGCTATATTGTTCGATGGTTTGCGGGTCAAATTCGGCTTGCGGATAGGCCAACCCAGTCAGCGGAAAGAGCCACTCGCCCTGAAGATTCAATACCTCGCGCGAGGTGGCTAACACCTTCAACCCAGCCGAGTGGATTAGCAATTCGCTCAAAAATTCCGCCCCCGCCAGCAGATGCTCAACGTTGTCGAGCAGCAGCAACACTTCTTTGTTAGCGAGATAGCGTTGCAGTTGGCGCTCCACCGGGTCAGCGCCGCTGAGGGGAAAATGGAGCGCATCCGCCAGTGCGATTGGCAGTTGGGCAGGGTCGGTGAGGGGCTGTAGATTGACAAAGTGGACGCCCTCCGCAAAACTGTCCTGCAAGCCGGTTGCCACTTCGACCGCCAGCCGTGTCTTGCCGATGCCGCCAGGGCCAACCAGGGTCAATAGACGGCAGGCCGGGTCGAGCAACTGCTGGCGAATTTGTGTGAACTCGGTTGTGCGCCCCACCAGCGCTGTCAATTGACGTGGCAGATGAGGTGAGTGGGAAGGGTTCGTCCTATCAGGTACCATAACCGTCTCCTTTTCGCTTGATTTTACCTCAGATGCAAGGGCAACCCAAGCGAAAAGGAAGCGGTATTCGCGGCAATTGCATACCTTGCCCGGTAGCTCTAGAGTGCCTAGCAGGGTTCACCAACTACGAACCGGTCATTACTCTGGGTGATAATGCCGATGATACACTGCCCTGTCCTGGTAAAAGGCATACCAGCCTCATCAGCGGGCAGGCGCGCGCATCGCCCTCACGCTCGAAGACGATCACCGGGTCGCGTTCGGAAAGCCAGCTTTGGGCGGTGCTTACCTCCTCGAATTGGGGGTGGTCAATAGCGGGAAAGCCAGCTTTGGGCGGGCCGCCCGAAAGAATCTGATGACACGGCACGTGCGCCGGGTGAAATCGGTCTTCCAGCCGGTAGTGGCGACGAGCATGGCGGGACCAGTGTGGAGCAAGTGCTCAGTGAAGACGAACAGAGCGGCGCCGGATCGGTCAATCCTCTGGGCTGTGATCGGGTCTGCGGCTCAGTCTGCTCAACGTCTCCTGCACTTGGGCGAGCGAAGGATTCCCCAGAGACCAGACGCGCCCGTTGAGCAGATACGTTGGGGTGGAAAGACGAGGTGCGCGACCGGACACTCTACCACAGTGTGTCCGGTGATGAAAGACGGGCACGCTATCAGCGGCGTAGGGCATGTAGGCGGGTCGAAGCCGGTGATGAGGAGACTATCCCAACTCACCAGCTGGCGAACGAAAGCACGAAACAACCTAAACGAAGAGACATGGCCGAAGGAATAGACACGGCGTGGCCCAGACTTTCGCCGGGGGCCCTCAGGGCGCGGTGCAGCGGGCTGTTGGGCAGTGTGCTAGGCGGAAAATACGGCGCTCAGGACAGTCTGGGGTAGGGCATTGACTCCTTCGCCAGTGACCTAGCCAATTTAGAAGGTCGTCGGAACTGCGATCCTCACCAGCGTCCCGCCCTCTGGCGGCGAGTCGACCGCGAGGCAGCCGCCGACCATTGTCAGGAGCGTACTGTGGAGGGCGAGACCATTGCCACTGCCACCGGGAGAAGAAGCAGCACCGGCTCTGCCGGCGTCAATGCCTACGCCATTGTCCGCAATCGTGAGGATTAGCTCATCCGCTTCACCCCTCTCCACGCACAGAGTGATCTGGAGACACAAGGGGCGATCTGCCTGGCCACCGCGGCCATGCGAGGCGGCATTGCGGATGGCTTCACGCGCTGCGCCCAAGACCACCTCGCCAACGACTGGATCCAGATAAACCGCATCGACCACCCGCCCCTGCACTGTACATTCCTCGTTCATTACACCCCGACACACGATCTGCTCAAAACTGTGCGCAAACTCATGCTGAACCAGGGCGCGCAAGGCTACCACCAGCTCATATGGGTCAGGGGCACAGGCGGGAGCTGGTTGGGTGTTGGCAAGTAAGTCGGTGATCTGTTGGTGTACTTCGCCCAGGGTGCTCAGCGTCTCTTGGATGGCGGGCTGTTGGAAGTTAGCGCCGTTTAACTGCAAGACCGCCAGATGCAGGGCAGGAAGGATCTCGTCATGCAGGGTTCGGCGCGTGCGTAAGTCCATCACCCGCTGCTCGGCAGTGCGCCTGCGCTGGAGTTCCATCAGCCGCAGCACCATCTGTTCACCGGCCAGCAAATAGACAATGCGCTCGCCCGCAGCCCGGGCGGTCTCCATCTCCTCTTCGCTGTACAAGCCGCCATCCTGCTTTGCGCCAATCAACAACGCGCCGATGTGCTCCCGCTCGTTCCACAGCGAAATCGCCCAGTTATAGGGCGCAAACTCCGCCCCATCGAGCGGCGTCATCCCGGTAGGGAGGTCGCACGGTGAGTGGATGGGAGGCGCGCTGGCGTCCTGTGGATAGCGCAAGGTTGTGGTGACAAGCGAAGCAACGCTACCGAGCGGGATGAGCTGTGCGTGTGCTGTCCCCAACACCTCTCGACAAAGGGCAGCGAACAAGCTACTGGCCGATGAGCTTGTGTGCAGCGGGTTGCGCGTGATCCCCTGGCTTTGCACAAAAGGACGCAACCGCGCGACGAATTGTTCACGCTCCCAAAACGAGCGCCAACTGTACAGGGCATAGCAGAGCGTCAACAGCAGCGTCGCCAGCAGGAGGCTGTAGATCGGGCGCAACTGGGTACTGATGCTCCAGCCGATAACCACGCCATAGCCACCCGCCAGGATGATTGCATAGCGCCAATGGCGTACAAAAGTGCGGCGCGGCAGCACCCTGCCCGTAAAGATTTCGTAAGAGACGATCGCTTGCCCCAACAGGAGGGACGCGAGCGCGATCAAGAGGGACAACGCCAGGTCATAGGCGGCGACCGTTTCAATGCGAATGGCCCTCAATTCACCCTCGGGGAGAACGGCAACGACGCTGCCGACAAAGTAGGCAACAAGCAGCGTAACCGCCAGCAGCGTGCCCGCAGTCCCCAGCAGCCAGGGCAGCGCACGTTGCCGCGCCGTTTTGGTGTTGGCATTTTCAACCTCAGCCGGTTTGCGCAACACGTCAATCGACAAGACGATACAAGCGACCATCCACAGCGGGAAGAGCAGGAGCAAGACGGGGGTGGTACGCACTGCCAGCGTCCCGTCCCAATCGAGCTGCACCAGTTGGTCATAGGCCGGAATAGGGTTAGCGGCGAGCAGCAGCGTGATCAACCCCGACAGCCATAAGACCATGAGCCACAGCCAGGCCTGGTGGCGGCGTTTGAGGCGGCTTTGCGGCGCGGCCCAAAAGCCGCTGAACCAGAGCACGGCGACGTACCAGGCAAAGGGCGACACGGTCACCGGAAACCAGCCAGCCCGCCACCAGAAGTTGAGGCCGTCAAAGTTCATGGCTAGTTCTTGCCCCAGAATCGCGCTGTGGCTGACAAAAAAGAGCGCACCCACCACTAGCCCGCCGCCCATCAACCAGACGCCCCAATCGCGGCGGTTGGCGTTGAGTAGAATGATCAACCCCAACCACAGCAGCAGGATCATGTTGAAGAGTGAAACGGTGAGGATGGTCCAATCCAGCCAAAAGCGTCCGGTCATGCGGCGTACACCTCCCACTCGCCGCGCAGGTTACAGGTGTAGGCTGTGCCATCGTCGTCCCAGCGGATCAGCCGTCTGCTGTGGACGATGATGGCGGCGCGTGTGCGCGCCGTTTTTTCGTCGGCGGCGCTATCCGCCAGCCCCCACGCCGCATAGATCTCGCCGTTGATGCGGCTGATCGTGCGCTTGTCGCGAAAACCGAGCCGTGCAGCAATCTGTTGGTTGGTCAACCCCTCGGCCAACATGCGTGCGACAGCCTGCTCGTTTGGCTCAAGCAGGCTCATGGGGTCTTGCTCGTCACAATGGCGCACTTCCTGAATGCGCGCCTCGACGCTGGGGTCGACAAAACTGCGTCCCGCCACAGCATCGCGCAGCAGAGGGACGATCATCTCTGGCAGCAAGTAGTTGGACTTGCGGACATAGGCGTAATGGCTCAAGATACCCGCCCTGCGAAAGGCGCGATAGTAGGCATCGTCATCCTGGATCGAATAAAAGACAACGGGCTGGCGCGGATATTCACGGCGGATAGCGATAGCAGCGCTGATACCGTCCATCTCGTCGGCCAAGGCTACATCCATTAGGATTGCGTTGGGTGGGCCGGAAGCGAGACAGAACTCCAGGGCATCCTCGCCGCGTGCGACGGCTCCAACGACTTGCACCGCACCCGTTGCCTCCAGTCCTAATTCCAGCCCAGCTTGTAAGCGTACATTGTCCTCGACCAGCAAGATTTTGAGCATAATCTTATCTCTTTGATCAATTGCCGGAGACACGCCTTGGGAACGCCAACGCCTGGCCGGCAAACGCTATCCCGCCATCCTGCCACCGACGCCACCTGGCTGTCAAGCACCCAAGTGCGTCTACTCATGCACTTGAACGGTGGCGCGGCCCGGCTGGTTCCTTTAAAGTTGCGCTGGCACATGACGAGACGTCACGGAGACAAAAGTTACGTCCGCAAGTGAGAACCGTTAGAAGCTGTTTGAAGAGGGAGCTTAAGCTCATCACAGGGGGCTAGGTGCATCGCACGCTTTGCGTACAACGCACCAACCCCGCCAATTACCTTTTCAAAAGCTTCCTAGACAAGCGAGGAATCGACGCAATGAAAGTAAAGATGATCCTCCCGGCGCTGACCGAGGCCAAAAGCCCCTTTTTCCGCCCGATCAAGTATTCGCTCTTTCCACCCCTGGGGTTGGCGACGCTCGCTGCCTATCTCGACCCGGAGGATGAGGTCGTGATTCAGGATGAACATGTCGAAGCATTGGATCTCAGCGACGAGCCGGATTTGGTGGTGATCCAGGTCTATATTACGTCTGCCTATCGCGCCTACCAACTAGCGGACCACTATCGCACACGGGGAGCCCATGTGGCGCTGGGAGGTTTGCATGTGACCTCACTGCCGGAAGAAGCCGCCGCACATGCCGACACGATCTTTATCGGGCCGGGCGAGGATAGTTGGCCCCGCTTTCTGGCGGACTTGCGCGCCGGCACGCCGGGCAGCCGCTACACGTCAACGGTCCGAACACTACACGGCTTGCCGCCGATCCGCCGCGACCTGATCAAGCGGCATCTCTATCTGGTGCCAAACTCGATTGTCGTTTCGCGCGGTTGCCCGCATGTCTGTGACTTCTGCTATAAGGAGGCGTTCTTCGAGGGCGGCAAGAGCTTCTATACGCAATCGGTTGACGCTGCGCTGGCCGAAATCGAACGGCTGCCGGGCCGCCATCTCTATTTTCTCGACGACCACCTCTTCGGCGATGCGCGCTTTGCCCGTGCGCTCTTCGACGGCATGGCGGGGATGGGCCGGCTTTGGCAGGCGGCGGGTACGGTGCAGTCGGTGCTCAAACCAGGGCTGTTGGAGAAAGCGGTGGCGGCAGGGCTACGCAGCCTCTTTGTTGGGTTTGAAACCCTCAATCCGCAAAGCCTGAAGGAGCAGCACAAGGTGCAGAATCTCAACCGCGATTACAGCGCGGCCATTCGCCGGTTGCACGATTTGGGGGTGATGGTCAACGGCAGTTTTGTCTTTGGCATGGACCACGACGACGAGACCGTCTTCGACCACACGGTGGCCTGGGCCATCGAGCAGGGCATCGAGACGGCCACCTTTCACATCTTGACCCCGTACCCTGGCACCGCCCTCTACCAACGCATGGCAGCCCAAGCCCGCCTGCTCCATGCCAACTGGGATCTCTATGACACGCGCCACGTTGTTTACCGCCCGGCGCAATTGACCCCCGAGGCGCTGGAGCGCGGCTATTGGCGGGCGTATGAGGAGTTTTACCGGTGGGGTTCGATCTTCCGGGGTGCATCCACAAAGCCCACAACCCTGGGCAAGCTGCGCCATCTCGCCTACGCCGGCGGTTGGAAAAAATTCGAACCTCTGTGGGACTGGGTGATCCGCGCCCGCCGCGTCAACCAACTCTTGCCGATGCTGGAGAGTCTGCTCTCAGAATTTGGCCAAAAGGCCTCCGGCTCAGGGCAACAACGGGGCGATCCCCTTGTTACGGACAACCCCAAACCCGCCCCTGTAGCATAAACGTCCAGATGTTCCACTCTGCCTACCCGGTGAGGTGGACGCTGACCAATGAACGAAGCTCATCGGCTGGCGACGAGAACACCGCAACAACCTGAACGAGACCACATGGCCGAAGAACGAAGGGCGCCTCGGGTGCAGGGGTAACGGACAGCAGGCTGGGTTCTTACGGTCCTGCCCCTTTGGCATCGACCTATGCTGAGAAATGTTCGGGAAGAGCAACTATGCTGCTGTAGGCATTGAGCAGCTTGGCCAACTTCTCGAAATGATTGTCTAGCCTTGCTTTGACCAGATAGCCAGCAACGCAATGGTCATAGGCCAACTGCTTAAAGGCATTATCATCCCGACTCGTGAGGAGAAAGACGACATTCCGCCTCAAGTTGCGAGTGTTGCGCAGTTGCTCCAGAAACCGAATTCCTTCTGACGTGTCGGTCTCCAAGAGGATGATGCCTGGTTGGCGGAAGCGTTCGGCCTCCTCTGTCTCCAGCAACACATTCAGCGCATCGTTCCAACGGTGAACAAGGATGGTGGGGAGAGTCACCCCATGCTGTTGCAGCCCACTCACGAGAGTGGCAGCTTCCTCTCCAATAACCAGCAGATGGGTTCCTAACGTTGCCATACCTACCTCCAAGAGTAACTATCCTACAGCAGGCATTCGCAGGCGCCCGGTTGTGTATTTACCTGTTCTACTGGATAGTGCCTACTACATCGGCCAGAAAAGCGTTTTGAGGCGTTTTTGAGGCGTTAGAGATACTATGCAGGTATCTTATCATAGATAGGAGGCATGGCCAAACAGAACTTCCACTTGACAGATATAGCTACGCTGTCGGCAGCATATCTACGATCTGGCGGTAAGAGTCGAGCAGATCGATCAGTCCAGAGGGATTTTCTCTTAATCTCTCTTTTGCGATGTACCCGACGACACACAGTTCATAGGCTGCCATCTTCTCCATTTCGATATATGCTTTTCCAAGCACAAACACGACGCTCGGGGTTAACTCCGGGTCACGCCGCAATGCTTGGAGAAACTCCAGGCCATTCACCCCCGGCAGATGGAGGTCCAACAAGATAATGTATGGCCGTTGTAGACGCTGGAAACCGCCTTCGCCACGCAAGATGGCAAAAGCTTTCTCTGCATTATCGGCGCAAGTTGTCGGAAACGTCTCGCTGAAGGTTTGTAGGAGTCGGCAGATACTCTCCGCATCGACTTCATCATCGTCGATGATCAGCACAGAGAGCGAAGGTGGGCCGTGTGCAGTCGTTTGCAACATGTTGACAGTCTCACTTTATCTGATATGGAGATTGAGGTTGGCGATGTGTATCACGAGGTTCCCTTTTGGAGCTTATCGTTTCTATACTACACTACTACCTATGTAGTTACAGAGACTACAGCCATTAATACACCCAAAGGATATATTCAGAGGATACAAGTGTTGTTTGCCATCTAAAGTAAATGGTGGTAGGCGCAACAGTGTCGCCGAACTTGACGGGTAGATAGAAATCCTTCAGAAAATCGCAAAGTTAAGCCCGATTGTCTTTCAACTATGATACAAAAGATGTATTGACGAAGCGATCCGCGCGCAGTATCCTGGATTTACAACACCGGCTGAGATGCGCGGCTATGCCGCTTCGGGGGAGCATCTCAGCCGGTGGATTATTTTTATCCCGTTGCAGACGCACCACTAGGGCTCTACCTCATCCAGGCTTGTCAGCCCCTCTCTGAGCGCATAGAGCGCAGCCTGCGTGCGATTCGCCAGCTGGAGCTTGCTGAGGATATTGCTGACGTGGGTCCGAACGGTGCGCTCACTGATGGTGAGGCGGTTCCCAATTTCCTGGTTGGAAAGACCACGGGCGAGAAGGACGAGCACCTCGATCTCGCGTTCGCTCAATTGTTCGTCTGCCGGCGGCAAGGTAATGGGTTGATTGAGTTCACGAATGAGCTTGCGTGCGATCATTGGGTGGAGCGAAGCCTCCCCGTGATAGACATCACGGACCGCCTGAAAGAGGTCGTTCGGCGCCGTTTGCTTGAGCAAGTAGCCCATAGCGCCGGCCTTGATAGCAGCAAACACCTTGTCGTCATCGGCAAAGCTGGTCAGAACAAGGATGCGCGCATCCTTGTTCCCTTGTTTGATTTCTTTAATCACCTCGATGCCACTCAAGACCGGCATCACAAGGTCGAGCAGGATGACATCAGGTCGCAATCTAAGCACCAGGCGCACAGCCTCTTCTCCATTGTCGGCCTCGCCAACCACCTCGATGCCTTCCTCATGTTCTAGCAGCGTTCGGATGCCTTCCCGAATGACCGCATGATCATCTGCCAGTAAGACACGGATCGGAGTGTTCACAACATCCCCCTGTGGCAGCTCGGGGTCAACCGCCTCGAAGATCACAAGCTTGCCGGACCAATGCCAACTGCATCTAATCTACCAGGATATTGTCAGAAGAGGCTACGCCAAATGATGTATTTTCATCAATTATTCTAACAGACGGTCGGCTGCATGCACTTGTTCGGTGGCTCGCCACTTCCAGGGTAGATTGCTCTCCTAAGACGCAGTAGCGGGCCACTTCAACAGCAGTAATACAGTAAGAGTCGCCACATTGATGAGTAGGCCAAGCAGTCCTTTATGCACCAACAACTGCATCCTTGCATCCCAAAACAGTAAGATGGTCGCTGAGGATAAGACTGCGGCTCCCAGCAGGGTGTCCCCGCTTAGGACGTAGCTTTACGAAGCCGAGCAAGGTTGTCTGATGATGACCCTGCGGGATGAACTGGGAACCATCTTTGAAGACGAGGTCAAATGTGCGGGAGAACCACTTTTCGATGATCGCGCACTTCGTATATTCCTGAAGGATGGGTCACTTTTCTTCCGCCAAACGGGTCACTGTTCTTTTGACATTCATATCTTTTAGGCCTATAGGAAGGTGTCTTACTTGACTTTCCCCCTCATCGGTCTCCGGCTGGCGACGACAGCACCACATCAACCTAAAACGAACAAAGACAGAACAAAGACAGACGAAGGAGTAAACGCCCTTCGTCCCTGAGTGTAGCCGGGGGCCCTCAGGGCGTGGTGCAGCGGGTTGTTGGGCGGCTTCACTCGATAGGTTCTGTCCTTGCTGAGAACCGGAGCGGCTGATGCCCTATTCCCGCAACAGCACGCGATACCCGGCCTGCTGAAAGTGCATGTCCGTCGTCAGTGCTTCACTAAGTCGACGCTCACGCATGACCCCAAAGGAAAGACAATCCACCAGACCCCATTCTTTATCTGGTCGCGTTCGATATACTGTCAGT
>QEUW01000822.1 GCA_003577005.1 Chloroflexota bacterium | reverse complement strand
TTTTATCCAGGCGAGCAAAGCGACCTTTGTCCTTTCGCTGCTGCTCGCGGCGGTTGGGACGTATGTCTATGGCTGTCTGCTCTTGGACAACCGGAGATCTGCGCTGGTCGCCGCCGCCGCCTACTTGTTTTCTCCCTACCTGCTGCTGGTCATCTACGAACGTGGCGCAGCCGCCGAGCTTTTGGCGTTGGGCCTGCTGCCGTGGCTCTTTTGGTCATTGCATCGGGTTGTGACCGAGGAGGGCCGCAACTCGTTTTGGCTGGCCGGCCTGCTGGTTGGGCTGCTCGTTTTGGCACATAACATTACGGCGCTCTTCGTGCTGCCCGCGGCTCTTTTCTATGCGTTTGTGCTTGCGCTGGGGTCGCAACGGCAGCATCGGCTCCGCTTTTTGTTTGCGGGCGTTTTTTTTGGAATCAGCCTCACGGCCTTTTACTGGCTCCCGGCGATTGGCGAACTGCGTTACACCCGCGCCGACCAATACATGTTGAGCGAGGCCTCAGACGTGCGCTCCAATCTCATCCACTGGCAGAAACTCTTTCAATTTGAACTCCTATTTGACTATTGGGGAGAAGAGCGATTTCGCATCGTGTGGTGGCAGGCGCTCTTGGGCATCCTCGGCATGACGGCACTGCCCCTGCAAGCCGCAAAGCAGAGGCATGCCTTAGGCGCGTTAGCCGCGCTGTTCCTGATCGCATTGTTGCTTCAACTGGAGGTCAGCCGTCTCTTCTGGGAAATTGTGCCGTTGGTGCGCTATATCCAATTCTCCTGGCGGCTGCTTGGATTAGCCTCCTTCTGCGCGGCGATCCTCATGGGGTCGCTTTTTCAGTTACCCATCCTGGGCCACCGAATCGGCTGGGGATTGGCAATTGCGCTGATCGCGGCCATTGCTGTCATGGCAAGCGCCAATCTTCAGCCATCTAGATCACCGATATGGTATACCATCGGCGAGGACGAGATAGGCTTACCCGATCTCTTTGCACGCGGCCGGCAAGGGTTCTCGCTCTTTACCAATTACTCGCCCAAGTGGATCACAGGCGAACTCTCAAGGCCGCGACCTGACTCCGACCCGCCTTTCCCTCGGCTCACGCAACCTCCGCTCATTGAAATCGCGCGCGCCCACCCCTACCAGGTCGATCTACGCATCCAGGCCGCGGCCCCGTTTACGCTGCGTTTTCACCGTGTTTTCTTTCCAGGCTGGCGCGTATCGGTCGACGGGCAGCCCGTGGAGACCCGAGCCGAGGGAAGCCTGGGGCTGGTGACTGCCGATCTGCCGGCGGGCGACTATGCAGCATCGCTGCGCTTCGGCCAGACGCCGTTACGCAGCCTGGCCGATTTGTGGTCCATTGCCGCAGTTCTGGGCGGCCTCGCCGTTTGGCTTGCGCCGTGGAAGCGCCACCGAATGCATGACCAAATGCACTACCGAGTCTGGGTTGCAGCCGCGCTGCTGATTTCTATTGCCGCCACCTGGTTGGCGCTGCGGGCGACGCCATTTGCCGTCTTTCACCGGCCCACGGTCGTTGCGGTGAACTTTGAGGACGAGTTGCAGCTTCTGGGTTTTCACCTGGACAAAACGAGTTGGGAGCCTGGCACGCCGGTC
>QEUW01000239.1 GCA_003577005.1 Chloroflexota bacterium | reverse complement strand
GGCGTTCTTACAGCCTACCCTTGCCGGCGATGATGTTCACTTTTTCCTGGGGGAGGCTCTGTTGATTGGCAAGAAACGTGATGCGTGACCAGTGAGCGGCGCCGGCCAATCACGCATCACTTATCACGCATCACTGCTCAGGCACGCAGCACCAGCACCGACTGTTGAGAACGTCGCGCCAGTTCATCGACAAAACTACCGGCCACGTCGGCTTGGGCGCCTGGCGCACCGGTGACCAGCAGGTCATACCGTTGCCGTTGCGCCAACTGGAGAATGGCCGTCACCGGGTCGCCATAGCCGAGATGGAGCGCCTCGGCTGCGACTCCGCGGTCGTTGAGGCGCGACTGGATCCGCTGCCAGATGCCGGCCAGTTGGCGGTCGGCATCGAGGGTGGTGGCAAAGTCGGTGGATGTGGTGTCCAGCCACTGGGGCGCCGCACCGTTTTTGGGTGGCGCAACGTAGGCGACCTCGATGCGGGCGTCGAGCGCCTGCGCAAACTGGAGCGCATCATCCAATAGGGGTGTCGAGTAGTCGGTGACACAAACCAGCATGTGGCGAATCGATGGTTCACCCTTGACCACGAGCACCGACTTGGGGGCGTAGCCAAAGAGCCGGTGCGCCGTCTCTCCGATGGCTGAGACATCGCCGGAGCCCCGGTCCTTAAAAGCGCCGATCACCAGCAGATCCGCTGGCTCACCCTCCAAGTAGCGGCTCACCGCTTCATCGACCGGCCCCACGAGTGGGATCAGCACTGGGTGCGGCTCGAACTCCCGCACTGCGTCGGCTACCTTTTTCATAATTTGCTGGTCGGCTGCAATGCCGGCGCGTTCATCACCGATGACCAGGATCGTGCAACGGGCATCGAGCGCACGGGCCGTTTTGCAGGCAAGCCGGACGGCATCCAGGCTGTGACCCCCGCCGTCGCTGGCCGCCACGACGGTAAAGGCCGGTTTGGGCGCTGGCGCAACCTGGCGTTCGGCCGTGGCCGGCGCGCCTTCGGGAGCTGGCTGGTGGCGAAAGAGCAACATCGGCGTCGTGACCAGGCGGAGCAGCCGCTCGGCCACGCTGCCGTAGACCAGACGGCTAAACCCCTTGCGGCCATAGGTGGCCATCGCGATCAGGTCGAACGAGCGATTTTCCACATAATCGGCAATGGCCTGAACCTTCTCGCCTTTGAGGAGGACGGTTTGCACCACGTAGCCGGCTGTACGCAATTCGACTACAACCCGGTGCAAGGTGTCTTGCACGGCCCGTAGATGGGCCTCCCACTCTTCTTCAGTGTAGATTGGCGAAGCATAGAGCGACGGGGGCATACCGGTCAGATACGCCTCGGTCACCATGGGCGAGAGATTGCGCTGCGCCACCGCGATCAGGGTAAGTTCGGCCTGGTCGGGCGGGAAGAGACGGCGGACGACGGGTAGGATTTCGGCGCTGATTTCCGATATTTCGAGCAGTACGGCGATGCGGCGACGGGTCATCTTTTACCTCCATATGGATGAGCAGGCTGTGGACAGCGGAGGGGGCGCGGCTGAAATCCCACGTGGTACGCAAAACAACCGGTAAAACAGCCATCTAGCCAGTGTAGAAGCTGCTTTGCCTTTGACCCTTATGGGGAATCTACGCAACAGTGTATCACGTTATCACTGCGCAGATTAGCGTCGAAGGCAAAAAACAGGTATAACGGTATTAGCCTGGTCGCCCCAGCCAGGAAAGGGCGTAGTCTGATGCACCTGGGCCAGCACACAACCAGGAGCAATCTTAGTATAACAAGAGTACAATGACACAATTGTAATCTATCTTACAATCTGTGCGGGGGCTAACAGGTAAACGAACAGCCAAATAGCGTTACAATTTGGTTGCGCGAGCGATGAAGGTGCGATATGCCAGATCAATATGACGTCATCGTCATCGGCAGCGGTCCAGGCGGCGAGGGCGCCGCCATGGGGCTGGCTAAGGCCGGAAAACATGTGGCAGTGATCGAGGAATTCCCACTCGTTGGCGGCAGCGCCACCCATAGCGCCACCATCCCCAGCAAGGCACTGCGCCACACTATCCAGCTGCTAGAAGAGTGTGGCAGCTTTCGCGGTGTCAATTTCCAAACGCTTCTCAAGAGTGCTGAATCGGTGATTAGCCAACAAGTCAGCCTGCGGACAGGCTTCTATGAACGCAACTATGTGGATGTCTTAACCGGCAGGGCCGTTTTTGTCGACCCGCACACCATGGAAGTAACTGCCAGTACGGGCGCCAAACGGCGGTATCGCGCCAGCGCCTTTATCATTGCCACCGGCGCCCGGCCCTACCACCCACCTGATGTGGATTTTACCCACCCGCGCATTCTTGACAGTGACACCGTGCTCCGGCTGACAACCTCTCCCCGCTCGCTCACCATATACGGCGCTGGCGTCGTCGGCTGCGAATATGCTTCTATTTTCCGCGGGTTGCGCATCAAAGTCAACCTAGTCAACACCCGTGACCGGCTGCTCTCTTTTTTGGACGATGAGATCATCGATGCGCTCAGCTACCACCTGAGCGTCAACGGCGTGCTCATCCGCCACAACGAGGAGTATGAACGCGTCGAGGCCGACGAGACTGGGGTGACGCTCTATCTCAAATCCAAAAAGCAGATCCGGTCGGATTACCTGCTCTGGGCCAATGGTCGCACGGGCAACTCGGACAACATGGGGCTGGAGGAATTGGGCATCGAGCGTGACAGCCGGGGCAACATCGTTGTCAACGACAATTATCAATCGGCCCAGCCCCACATCTATGCCGTGGGTGATGTGATCGGCTTCCCCAGCCTCGCCAGCGCTGCCTATGACCAGGGCCGCTTTGCCGCCATCCACATTGTCACGGGCGAATGCAACATCAAACTGGTCTCACAGATCCCTACCGGCATCTACACTATCCCCGAGATCAGCTCGCTGGGCGCCACCGAGCGGGAGTTGACGGCGCAAAAGATCCCCTACGAGGTAGGCCATTCCTATTTTCGCAGCCTGGCGCGCGCCCAGATCACGGGGCGAACCACGGGGATGCTGAAGATTCTCTTCCACCGGGAAACGCTGCAAATTTTGGGCATCCACTGCTTTGGCGCCCAGGCGTCAGAGATCATCCACATTGGCCAGGCCATCATGGCGCAGAAGGGGGAGGCGAACACGCTGCTCTACTTTGTCAACACGACCTTCAACTATCCTACTATGGCCGAAGCCTACCGCGTGGCGGCGCTCAATGGGCTGAACCGGGTGCGGTGAGAGGGGCGGGCGCAAATGTTCTCTGACGATAGACGGTGGACGATAAACCATTGGACTATCGTCCACCGTCTATCGTCCACCATCACACCTCCTCGTTTTTTGCTTCGACGCTACTCTAATACGCCGCGATACCGGCCGGGCTGCCACCCAGGTGGGTAAAGTAAGCCGGTGGCTCGCTGTCCGCCGTGGGTTCGAGGCCGGTGGCGGCGCCCAGGCTGGTGAGGCTGCCATCGTCGTTGATCGCCCACATGCCAACCTTGCCGTTGCCCGGCTGCACCAGATAGAGGAACTTCCCGTTGGGCGTCACGGCCAGGTCCAACGGGAAGGTAATCTCTTCGTCGGTGTGAGCTGCCTCAGCGGCCAGGAGTGTCAGGCTGCCGTCGTCACCCACCACCCAACTCGAAATGTTGTCGGTGCCAAAATTGGAGCCGTAGGCATATTTGCCATTGGTCACCAGCCAGCAGGTATCGATCTGCCCATCGGCCACGTTGTTGCTGATCACAGTCAGGCTGCCGTCCGGGTTGATCTTGTAGGAGGAGGCCGCACCGGTCAGCTCCGGCCCGCCGACAAAATCGGCCACCAATAGGTTGCCACGCTTGTCAAAGTCGAAGCCAAAGGGACCATTGTTGTTGCCCTCGTAGACCACCGGTGCGACGCCCGGCAGACCCCTGTTATCCAGATTGAAGACGAGGATGCGACCCTTGCCCGTTGCTTCGGGAATGGCCGGGCCATCTTTGATGGTGACGACAAGCTGACGTCCGTCCGGCGTAAAGCTGATGCCGGCAGGGTTGAAGAGCGCATCGGGCGGGAAGGTCTGGTTGGCGTCGATCGTTCGTGTCGAGCCGTCGATTGGCGTCAGCTTGCCCTGGCCGTCCATACGGAAGCCGGTGATGTTCCCCTCGTTGGCAGCGTTGAGCACATAGACCAGGTTGTTGCGCACGGTGACGCTATTGGGGAAGATGCCGCCCGAGTAGACATGGTCGCGCAGTTCCAGACCATGTTCATGAACGCGGAAGACCGAGACGCTGTCGTCGCCCCCATTGACGGCGAAAAGCCACTGGTTGTTCTTGCTCAGCACAACGGAATTGGCCGAACCTAGCCCATCGGCGCGGAAACGGGTGCCGGGGCCGGAACCCTGCCCGCCCGTGGGGAAACGCCCCACCAGCGTGAGCAGACCGTTCGCCGCGCGGCGATACATCACCACTTCGTTGCCGCGCACCTCATCGTATGAATTCGTTGCCACAAAGACCGCACCGGAGGCGCCGTTCATGTGGGCCATGTCGCTGTTCCCCGGTAGGTCGGTGAAGTTCTGGCTTTGAGCGAACGATGGCACCGCCACGCCCAGCCCCAACACCAGGATGATCAATGTCAGCAAAATTCGACGGAACATGAGCTTTCTCCTTGTCTGTTCTGTAACAGTGATAACGGTACAACACGAATCTGGCAACCTCCCCAATCTCCTCCAATCTCCTGAATTCTTAGAGATTGGAGGAGATTGGGGAGGTTTCACTATCGGAATCAGTACGACATCAGCAATGGGCAGTTGGAGATCAGACCACTCGGACCCACCGGCCCGCCGTCGGGCGCCGTGATCCAGCCCTTCTCTACCAGGCCGAGAAACTGCAACTCGCTGTAGATCGCCGAGCGATAGCCGTTGTCGATGGCCTCGTCTGTCCAGGAAGCCACGTAGAGATCCCACATGGGGCTATAGGCTTCGCCGTTGAGCACGCCGGGGGCGCCGTCGAAGATGTCGAGCAATTGGGCGCCGGGGTCGCTCAGGGCGCTGTTGAGCCCCTGTTTCTGCGGGTTATCCGCCCCGGTCGGTCCATTGGTGATGATGTAGTTGACCGAGACGGCGCTGTTGGGGGTGTCATTCAGCCCCACCGGGATGTCGCTCAGCGCCGGCGCATAGGTGGTGGCCTCCAACGCCGAGACCAGATTGTCGTTCGAGTCCAGGCTGATAAAGAGCACGGGCCGGCCATCGGCGGCGCCCAGCGTGACCAGGAAGGTGACGGTGCCCTGTTCCGGCGAAATGGCGACGGCGCGGTCGATGACTTTGCTGTAATCGACGTCGCCGTCGGGAAATTCGATATCGTCGGCTTCGACATCAAAGGCCACTACGGTAGCGTTGTAAACCACATTGCCGGCATTGGTCACCCGCACCAGCGGGGTGTAATCGGCATCACCAATAGAGCCGGCCTGCACCTCGGCGGGCGGAAAGAAGTTGGGCGCCTCGCCCGGCACGACCACTCGTTCGGGTGAGAAATCGACGGTGCCCTGGTCAAAGGTCAAAGTGCCGTCAGTCTCCAACGTGGCGGTACGGGCAGCCTTGCCGGAGACATTGCGCAGCTTGGGTGAGTAGTTGAGTCCAGCTGCCTCGGCAATACCCGGGTCGGAAACATCGGTAAGCACATACCAGACGGTGCGCCCGTCCCGCATCTGCCCCCGATAGAGAGGCAGCGTGACGGTGCTCGCTTCTTCGTCGATAATGGCCGACTTCAGAATCTGCTTGCTTTCGTAGGCGTAGGGAAAGTAGGCTGCAACCGCCGCCGGTGCTGGCTGGTAGAAGTCAAAGCGGTGGCGCACATAACTCGACATACTCTCTTGAGCCTGCAAGGCGCCGCGCCCCAGGAGGCCTGTCGCCACCAGCGCACAGACGAGAGTCAGGACGCCCAGCCGGCGTACCCACCAGTCTGGTGTCCTATTGTTGCCCGGTTGCATCTTTGATTGCATGAGGTTGTTCCTTTCGTGTGTGAGTCGTATCTACTTGATGAGCCAAAAGCGCCGAAAACACCGAACGATTGTTGGTCGACCAGACGCAGGTTACGGCTACAGTGTATCAACGTGCCTGCGGTTTATGTATCGCCAACGACCGATCTGTTACAGAGCAAAAAATGGCTCACCACTGGTAGCGGCAAAAAAGTTGAGCAGAAATGCACGAGAACGGTTGTACGGAGGTAGGGAGAAATACACAGACCGGTTTAGGTAATCGTCCGGTGCCGGTTGGCCGCCCAATCCGCTATGCTGTAGACGCGCCAACAATCCTACGCGCAGAGCGGTCTCGTGGATGGACAGGAAGGAAACGGTCGCCTATGCTGAGCACAGTTCAGCTCGCCGACGATGTAGACCCGGCTGCAGATACCAGGTGCGAGGATGGACGGTTGATCCAGGCGTTGCTCAACCACGACGAGGAGGCCTACCTGGCCCTGGTGCGGAAGTATTACACGGCAATGCAAGCGATGGCCTTGCGGTACGTCAACGCCGCTGAAGTGGCTGAGGAGGTGGTGCAGGAGACGTGGATGGCGGTCTTGCAAGGGTTGCGCCATTTCGAGGGCCGGGCATCACTGCGAGCGTGGCTCTTTGCGATTGTGGCGAATCGCGCTCGGACGTACGCCAAACGTGAAGGCCGCACAATCGCCTTCTCCGACTGGTATGGGGCAGAGGCAGAGGAGCAAGAGGAGGCGGTGCCCGGCGCCAGGTTTGAGACACCGAGCCACGACCGCCCCGGTCACTGGCTCTATCCCCCGCGCTCATGGGGAACGACGCCGGAGCAGCAAGTGCTGGCAAAAGAGTTAGAGAGTTGTGTACGGCAGGCAATCGCCAACCTACCCGCCGGCCAACGGGCGGTGATCACCTTGCGCGACCTGGAAGGATGCTCCGTCGAAGAAACCTGCGCCACGCTGCATCTCACCGAAGCCAACCAGCGCGTCTTGCTTCACCGGGCCCGCTCCAAGGTACGTTGCGCACTCGAACAGTATCTGGGCGGTGTGCCCCATTGACGCCTGTAGGGCAAGATGGCATCTTCCCCACACTCGCCAATCAAAGAGGGCGCTACAGCAATGGCGATCTGTAGGGCAAGATGCCATCTTGCCCTACAGACAACTTGACAGCTCTATGGCTAAAGAACCTGCTACCCAACCCGATGAACTCACCTGCCAGGAATTGGTGCAGCTGATCACTGATTATCTGGAGGGCACACTGCCACCAGCACCGCGGGCTCGCTTTGAAGCCCACCTGGCGCGCTGTCAAGGTTGCCGCTTCTATCTAGAGCAGATGCGGCAGACCATCGCGCTGGTCGGCAAGCTGGCGCCCGCAACGCTTTCTCAAGCTGAACAGGCTGCGCTCCTGGCAGTCTTCCACGCCTGGCAACAGCGCGACAGCACCGAGTCTGGTCATTCTCATAAACCGCCCGTTCATCCGATATAAGCCACCCGATCACCCGGCCCCAGCAGCGCCCGATGGGCCAGCGCCGCCACAATGCCGGCCCGCTCAGCCATCACTCCGCCTACGGATTCACCCAACAGGTTATAGAGTTGCCCCAGCACCGTCGCCGGTGTCACATGGTCGCCTAGGTTAACATTAGCGACAAAGAGCCCGCCCTGCTCACCAGTCTGATAGCTGCCGGCAATTGGCCGGCGTGTATCTGGCGCCGCCGGTTCCGGCTCCTCGCCGGCCAGGAGAGCCAGTAGGCGGCGCAGCCCGGCCGTGTACGCGGCCACGCCACCGGGGTCCAGCCGGGCGCCGCCGCCATACTCAGCGCCGATGGCGATCTTGCCGGCCTGGTGGGCTTCGGATGAGAGCACACCGGGCACGTCGGGGATCAGCCAGGGCATGAGGCCCTCGCCAAAACGCCGGGCCAGCCGTTCGGCTTCGGCGTCCCCAGCATACCAGCCGACCATAGGGAGATGCACCAGTCTGGCCCCACCGCTGTGTAGGTCGATGAGGACATCGCACGGGCGCACAAAGTGCTCGAACACCGCTCGGGCCAACTGCCGGCTGGGCTCCGCACCGGCGTCGTCTGTTCCGGGGAAGACGCGATTCAAGTCGATGCCATCAACGGGCGAGGTGCGCGCATGGGCCTGCCACGCCGCCACATTGACCACCGGCAGGCCGATGACCCGCCCGGCCAACTCGGAGAGGTCCAGATTGTTGAAGAGCGCATGGATGGCCGCCGGCCCCTCATACTCATCGCCGTGGACGGCGCCGGTGACGAGTACGGTGGGGCCATCCCGCCGCCCCCTTGCCGCCAACACCGGCAAGGCCGGGATGCCCTCAATCGGCGGCTGCCACCAGCCGCGCCAGGTGCTGTCTGGGGAAAGCAGTTCCCACGGTTGGATTGTTTGTGCCATAGATAGGTTATTCTCCATCGGTGACTGCCCCTAACGCCACGAGCGCCGCCTTCTGCGTCTCGCTGATGCCGGTGACGCCGGTGATGTTCATACCGACGTAGGGGCCCTCGGGCTGGAGGGTATGCAGACATTGGCCACTCTGCGCATCCCAGAGTTTCACCATGCCATTGCTACAGCCGCTCAGGATCTGGCGGCCATCCGGGCTGACATCGACACCGGTGATCAGATTGGTATGGCCGTGCAGTGTGTGGCGCACCTGGCCGGTTTGGAGATCCCACAAGCGCACGACCCCATCCATGCCGCCGCTGACCAGCGTGATGCTATCGGGGCTAAGGGCCACACAGTTGTGCTTGTAAACGGATGCGGGCAAGACATGCGCGGGTTGGTACATTCCGGTCGCCGCATCAACCGACCATACCCGCACCGTTTGGTCATCACTGACGCTGATCAGGGTTTTTCCGTCGAGGGTGAACTGCGTGTTGATCACCGCGTGCGTATGCCCTTGGAGGGTCTGGCAAACCCGGCCCTCGACGGCATCCCACAGGCAAACGGTTGTGTCGTCGCTTGCAGTGGCCAACAACCGGCCATTGGGATGGAAGGCGACATAGCGAACCATACCCGTGTGCTCCTGCAAGACATGTCGCAGCCGGCCAGACGGCATCTCCCAGATGCGCGTTGTTTGATCGCCGCTGCCGGTGGCAAGGAGCGCGCCTGCGGGGTTGAAGGTGATCCACTTGATTTGACTGCTGTGTCCTGCTAACGCATCGAACGGCTCACCCGTAGCTGCATCCCACCGGTAGACCATCGCATCCGCACCGCCGCTGACTAGCGTGAAGCCGTTTTTTTCCTCAGAGGGTCTAAAGACAAGTGAATTTACACTGATGGCGTGCCGGCGCAAGCTAAAACGGTTCTCACCGCTGTGCATGTCCCATATGCGAACGATTGTCTCACTGCCACCCGTGGCCAGCAGGGGGCGGGCGCCTGCGAGCGGCGGGCTAAAAGCGACGTGGCGCACTACGTCCTGGTGCCCGTGCAAAGCGTGAAGATGGCGGCCATCTTGCGTCCACAGGTGAACCGTATGGTCAAAGTGGGTGCTGACCAGCGTAGCGCCATCGGGGCTGAAGCGGACGAGTTCAACCGCCCTGGCTTGGCCGTACAATTTGTGCTCTGCCTGCCCTATCTGCACATTCCATAACTGGACCGTCTGGTCGTAACTGGCGCTGGCCAGGGTGGCGCCATCGGGGCTGAAGGCCAGCGCCGAAAGCCTGCCGCTGTGGCCGGTCAGGCGCTGGCGTAGTTTGCCGCGCCCTGTGGGCTCCCCCATCTCCCACAGGTTGATTTGTTTGAAGTAGCCGCTGGCCAGCACTGCCCCATCCGGACTGAAGGCCAATTGCTCAGCCTGTTCCGGCAAGATGTGGCCCGGTTGGTATAGGTCAGCGGTCTGCGCCTGGTCAGCAAGCATCCAGAGGCGGATCGTCCGATCAAGGCTGCTGCTGGCCAGGGTTTTGCCGTCGGGGCTAAAGGCCAGGCGTGTAACCGCATGCGTATGTCCTTGCAAGCTGGCGCGCAGGTGGCCGTCCCGCACGTCCCAACAACGTACGATCCTGTCATCGCCACCGGCGGCCACCCACGCCCCATCTCTGCTGGCGGCAGCCTGGTACATAGGCATAGGGGTTCCTCCCAAAAATGTATACGGCTGGTCGCATACCGTATTGTTGAGCAATGTGCGCACTTCCCAGGTACGGGTGACGCCATCCTGACCCATGCTGATGAGCAACTCTCCGGTTGCATCAAAGGCAACCAGCACTACATCGCTGCCGTGTCCGCGTAGGATACAGCAGAGTTCGCCGGTTGCCAGATCCCACAGCCGGGCAGTCTGATCAGCACTGGCGCTGGCCAAAAGCCGGCCATCCGGGCTCCACGCCACAGAATAGACGACTCCCCGGTGACCTTGTAGCAGCCACTCCGGCTGATGGTCCACCAGGCGCCACACGTGGAGGTTGCCATTGTAGGCGCCGCCGACCAACCGGAGCCCGTTGGGGCTAAATGCCAAGGCACGAATCGTCTCAAACGGCTCGATAAAGGTTGAGTGAGTCAAGTCCGCCTGGGAGAAATTGACTTGGGGTAGACGTGACTCGCGCAGGTCAGCCTGCCAGACCGCCAGCCGGGAAAAGTTATAGCCACGTAGGTCTACCTGCAGCTGGAGCAAAAGATGCAGAATATTGGCCGCCGCATAGCCCGGCGCCAGGGGCGCTTCCGCCCGCAGGCGATGGAGGATATCTTGCAGCCGCTTCGCCACCACCTCTTTGCCCCAATGCCCGGACAAAAAATTGGCAACGGGCTGCAACAGCATCCGCACCTGGCTCTCGCGCACATACTCTTTCGCCTGCGCCTTGACCAGGGCGAAACGGTTGAGACGGGAGTCTGTGATTTTAGATTGGGGATTTTGGATTTTGGATTCGCTGTCCCCCACACCAAAATCGGCCAACTCGTGGCGAATATGTTCCACCAGGTGGTCGGTGGTGTATTCGAGCACAACGTTCTGCAAGCTGAGACGTTCGCCGTTCCGCTCCAGCAAGGAGCGGCGGTGCAACGAGCGGAGCGCCTCCAACACTACCCGGCGCGAGGGGGATTGCACCAGGTCGTCATACAATGCAGCGAAGGGCAGGGGTTCGCGTTCGATGGCCAACCAGTTCATCACCTCCCGTTCCAAGGGCGAGAGACGGGCAAAGTGCTGGTCGAGCACATCGCGAATATCGTCGAAGACCAGCGCTTCCTGCGACAAAAACTGTGCAATATCGCCGGCAAACAACTCGGTGATCGTTGCCGCCACCAGCTTGAGCGCCAGTGGATTGCCAGAGTACCGGTGTACGACCTCGCTACTCGCCTCTATACTGCCGGTGACGCCAATATCACGCAACAGGGCCTGGCCGACCTGCACCGCCAACCCGCCCAGCCGGAGCGACCGGACAGCCGATGCGCCAATCTCCAACCGCTTCAAAGTATAAGGCTCTTCCCGGCTGGTGAGCAATAGACAGCTCTGATGGTCATACTCGGCGATGCGCTGCAGCAGTTGCCCATAGTCCTCGTAGCCAGAGCGGTACTGGCCGGCCCGCTCGCCGATGCTCATGATACTCTCGACATTGTCCAACACCAACAGACAGCGCTGGCGCCGGAGATAGCCAAGCAACAGGGCGAATTGCTGGTCAAGGCTGGGGGGCAACTCGACCACCTGCTGGTTAGAAAGCACCCGGAGCCAGTCACCTAGGACTTCGCTCAAGGGTGGCGCATTCAACAGCGAGCGCCAGAGAATTCGGGCCAAGGGGCGCTGCACCGGCGTCCCACCGGTGGGTTGTGTTCCTGTGCCCCCCGTTTGTTGCCCTGGCTGCGCACCAACGCTGTGCTCCAGCGTCTGGACGAAGTGGCGAGGATCCAGCGCCGCAATTGGTCGAGTTCGTTGTGGCGACCGTAGAACGCTTCCACCGTCGGCGCCAGTGTCTCCCCTGGCTCGCCTGCTGGTGCCGGTTCGGCGGTGCCGGATGGCATGACCGGGTCAGGCGGAGGCGGCGCCGGCAACACCCCCTGGGTTTGCCGCCGGGTGATCAACTCCCGGTAATATGCCCTGCGCTCGCGGAGCCACACCTGAAAGGGGCCGCTATCGATCCCTTCCAGCCCCGCTAAAAACAACTCCGGTCTGGCTTGCAACAACCAGGCTTCACCCGTCGCTGGCTCACCGTTGCCCTCCGCCTCGAGCGCCAGAGCATCACACCAAAAGTAGGGATGATTTGTATGCAGCAGGAGGGTGCGAAAGGAGACCTGGAGCAGATTGAGCGGGCTAAGCACCTGGCGCAGATTGGAGAGCGCCACGCGCAGGCTGGTGCGTGCGCTCACAGGAGCATATCCGCTCCACAGCAGTTCTGCCAAATGGCTACGAGGATGGGGGCGCTGCCCTTCCACCGCCAGATAGGCCAGCAGCGCGCGCACCCGGTCTGACCGAAACGCTGTGAGCGGCTTCCCATCAAGCTCGGCAGAGAAGCCATTGAGAAGATAGAGTTTGAGCGTAGGCATTGGTAAGACCCTCTGGACGATTGGAATCCGGCGTCAAGCAATGAAGATTCATGTCGGCGACGATACAGTTTAGACGATAGAGTGTAGATGCTGGAAGATGTTTTTGCGGCCAGCAGCCAGGCCAGGCGCGATTGCGGAGCGTAACTAGAGAGTAACAGATAACCAAATATATTGTAAACTATAGCCCGAGACAGCCAACCTGTCAACTTCAAGTACCGATCAAGAACAGGCCGGCATCAAAAACCACAGGGGGTGGGGAGACCATTGGCTGTTCGCGCCAGCTTCCTTCTGATTCGTAACGTATTCGTAACACAACGATTGCGACGATTGGCGACGGGTCAATCCCACCCACCGGGCGCCCCGACGCAGACGTCGTGGACAACGCCAACCGCTCAACGACGAAAATTGTACACGGGTTTTCAGGACAAACACGGACGTCCAGCTTTTATCCGTGAAATCTGTGCAATCTGTGTACGATTTTCACAGCAGTCATCATGAACCGGGTCGGGGGCCCTCTGGCGCCGAACAATGAAAATCAATCCGCAGATTGCGCAGATCACGCAGATTTGAATCCGCGGAAATCCGCCCAATCCGCGGTCTATTTTCAGAACAGCCTGCGTGTCAGGTTCGTAACCGGATCGTAATCTATTCTGCGTCAATTGACCGATGCGCTCAACCGGCCGGCTCGATAAGCTTATGACCATGCGGGCAGAACAGTTTTCATGGGCTGAGCCCACAGACAACGATGAAAATCATGCGCAGATTGCGGAGAGTTCGATCCGCACTATCGTTGAGGCGAACAGCTATCCCGCCTGGGTGAAAGGAGGTCAATAATGTAGCGATGCGCTTGAGGGTCCGATCCTCGCCCCGCTGGGGTGCAGCAGCCTCCCCCCGGGCGGGCTCACCAGCAGGCCAGGAGCGACCCCCGGCGAGCCAACAAAAGAGAGCAGCCTGTGTGCGCAGACTGCCCTCGGTGGACGACGGTTGCTGGTGAGCAAACGGTGCCTGTCCGTCTCCATCTTAGCGTAGACCGGCCCCCCTG
>QEUW01000238.1 GCA_003577005.1 Chloroflexota bacterium | reverse complement strand
CTCGATGAGCCGGGCGCGCAACATCGCCTTCACCTCGCCATAGTTCTCCACGTTGACCAGATTTTGCAGCTCGTGCGGGTCGGCGTGGAGGTCGTAGAGGTACTCCTCCACATAGTGGTCGCTGGCCGGGGCGCTGTTGCCGCCCTGTCCCGGCGCGGTGACGCTGTACTTCCAGCGGTGGGTCCGCAGGGCGCGGCCGATCTGCGACTCGCTGATCTGGATAAAGACCTCCTCTGGCCAATCCCCTTTTGGCCCGTGCAACAGCGGCAAGATCGAGTGCCCCTGCATCTGCTCCGGAACGGGCAGGCCGGCGGCATCGAGCAGCGTGGGCGGCAGGTCGACCAGGCTTACCAGTTGCGAAATCCGCCCCCCACCGTCGAAACCGGGCCCGCAGATGGCTGTGGGCACGCGGATCGAACTCTCGTGGCATGAGCGTTTGTACTCGGCGTTGCGCGTCTTGAAGTGGCAGCCGTGGTCGGAGGTAAAGAGCACGATGGTGTTGTCGAGCAGGTCCAGGCTCTTGAGCGCGTCGAAGAGCCGTCCCAGCGCCTCGTCCAGCCGTTTGACCATGCCATAGTATCCGCCCAGGTGCTGGTGCGTCGAGCCGCCCAGCGCCGCCAGGTCGGGCGGGATGTGACGACCTGTATACTGCTCGCGATAGCCGTCGGGCGGCGGGTAATCATCGAGGTGGTTCTGGTGGTGTGGCTCGATATACGACAAAAAGAGAAAGAAGGGATCATGCTGGTGGGCGTCGATATAGCGGATGGCGGCGTCGGTCTGCCCATCGACTCGGTAGCCCGGTAGCTTGACCGGCTGGTTGTCGTTGTCGTACATGACCAGATCGTAGGCGTCGGAGGTAAATTCGAGCACGTTCGATGCCAGCCAGTATTCGTAGCCGCCGCGCTCGGCTTCGGGCACGGGGTCATTGGCAGCCAGGTGCCACTTGCCAATATAGCCGGTGGTGTATCCCCCCTGACGAAAACACTTTGCCAGTGTGACTGCATCTTCCGCCAGCGTACGGCCATTGCGCCAGACACCGGTCTGGGTGGCATACTGTCCGGCATCCGTCCCCCGCTGCGCCATACGGTCAAAATTGGGTGTCAGCCCCAGCGGGTTGCCATGCACGCCGGTGGTGTCCCAGCGCTGTTGGTCAGTGAAAAAGACGATGACATTGGGTCGTGAGTTGGTCATGGTGGGTTAAGGTGACTGGAGATTTTTGGAGACTTGGTACTGATCTCGCTGGGTGCGTTTCAACATTTTGCGCCAACCCTGCCAGGCATTCCGGGAAAGGGCGGTAGATGCCCTATTTGACCAGCTGCATAAGGCCCTTTCCCGGAATGCCGGAGGCGAGAATGTGAATCTCACCCGACCCCGCGCTACTCCGTCCGGGCAAACAGCGGATTGGCTTCGTCGGCGATCTCTTGGGCGACGGCGGCTGCGTCGAGCGTACCGCTCCAGAGCTGGTCCATCTTGGGGTTGTAGATGCGCTGGGTGATCTCCGGCCAGAGCACATGCACCGGGTCACGCACCACATATTCCTGGGCGTCGGCGAAACCGCGCGAGTTGGCGGGCGGCAAATCGGGGCTGAGGAAGGCGTCGGAGAGCACCACCGAGACGCGCGACGGCGTGGTTGCGCCCACGCTGACCTCATCGAGCTCGGCCTGGGCGCTAGAGATATGGGCAATGAACTTCCACGCCCATTCCGGTGCGCTGGTGGCTGCCGCCGCGGCCCAGCCGGTGCCACCGCCGCCCGTGCCGCGGCGCTCGGCCTTGCCGATGGGCAGCGTCGCCACATCCCAGCGGAAAGCTTCGATGGTGCGGTAGCGGTTGACGGCTGAGGGATTATTGACCATCATTGCTACGCGGCCGCTGGCGAAAAGCTCAAAGCCGCCCATTTCCGACTCCAGGTCTGGGGTGGGCGCTACCTTGTGGACGTGCATCAGGTCCTGGACAAATTGCAACGCCTCGACTGATGCTTCATCGGTCATGGCTGATTCGGTGGCCACACCCCGGTCATCTTTATGAACTAGACCGCCGCCGTTGGAGTAGAGCCACGAGGCCCAGGGCCGCTGCGCCCGGTTGACGAGGAAGCCCCACTGGGTGGTGCGGTCACCCTCGCGTTTGGTCAGCTTCATGGCCGCGTCAAGGAAGGTCTCGAAGTTCCAATCTCGGTCTTCCCAATTGGCTGTGGGGACAGGGACGCCGGCCTCTTCAAAAAGGTCGATATTGTAATAGATGTTCTGATTGCCGTAGTCGCGCGGCAGGGCGTAGAGCTTGTCTTCCCAGGTGTAGAGCGTAATGGCGTCGGGGCGGAAATCGTCGATGTCGTAGCTGTCGGCGGCGACAAAATCGTCCAGTTGCAGGTGCATATTCTTTTCCGCCACCGTGATGATGGGCGTCACCTCTTGCAGATAGCGGTAGATGTCGGCGGGCGTGCCGGCGGCATAGAGCGTCTGGATCTTGGTGACATATTCTTGCGGCACGGTCTGGTGATCGATGCGGACTTCGGGGTTGGCGTCCATAAATTCTTGCGCCCACTTATCCCGCATCTGGATGTGGCCCTCGTTGATGGTGTCCACGATAAAGGTGAGCGTCACCTGCTCGGCGGCGGGCGCAGCATCTTCACCGGCGGGTTGTGCACCGGGAGCGGCCGGCGCACAGGCGGCCAGCGCAGCCAACCCGGCCACGGAGGCAGCGCCACGCAAAAAGGTGCGGCGAGTGAGAGAATAATTGTGCATGTGGTTCTCCTTTGTAACTCTTTTGAACAGGACGGTATTGGGGGATTGGGGAGATTTGAGGAGATTGGGGAGATTGCCGCCAATCGGCTTGAACCCCCGTAATCCCCTCAAATCTCTTCAAATCTCTCCAATCCCCCTTTATCCTTTCACTCCCGTAAAGACAATCCCCTGCATAAAGTACTTTTGGGCGGCAAAGAAGAGGATCAGCACGGGGAGCATCGTGAGCAACGAGGCCGCCATGAGCAAATTCCAACTGGTGCTGGCCTCACCCTGGAACATGCGCAGGCCCAACGCCAGCGTAAACTTGTCCTGGCTGTGCAGATAGATCAGCGGCCCCAGAAAGTCATTCCAGGTGTTGTTGAAGACAAAGATCACCACGATCAACACCGCCGGCATAGCCAGCGGCAGGATGATGCGGGCAAAGACGCCAAAGCTGGAACAGCCGTCGATGCGGGCAGCGTCATCGAGTTCACGAGGCAGCGTGAGCAAGAACTGGCGCACGAGAAAGGTCAGCCACGGGCCGCCAAAGAAATGAGGCACGATCAACGGCAGAAAGGTGTTGATCCAGCCCAGGTTTTTGAACAGAATAAACTGCGGGATGAGCGTCACATGGGTCGGCAACATGAGCGTCGCCAGCATAATCAAAAAGAGCGTGTCGCGCCCCCACCAGCGCAGACGGGCAAAGGCGAAGGCGACCAGCGTCACCGACATCACCTTGCCCACGATGGTCAAGCCGGTGATGGTGGCGGTGTTCCAGAGATACTTGAAGAACGGAATGGCGGTCACCGCATCGGCATAGTTGCGCCAGACGATTTCGCTGGGGATAAAGGTGGGTGGGAAGAGAAAGACCTCGCCTGGCTTCTTGAGCGAGGTGGAGAGCGTCCACGCCAGGGGGATGAACATGAGCGTCACCCCGGCCAAGAGCGCCAGATGCACAAGCCCCTTGCTGATCCACCGGCGCTGGCGCATAGTCAGCCCCGCCGGTGGATCAGCTACTGGCCGGGTGGTGTCAATTGCAGCCATCGCTTCGCAATCCCTCTCTACGGTCGTAACATCCAACCTTCGACTAATGAAGCTTCACAATTTAGCTCGGTAATCCCTACCGTTGCCGAAACAATCTCTTAATCTTCATAAGTCGAGGCTGAAAGTGAAAACCAACCAATTACGCTGGCAACAAAATTTCCCGGTATTGCGTAGCCTCCCGCGTGACAAGCTCCCCCAAGCCAGTGATGTCATGCCGGAAGCGATGACCTACAGTTGCCGATAGAGAGTGCCGGAAGACTTCGTTTCCAGTTCCCCGTTTCCTCACCGGTTTCTCTCTTCGCCTTCGTAAAAGACCCAAAATTGCGACGAGCGAAAGGTAAGAAGCGTCAACACAAGAATGTACAAAAAGAGCACCCAGGCCAGCGCGCTGCCATATCCCATGCGGAAATACTCAAAGGCGTTTTGATAGAGATAGAGCAGATAGAAGAGCGTGGCGTTGTTGGGCCCGCCGCGCGTCATGATAAAGGCTTCGGTAAAGACCTGTAACGCCCCGATAAAACCGGTCACCAGTTGGAAGAAGAGCACTGGTGTCATCATGGGCAGCGTGATGCTCCAGAAACGGCTCCAGCCGCGCGCGCCATCTACCTCGGCTGCCTCGTAGAGGTCGGTGGGGATGCCCTGCAGACCGGCCAGATAGATGATCGCCCCTGCGCCGACGCCCCACAGGCTCATGGCGACCAGCGACGGCAAGGCCCAGCGTTCATCCCCCAGCCAGCTTGGCCCTTCGATGCCGATGCGATAGAGCAGGGCGTTGATCAGCCCAAACTCTTTGGAAAAGAGCCAGCGCCAGAGCAGCGCCACCGCCACCCCCGACAACACCGACGGCAGATAAAACGCCGTGCGGTAGAGGCGCAGCCCGCCAATCTTGTTGTTGAGCAGCAGCGCCAGCCCCAGCCCGAAGATCAGGTGCAGCGGCACACTGGCCAGGGCGTAAAAGGTGGTTACTTTGAGCGCCTGCGCCACCAGCCGATCCTGCCACATAGCCTGGATATTGGCCAGACCTGCCCAGCGGGGGGAGGTAATCAAGTCCCATTCGGTAAAGGCGATAAAGAGGGAGGCGACCATCGGCCCCAGCGTCCAGAGTACAAAACCGATGATCCACGGCGAGGCAAAGAGCCAGCCCTCTAGGTTACGCCGCCAGGCGGTGCGGCTGACACGAGGGCGGGTTTGCGATTGGGGGGTGGGGGTGGTTGAATCAGCCAGGGTCGTCACAGTCTACATCCTGAAGCAGTCAGTGCGTTGTACGCCCGGCGTGCGATGCACCTAGATCGATGCGAGATAGCCAGAGGTGCGATGCACCTTGACCGGTGCGAAACAACCAGAGGTGCATCGCACCCTACGGGTGCAACGCGCCGGGAGCTAGTAGGCAGGCCAGATCCACATCTGCTAACGATTCTAACACAAGATCAGCTTCAGAAAAATCGAAGGCCTGGGTTATCTCGTTGGGCACGACCAGGCATTTCATGCCGGCAGCCTTGGCGGCCATCATGCCGTGGCGTGAATCTTCAATGGCTAACGCATTTTCTGGCGCAACACCCAGCGCCGCCAGCGCCAAAAGATAGAGTTCGGGGTCGGGCTTGGCCTGTTTTACGTCTTCAATGGTGCGGACAACCTCAAAATAGCCGCGCAACCCCCGCGCCACCAGATGCCCCTCCACCCAATCGCGCGTCCCGCTAGAGGCCACGCCGAGCCGCAGACCGGCTGCATGGGCGGTCTCGATCAGCATCTGTACCCCTGGCCGGATGGGCTCTTGTTCCACCAGTTCGATCAGCCGCCGACGCCGTTGCGCCCGCACCTCGGCGCGATCAAAGGGACGGCCCGTGAGCGTCTCCAGTAGGTGATGCGGGTCGAAATCATCGGTCACCGTGCCTACCACGTTGGACCATGTTGCCAGCGGCAATTCTACCTCGTGCGCCTGATAGATCTCAACCCAGCAGCCGTAGTCATGCCGCTCGGTGTCGAGGATCGTGCCGTCAAAGTCGAAGATGATGGCTTGAATCATACTTGGAAGGGGTCTACCATTTCCTGGTGCGGTTGATTGCAACCTTCTTGGCAAAAGCTGCCTCTAGGTCGATGCCGGCGAGGTTGGCGAGATCGCACAGATTCCACAAAACGTCATACAATTCCAGACCGAGGTTCGCTTTAATCTGCTCCACCTCGCTATCGCTGTACTGTTTGGTTGCTCCGACCAGTTTCAGGGTCTCGTTGACGACTTCGCCAACCTCGGTGACAAGAAACATGATCCGATGCTCAAGAGAAGTGTCGAGCCAACCTTGTGCCGCTCGGAGTTCCCTGGCCTGTTCTTGTAGCTCTTTGATCGTCATAGGTAAGCTTAGCTTGGCTTTAGAGCGGTCCGTTTGTGTATTGTTTCTCAAGCAGCAAACTCAAACCGCCTCCGCCTCTGGCAGAGCGATGCCCATAGCCGCGCAATAAAGTACGTCTAGGTCCAGATCCAAATCATTCGGCCAGACTAACGTACCTGCCTCCGGATCAACTCGAACCTGCTTGAAGAATTCAACATCCTTCAAAGCACGGAAGGGGCCGCCGCGACCCGAAATGCGCTCGCGAAAATCCAGGCGGCCCTTTCGTCCTTCGGCAAAAGTCAATTCAAGCCAATACTCTCTCAAATACCGGACAGAAACAACGCGCGGGAACATGAATGATTCCATAGAATCGGCTCACTTCTGGCATACAGCCCTCTTTAAGACGTAACTTCGCTTTCAGCTATACTTCGGCAGCCACTCACCGTGCGCTTCGATCAGGTCATCGACCAGGTTCCAGATTTGGTCGAGCGAGAGTTCGGCGGCGGTGTGGGGGTCGAGCATGGCAGCGTGGTAGATGTGTTCGCGCTTGCCGGTGAGGGCGGCCTCTACCACTAACGACTGCACATTGACGTTGGTCTGCATAAGTGCAGCCAGATGGGGCGGAAGCTGGCCGATCTTGGTGGGCTGGAGGCCATTTTTATCCACCAACACCGGCACTTCGACACAGCAACCTTGCGGCAGATTGTCGATCAGACCCTGATTCAATACGTTGCCGTAAATCACACGCGGTTCGCCCGTCTCCATGCTGTGGATGATCAGCGAGCCGTATTCGCTGCTGCGGCGTACCTTTTGCCCAGAAGCGCTGTATTCTTCGAGCCGCTGGCGCAATTCGGCTGCCCGCAGCGGGTCTTTGGCCTCCAGCCGGGCGATGCGAGCTTCGATGCGTTCGCGCTCGTAGCGGGCGATGGCCTCGGGGTCGGGGTCTTCCAGCGCCACACGCATCCCTTGCCACTCTTCGATCTGGCGCTCGCAACGGGTGATATATTCATCGAGCGGGATGTTGAATTCCTCGATGAGGTCTGGCCGGTCGCGCTTGATAAACCAGGGTACGTATTCGGCAAAGTGTTCGCTCGATTCGGTGACAAAGTAGCCCAGCCGTTTGAAGACCTCATAGCGGACGCGGTTCCCGCTGGGCACCCGTCCCTCTTCTAGCACCTGGCGGATGCGCGGGTAGAGGTCTTCGCCATCCCGTTCAAAGCGCAGGTAAAAGGCCATGTGGTTGATACCGGCGCAGATATAGTTGATCTCGTCGAGCGGCACCTTGATGTCGCGTGCCAGTTCACCGGCTGTTCCCTGGACGCTGTGGCAGAGACCCACCGTCTTGATCCCGGTGGCGCGGCCAATCGCCCAGCAGTTCATAGCCATGGGGTTGACATACTGGAGAAAGGTGACATCGGGGCAGAGCTCTTCCATATCGCGGCAGATGTCAAGAAAGACGGGAATGGTGCGCAGCCCGCGCATGATCCCGCCGATGCCCAACGTATCGGCGATGGTCTGGCGCAGACCGTACTTTTTGGGCACTTCAAAATCGACCACGGTCGAGGGTTTGTACCCGCCCACCTGAAACATGCTGATGGCATAGTCAGCGCCGGCCAGCGCCTGGCGGCGGTCGGTTGTTACCTCGATGATCGGGTTGGCGCCTAGCGCCGCCGCGGTCTTGCGCGCCACGATCTCCGAGGTGCGCAGCCGTTCCGGGTCGATATCGTGCAGGCTGAGTGTTACGTCCTGCAATTCGGGGAAGCTGAGAATGTCGCCCAGCAAGTTTTTAGCGAAAACCGTACTCCCCGCCCCGATAAATACAATCTTGGTCATGAGTCCTCCGAACTTTTTTGTTATCTTTCATCCCCTTCGCCGCCAATTGTACCACGTTCGAGGCGGGAGAATAACTTGGTCAGGTTTGCGGTGGCGACTTCCTCCAGCGTCAGGTCGAGTTCGGTGCAGATTTGCGCCAGATACCAGAGCACATCGCCCAGTTCGTGTTTGAGCGCATCCCGGTCCTCGGCGCTGATCTGCCCCTGCTTGTCGCGGAAGATCTTTTTGACCTTGCCGGCCAGTTCGCCGGCCTCGTTGACCAGACCCAACGTGGGATAGACGATGGGATGATCGGTGTGGATCAGGCTCCAGGTTTTGCGCGATTCGCGCTGGTAGACGGTGAAATCCATGGGTACATTTGCTGTGTTCATCATGAGCTTGTTTTGAGCCTTAGCTTTGCGTTTTATCGATCCAGGTTACCCCAATGACCAATCCTCCCCATAAAAGACCATGCCCAGTTTGCGGGCTACCCCCTGCGATGCGTGATTCTCCCACCAGGTGCTGTAGAGCGGCAGGCGGCCGCTCTGGCGAATGGCCGCCGCCCAGCCCGCCACCGCGGCGGTGGCATGGCCCTGGCCGCGTGAGTCGAGCAACGTCTTGACGCCTGCTTCGGCGGCTGCGGCGGTGATGCGGGCTGTATGGCAGACGGCTACCGCAGTATCATCCACAACCGCCGCGGTGATTGGGCCACCTGTGCCGGTCACCGGCACCATCTCTGAGAAGCCAGACAGCAGCAGATGTTGGTTGGCTTCGGTGATCAACACAACGTGGGGTGGAATAGAGTAGCCGGCGGGGATCCAATAGGCCGGCCCACGATATTCATCGCCGACCGGCGCGTGGCTGGCCAACGCCTCCTTGATTGCCGCTGCATGAATCGGTGGGGCAGTAAAATCGGTTGTCACTGGTTCGGCTGCACAGAGCCGCTCCAGTTTTTGACAGAGTTCATCGGGCAGGTCATAGCGGAAGCGACACAGGTTGCCGTGTCGGGTGCGCCCCACAAAGAAACGCGGGGCAGGCGGCTCATGCGCCTCGTTGATGCAACGCAGCCGGCCGGCTGCATCCAGCCGGTAGAGAACATCGACTTGCAACGCCATATAGGCCAGGTCAGTGGGGCCGGCGGCTGGCCCCACTTTCAGACGCGGCAGTTTACTGTTGCCCATTATGCTCGTGGATCGCCCGCCAGATTTTCTCTGCCGTGAGCGGCATATCCAGGTGACGCACACCCAGGTGCGAGAGCGCATCGACTACGGCGTTGACGATGGTGGGCGTCGAGCCAATGGTCGCCGCCTCACCGATGCCTTTGATACCCAGCGGGTTAAGCGGGGAGGGTGTCTCGGTGCGATGGGTCTCGAAGTGTAGAAAATTGTCGGCGCGCGGCAGCGTATAGTCCATCAGCGTGCCGGTGATCAGATTGCCGATCTCATCGTAGCGGGCGTGTTCAAACAACGCCTGCCCCACACCCTGGGCAATGCCGCCGTGGACCTGCCCCTCGACCAGCAGCGGGTTGATGACATGACCACAGTCGTCCACTGTCACATAGCGTTTGATCTCGATGGCGCCGGTCTCCGGGTCGACTTCGACGACGGCGATATGCGTGCCAAACGGGTACGTCTCGCTTGCAGACTCAAAGTCGGTCTCCGATTTGAGTTCGCCGCGCAGTTCTTCCGGCAACTGCTCGCCGTATGCGGCCTGAGCTACCTCTTTCCACGTGACGGCCACGCCCGGTGAACCGACGACATGGAACTTGCCATCGGTCAATGTTACATCGGCTACGGCCGCTTCTAACAGATGGGCCGCGATGGCTCTGGCCCGGTCGCGTACCACCTCGGCGTTGCCCGCCACGGCGTTGCCGGCCAGCGACGCGCTGCGGCTGCCGTAGGTGCCAAAACCGCGCGGCACAATGGCGGTGTCGCCGTGAATGACCGTAATCTCTTCCGGCGAGATCTGCAAAATACCGCTGGCGATCTGTGTCCACGCTGTGGCGTGCCCCTGACCGTGCGGGGAGGTGCCGCTGAGAATTGTTGCCTTCCCCTCCTGGTCGACCATGACGATCCCAGCCTCAGACGGATCGAAGCCACAGACCTCGACATAACAGGCCAACCCGATGCCCAGGAGCTTGCTTCCTACCTGCTGGCGGCGTCGCGTCTGCTCAGCGCGCAGGGAGGGATAGTTCACCAGTTCAAGCGCACGGTCGAGATTCATAGCGTAATTGCCGCTGTCGTACATAGCGCCGGTCGGTGTATGGTAGGGGAACTTCTCCGGCGGGATAAAATTGATGCGGCGCACCTCGACCGGGTCCATGCCCAGTTCGTCGGCCAAGGCATCCATTGCCCGCTCGATGAGGAAGGCGGCTTCGGGCCGGCCCGCGCCGCGGTAGGGCTCGTTGATGTTCTTGTTGGTCATCACACCCAGCGCTTCGCAACGCGCATTGGGGATGTCGTAGACGCCGGTCATCATCTGTGCGGTGAGGGGTGGGATGCCCGGCGTGACGCGGCTGTAATAGGCGCCGCAGTCGGCGATGATGGTGAGATCGGCGGCGTGGACACGGCCATTTTTACCGGCGGCCAGGCGGATGATGTCGATCTGGTCGCGACCGTGGCTGGTGGCGACAAAGTCCTCCGAGCGGGTGGCGACCCACTTCACCGGGCGGTTGAGTTTGCGCGCCAGCAAGGGGACAAGCACCTCTTCGCCGTAGATGTTCCCTTTTGCGCCAAAGCCGCCGCCCACCTCTAGTGCGATCACTCGCACCTGCTCTTTGGGCATGCCAAGCATCGCTGCCACATCGCGCTGGATGTTATGCGGGATCTGTGTGCTTGTCCACACCGTCAGATGGTCGTTGGCCGCGTCATACTGGGCAGCGACTGCGCGCGGTTCCATTGCCATGGGCAGCAAACGTTGGTTGGCGATGCGTAGCTCGACAACCTTTTCCGCCGCCGCAAATGCGCCATCGACATCCCCCTGGCCCTTGCGCCAGCGGAAGGCGAGGTTGGCGCCCCATTCTTCGTAAAGCAGCGACGCTTCAGGCGCCAACGCCCTCTCCGGGTCCACGACGACCGGTAGCGGTTCATACTCAACATGGACCGCTTCTGCAGCATCGGCGGCGAGATAGCGGCTTTCCGCCACGACCACGGCGACAGGGTCACCCACGTGGCGTACTTTATCCGTAGCCAGCGGGTAGCGACCAATCTCGTGCTGTTCGCTAAACTCGGGGTCGGAGAGGCTGATGTCCATGGGCAGCGGCCGGGTCAACTGCGGGTTGAGGTCGGCGCCGGTGAAGACGCCCAGCACTCCCGGCAGGGCCGCGACTGCACTCGCGTCGATGCGCCCGATGCGGGCATGGGCGTAGGGGCTGCGCACGACGGCCATATAGACCATGCCATCCAGTTGAATATCGCCTGTGTACTTGCCCTGCCCGGTGATCAGCGCCGGGTCTTCGCGGCGTTTGATGCGCACACCCATAAACTGGGGCGCGGGTGCGTTTTTTGTCATGAGTCCTCCCCTCGATTCCTGGCGGCCACGGGCGCGTCCTGATAGAGATAACAGGCCACCATTCGCCGCTCGTGTGTCTGGTACAGGGGCGGCGCCTGTTTCACACAGGTTTCCATCACATGCGGGCAGCGGTCGGCAAAGCGACAGCGGTCGGGGCCGGCGCCGTTTAAGTTCTGGCGCGCCCGGATCTCGTGCTGGCCCCACTGGAGCTTGGGGTTGGGCAGCGGGATGGAGTCGATGAGCAGTTGCGTATAGGGATGTTGCGGCTCTTTGATGACCAGGTCCACATCGCCTGCTTCGACCACGCCACCCTGATACATCATCAGGATCGTTTCGCTCAACTGGTAGGCGGTCGTCAGGTCATGGGTGATATAGACGAGCGAGATGTTGTACTCTTCGTGCGCCTTGAGCAGGCTTTCGAGAATGGTGGCGCGCAGCGACGCATCGACCATCGAGACCGGTTCGTCGGCCACGATAATGCGCGGGCGGAGCAGGAGCGCCCGCGCTACCATGACCCGTTGCCGCTGGCCGCCGCTCAACTGGTGCGGGTAGCGCCCCAGCGTCTCCTCCGGGCGCAGCCCGACGGCCTGGAGCGCTTCTTCTATCATGCGGCGCTCCTCATTGCGCGAGGTGCCGGGGAAGAACTTGCCGATGGGCATTTCGAGGACGTGATCTACCTTGTAAAAGGGATTATAGACCTCAAATGGATCTTGGAAGACCGCCTGCACCTCGCGGCGGAAAGTGCGCCGTTGGTTGGCGTCCATCGTGCGCAGGTCCTGGCCCTTGTAGCGGATCTCCCCGCTGGTCGGCTGGGTGATGCCCAAGAGCAACCGGGCCAGTGTGGTCTTGCCACTGCCGCTCTCGCCAGCAATGGCAATGATCGTGGGCCGGTCACTGGGGATCGTCACCGAGGCCGATTCGAGTGCAACCACCCATTTGCGGCTCAAAAACCCGCCGCCAAAGATTTTGCTGACGTTTTGTGCTTCCAGCAGTGGGGCCATAGTCTTATCCAATCGAGCACAGATCTCCTTCGACCTCCTGATTATGGAATTGGAGGAGATTTGAGGAGATGTTTAATACAACAAACACGACACCCACCGCCCCGGGCGTACCTCTTGCAGCGCGGGCACAATCGAACCGCATCGCTCCATCGCCTGAGGGCACCGTGGGTGAAACGGGCAGCCGGGCGGCGGGTTGAGCAGCGAGGGCGTGATGCCGGGGATGCCCTTGAAGATGCCTTTCCCTTCCAGCGATGGCAGGCTGGCGATGAGCAACTGCGTATAGGGATGGAGCGGCTCTTCAAAAATTTCATCCACCGGGCCAAGCTCCACCAGCTTGCCGGCATACATGACGCCGATCTTGTCGACAAACTGCGCCATCAGCCCCATGTCGTGGCCCACGAGAATGAGCGAGGCGCCGATCTCCTCCTGCACTTTGCCCAGCGTCTCCATCACCTGGCGCTGGACCACCACATCGAGCGCGCTGGTCGGCTCATCGGCCAGGATCACCTGCGGCTG
>QEUW01000237.1 GCA_003577005.1 Chloroflexota bacterium | reverse complement strand
ATCGGCCTGGTATCCCCCGGCGCCGGGCCTGGCCGCACCGGCTATACCGGCCAGCGAGACAAAATAGACGCCATCTACAAAATTGACCGGACTGAGCAGGCGGTCAGGTGTGGTGAAGTGGCGCGCGGCTTCCAGCGCCAGGCGCGTCTTGCCGATCCCGCCCGGCCCGACAACAGTCAACAGGCGGCAGGCGTCATCGGCCAGATGCTCGTTGATTTGGCGGAGTTCGCTCGTGCGCCCGACAAAATAGTTGGGCTGAGGCGGCAGATTGTGAGCCGGTGGCGCATCGGCGGCCAGTAGCCGGGCGTGTAGAGCGAGCGTCTCCGGCATCGGGTCAACGCCCAGCTCTTCGACCAGGATGCGGCGACAGAGCTCGAATTGTGCCAGCGCGGCATCGCGCCGTCCGCTTTGGGCATGGAGAACCATCAACTGGCGGTGGGCAATTTCCCGCCAGGGGTCCATAGCCAGCAGTTGATTGGCATAGTCGAGCCCGCTGGCGTAGTCAGCGCGCACGACGGCTTCGTCCAACAGCAACTGGAGCGCCAACAGCATCTGCTCGCGCAGCTGTTCGCGCTGTGCCGCCGCCCACTCTTCAAAGGTGGTGGCGTTCTTGACCGTGAATCCTGCTAGAAAGTCACCCCGATAGAGGGCCACCGCCTCGCGCACCTGCGCCAGGTCGTTGGCGGCGCGCCCGGCGGCCAGCAACTGTCGAAAGCGCAGCACATCGACAAAGTGAGGCGCGGCGGGATTGAAGGCAATCTCATCCGGCTCTACCAGCAAGTAAGGCGCCAGTTCGCGGCGCAGGCTGGTCAATGTAGCGGTAAGATTGCGCCGCGCCGCCGCTTCGGCCATCTCGCCCCAGAGCAGGTCGACCAGCACCTCGCGGCGGCAACGCTGCCCCGTGACCGCCAGATAGAAGAGCAGCGCCCTCGCCTTGGCCGTCTCCAGCGCCAGCGGCATCGAACCGCAAAGCAGTTGCGGGCTGCCCAGCAAATGCAAATACAAAACGCCCTGTGCGGGTTCCTGTATCGCACTCATTTGCACTCCATTTGCACTCCATTGTCACCCGCCCGCTACAGTATACCACGACCGGCCGGTTGCGTTGAAGCGTGCGGAGACAGTTTGAAAAGAACAAAAAGCGGTCCACAGAGATCACCAAGTTCCCACGGAGAACACAGAGGCTGTTCTCCGTGCGCGCTGTGTCTTCTTTGTGCCCTCTGTGACCTGCTGTTTGTTCTGGCGTGTCCAGTTCGGTGATTGCAAGCGAGGTTCAGAAAGGGAATGCGACTGATGTGGAAACCATCCATGCCCACCCAAACCCGTATTCTACTGGTTGATAGCCATGTCATCGTGCGCGCCGGGCTGCGGGCGGTGCTGATGGCTGAGAGCGACCTTGCCGTCGTCGGCGAGGCGGTGTGCGGCAGCGAGGCCTTGCGCCAGGTGCAGCGCCTACACCCCGATCTGGTCATCATGGAGCTGCGCCTACCCGAGACCGATGGCGTCGAGACCATCCGCCACATCCGCCAACTCGACCCCGCGTGCCAGGTGGTTGTGCTCACTGATTGGAAGGAGGATCATCTGGTGCGAGGAGCGATCCAGGCTGGCGCCATTGGCTATCTGTTCAAAGAAGTGCAGCTCGATGATTTGGTACGAGCCGTGCGCAGCGCTGCCCGCGCCGAGCCGACGCTTCATCCTGAAGCACAGCGCGTGCTCATGCACCAGGCGACTGCTCTGTTCAGCCAGCGCTCGCCCCTCACCAGACGTGAGCTTGATGTCCTGCGTCTGGTGGCCCAGGGCAAACGCAACAAGGAGATCGCCCGCACGCTCTACCTCACCGAAGGTACGGTGAAAGGCCACATCAGCGCCATTCTGGGCAAATTGTGCCTGGGTGATCGCACTCAGGCCGCCCTCTATGCCGTCAAACACCGGCTGGTGGTCGAGATGTGAGCAAGAAGAACGTTTCAGGGATGTATAGGGATGCAACATCGTGACGCGCCCGCCGCTAACAAATCTGAGCGGCGGCTCTATCGAGCCTATTTGTTGCGCTGCTGGGCCGAACCTCAGGGCGCAGACCTCACCTGGCGATTTAGCCTGGAGGCGGTCTCAGAACCGGGACGTCACGGCTTTGCCGACCTGTCCGCCCTGCTCGATTTTCTACAAGGAGAACTGGATGATCCACCCAAGACTGTTCGAACTACAGATCCAACACGAGAAGGAGGAACAGGAGCGTCGTCTGCGCAAGCGGATGGCGCTGCATGAGGCGTCCGCGGCTGTTCCGGCCCAGCCCGCCCAGCGGCAGATCGGGCTGGGCAAGTGGTGGCAGCCTGTGCAGGACCGGCTGCGTCCGTATTGGCGGACCGCCGCACAGACGCCGTTGTCCGTTCGGAAATTGGTGCAACAAAACGTAAACGTATCAGAACAACGATAAAGAGGATTTGAATCATCATGTACAAAACACCATGGTTTCACTATCTCCGCTACGGCGTGCTGGCCGCGCTGCTGGCGGTTGTCGCCGCCGGGCTGTCGCTGCCGGCGCAAGGCCAGGGGCGCACCTGCCGTGATGCAGGCAACCTGACCGTCTGCGCCGACATTATGAACGAGAATGCGGACGGGTTCGTGGCAGAATTTAATGTCACCATCGCCCCCAAAAATGGCGATCCGGTCGTGTTGGTGACCGATCGTGGCGAAGTGGAGGATAGGGGGTATGTCGCTGCCGCTTTTTTCCATTTTGACGAACCTCATCACCAATATGGCACAGCTGACTTTGTGGAAGGACAGCTTCACTTCTTCAATGACCTGACCGTCACAACCTTGGCGAGCAGTGCCAGATTGATTGATGATCAGCGTGTTGAGCCGGGCATCTTTTATGTCGATACGATTCAACAACGCATCTATAATCCAGCCCCGGGTGCGGTTCCTCTTTTCAAAGAGAAAGGGATTCCGCACAATGGAAATGTCGACTTTGCGTTTCTGGACCGTACCGGCATGAAGAAACTGTTCAAAGACGGCGGCACGGTCGAAGAGCTGAAGGATGTCAACGTTGAAATCGATATCAAAACCAAAAAATTCACTGCCACCATCCCCACTAATCTCCGGCTCAATGACCATGCCGAGACGCCCAACCTCAGGCTGATCACGCGCGTCACCATCGACGAGCAGGGCAAGTTTAGCGGCGCGGTCGACGGTTTCAAGGTGCGGCTGGCGGGTTTGCTCTTCGATGCGCAGAAAGTGACCATCCAACCAGGTTCCGAGGAGAAGAGCGCCAGCTTTGAAGCCGGCATCATCGACGTGCGCAAAAGCGACAACCCCGGCATGCCCAATCTCGACCCGGCCCACCCCGACCTGGTCTTCCGCCTGGAAAAGCTGCGCTATAAGGACGGCGCCTGGGACCTGGGGGGTGGTTCGGTTCCCCTGCCGGACTGGACAGTAGGCGACGCCTTTTCGCTGCGCCAGCAATCCGCCGGGTTGACCTTTGACAACCAGTCGAAGACCTACACTGTCAACATCAGCACGACCATCATGTCGGGCGGGCAGGATGCGCCGCTCGGCATTGGCCAACGGTTCCCGGTGGCGCTGCGTCTGGGGGCGCGCCAGGTCAATGGGCAGTTCCAGCCCTTCATGAGCACCAAATTGGCGTCGGTAAACATTCCGCTCCACCTGAGCAGCATGATCCTGCAACCCGAAGAACTGACCATGGTGATGGACCCGGCGGGCAACTTCTTTGGGCTGACCGCCGAGCGCGTCCGGCTGCAATGGATCAATATCTATGGCGGCCAACAGAGCGGGGCCATCACCGGCTTCAAGTTGGGCATCGACAACCAGCGCGACCTGGTCTTTGGTCTGCAAGGCGGCGCCATCGACCTGCCGGAGCTCAAAAACAAGGCCTTTACCGGCAAATTGCAGGGCGGCATCGGCGTACAAAACGGCGTGGTGACCCTGACCATGAACGGCAAGCTGGCGCTCAATCTGCCCGGCAATGCCGGCCTCACCACCGACGCCACCTTTATCATGCGTGGCGGGCGTAATGTGCGGACCATCTGTCCATCCGGGGCGACCAACTGCCTGGACAATGAAGAATTCAAAATGAGCAGCTTTGGCGTCAAGATCGCTGGCTTTACCTTCCAGCTTGACAACCCGCGTGGGTTTGCCGGCGGTTTTGCGGTGGACAAGGCCAAGATGAGCGTGCCTGTGGGTGTCAAAGCCGTGGGCGCCGAGGTCGCCGGTTTTAGCGTCAGCGGCAACGGTGACGTGAATATCGCCGGCGGCGGCATCGAACTGCCCCCCATCTCCATGGCCGGCTACCAATTTGTCGGCCTCAAGGGTTATTTTGCCAAGACACCGGCGGGCGGCTACGAATTCAAAGCCGCGGGCATCATGCCGCTGCCGGGCATGGACCCCAGCGGCAACAAGCGCATCAACGTGGATCTCTCCTTCCGCACCAACGCTGCCGGTAGCTTCCAGGGGCTAGGGGTGGGCGTCACCTTCAGAACCACCAGCCCCGGCATCCCCATCGGCGCTACCGGCATGGAGCTGCTGGAGATGGGGGGAAAATTCGACCTGAACAGCGGTACAGCCAAAGTGACGGTGAGCCTGGTGGCCAGTTCGAAGTACCGCATTGCCAACATGCCTCTGGTCACGGCGCGCGGCAACGCTTCACTCCAGGTGCGTCCCTTTGCCATGACGGCCAACGCACAGCTTTCGGTGCTGGTCTTCAATGTCGCCAACGCCAGCATCGGGCTAGGTGACCGCCAGGGTTTTAACGGTGGTGCAGGCTTCAACGTCAGCTTTACCGTTGATGCGGTCGTGGTGCATGGCGGTGCCAAACTGCGCATGGGCAACGTCACGCTGACCAACGGCGCCAAGAAGTTCCGCTGGACGGCCGAAGCCTTTCTCGCTGTGGGGCTGCGCAAGGGGCAGTTCGGCCCGTTCCTGCCCCCGAAAAGCATCAACGTCGGCTCGGTCGCCTTCAGAGGTGGCAGCTTCCGGGCACCGGATGGCCGTGAAGTCGCCGGGTTGCAAGGGCAAGCCAAATGCTGTTTCTTTGTCAAGGTCACTCTTTTCTACGACTTTGGCAAGAAGAGTGTAATTCTGCGCGGGGCGGGTGATTACAAACTGATCGACGCTGCGCAGGTACGGGCGTTGGCCGCGCAACAGATGGCCGGCTTCCGCAGCGCAGCCATGAGCGCCGAGGAGATCGCCGCCGCCGGCCTGGTGCTGCCCGCCGATGCCGACCTCTCCAACATCATCCAGGAGACGATCCCGGTCGAGGTCAAACAGATGGGCACAACGCTCTTTGGCATCGACTACCCGGCGGGCGAACCCAGCCTGCGGCTGCAACTGCCCACCGGCGAAATCCTGACCGAACAGATGGTGGACAATGTGACGAGCACCTTTCTGCGCGAGACGGGGACGCTCACCGAGACCCACCAACTGGCCTTTATCCTGCAGGATGCCGTGCCAGGTCTCTACACGCTCATCATCGACAATGCGCCGGCCGAGTACGCCAAAGTGTCGTACACCTTGAACAACGAACCGGTGGTGACGGATGTCACCGCCCAGTGCAGCGATATCGACATGACTGATGACATCATCGTCACCTGTGATGGCGCCCGCGCCGGCAGTGCCGTCACCCTCTCCTGGCACGCAGGCGACAGCGACAACCCCGACGCAAAGGTCAGCGTGGGCTATGCGCCCGTGGCCGAGGATGGCGTCACCCTGGACCTGACCGGGCTGCGGACGCTTGTTGAAGAACTGTCGCTGGGTGCGGGTACCTACGGTTGGGACCTGACCGAGGTTCCCACCGGTCGCTATAAACTGGTGGTCACGGTGGAAGACGAAGAGAATCCCGCCGTCCAGGTGGCCGCTGACCCCGTGATCGACGTGCTCGACCGGCGCCCGCCGCAGACGCCCGATCTCTTCGACGGGGAGAGCACCCCGTTGCCGGCTGGCCAACTGCTGGGCTGGCTGCCCAACCAGGAGCTGGACCTGGCGGGATACGAGATCGGCATGGGGCTCGAGTTTGACCCGGCCCAGTTCATCTACACCCGCACGCTGGGCATCAAAGAGGTGGTGACCGCCACCGGCCTCATCGACGCCAAGCTCTGGGGGTTGGATGACGATCGCGAAGTCTGGGTCGGTGTGCGCGCCTATGACGAAAGCGGCAACTACAGCGAGTGGTCTGATCTGCTGGGTGTGAAACCGTGGGCCGTCTCGCCTCGCAGTTGGACACCCGTGCCCGGCAGCACCGTGGGGACAAAGACAGAAATCGCAGTGGCCTTTCACTCATCGCTGAAACCCGAATCGGTGGGCAGTGCGCTGGAACTGTTCGACGCCAACGGGGCGCCGCTGCCAGGAACGATGTCTCTGCTCAAGAATCTGGACGCTACCGAAGTCATTGGCATGCGCTTCGACCCTGCTGTACCGTTGGAGGATGGCCAGAGCTATACCGTGCGTGTGCGCGGCGGCAGTGACGGTATCTCGACGCTGGATGGGCGGATGATGCCCGACCACTACACCTGGCAGTTTACGGTTGACGCCAGCCTCGATTTGCAGGATGAGCCACTGGCCGGTCTGACCATCGAACACGATGGCCCGCGGCGGGTGGGCGAAGCGGTCAACTTCACGGCCAATGTCACCGAGGGTGGCAACGTAAGGTACACCTGGGACTTTGGCGACGGCGCGACAGCGGACGGCGCCAGCGTCAGCCACGCGTATGCCGAAGCGGGCAGCTACCTGGTGCGTGTCACGGCCAGCAACAGCCTGGGACAATTGAGCACCGAAACGCTCGTACAGGTTGAGCCGTCTGTGCAGCTTCCGTCGGTCCAGGTATTCCTGCCGGCGATTATGCGGTAGCGCAAACCGGCGTTGCACGGTCTCCCAGCAACTTGATGCGTGCGAACGGAGGACTACAGTAAACGTAGGTGCGGTTTTGAACCGTACAAAACCGATAGACCGAGAACGTGTGGCACAAAACCGGTTTTGCCCGTGCGTGGTCATGATTTTCACCGCATCTGGTCATGGTTTTTGCCTCTTCTGGTGACGACCTTGTCATGTTTGCCTGCTACAGTGGTGGCAGGCAAACAACTGTGGGCCAATACGCGATAAACCGCACCTACAATCAATACCGGATGATTCTCCGAACGTTTATCAGGGTGCCTGGGAATCCGGCAAGTAAAGTTAAAGGAATAGACCAATGCGACAGATAGTGCTCAATCAACACCATGCGGCGCCGGTGCTTACTTTGCCCAATTTGCCACGGCTGCCACTCCATTCGCGCTTTGTGCTTCCGGCGCCGGCACCAGCGGATAAAGCGCAACTACCACTGCTCGATGGCCAACGCGCCCCCTACATCAATCTGGACAACGCCGCCAGCACGACGCCCTTGCCGGCAGTGTGGGAAGCAGTGCAGCGCTTCCTACCCTACTATTCGAGCGTCCATCGTGGCTCTGGCTTCAAATCACGGCTGAGCACCGTTGCCTATGAGGAAGCGCATGAGATCATCGGCAAATTCGTGGGGGCAGATCTGGAGACAAACACGGTCATCTTCGGCAAGAACACCACCGAGGCGATCAACCTTCTGGCTCAGCGCCTGCCGCTACAACCGCACGATGTAGTGCTGACCACCCTGCTGGAGCATCACTCCAACGATCTGCCGTGGCGGGCGCGCGCACACGTGGTCCACGTACGCGCTACCCCCGAAGGGCGGCTCGATGAGGAGGATTTCGACCGTAAACTGGCCGAGTATGCGGGCCGGGTTGCCCTGGTAGCGGTGACCGGCGCATCCAACGTAACAGGGTTTATGCCGCCGATCCACCGGCTGGCGGCCAAAGCGCACGCGGTGGGCGCCGAGATCCTGGTCGACGCTGCCCAACTGGCGCCCCACCGGCGCATCGACATGAGAGCGGACGATGACCCCGAACATCTGGACTATGTGGCACTCTCAGCGCACAAGATGTACGCCCCCTTTGGCGCCGGTGCGCTCATCGGGCCAAAGCAGCGCTTTCTCCAAAGCCCGCCGGCTCAACGCGGGGGCGGCACTGTCGAGATCGTAACGCTGGATCAAGTCTACTGGAGCGGGTTGCCCGACCGCGAGGAAGCGGGCAGCCCCAACGTAGTGGGCGCAGTGGCGATGGCGGTGGCGGCGCAACAGTTGATGGCAATCGGCATGGATCAGGTTGCCAGCCAGGAACATGAGCTAACCGCCTATGCGTTGCAGCAACTCCAGACGGTGCCTGGCCTCACGCTCTACGGTGAACGCGACGGGCAGCGCGCCAATGAGCGGACGGGCGTGATCCCGTTCAACCTGGACGGCATCCCGCATGGACTGGTGGCGGCCATCCTAGGCTACGAGGCTGGCATCGGCGTGCGCAATGGCTGTTTCTGCGCCCACCCTTATGTGGTTCATCTGCTCGGCTTGACCGAGCAGGAACAGACCTTCTGGCGCTGGGAGGCGCTGACCGGCGACAAGTCGCACATGCCCGGCATGGTGCGTATCAGCCTGGGGCACACCAATCGCCGCAGCGATATTGACCGCCTGGTCTCCATGCTCTGGCGCATTGTGCAAGGTGAATACGAGGGGCGATACCAGGTCGATCCCAAAAGCGGAGACTACACACCGAGGGGGTACACGGACCGCTTTGCCGACTACTTTTCTTTATCTGGCGAAAACAAGTAGCAGACAAATAAGGGGATTGAAAATGAAATCGTTGATCTGTCCTGTTTCACCGTTGCGGGTCAACCGCAACGTCGTGCGCATCACCGGCTTTTTCATGGCGGCCATGCTCGCTCTATATGCTTTGACGGGCAACATCTATTTTGCGGCCGCGATTGTGTTGGATTATGGCATCCGGGCGTTCACGCCGATGGCCTACAGCCCCTTCAGTTGGCTGGCCCACCAGTTGGTAGCTGCGCTCAGGTTGCCCGTGCATTATCAGGACAAAGCGCCCAAGATTTTCGCCGCACGGGTCGGCTTCCTCTTTGCGCTGGCGACTGTGGTGCTCTATCCTCTCTATCCCGTCGCCAGTCTGGCGGCGGGGCTGACGCTCATGAGCTTTGCGCTGCTGGAATCGCTGCTGGATCTTTGTGTGGGTTGTCTCGTCTACACCTATATCGTCTGGCCGCTACTGGGTGAGCGGTAGGCGAAGTGTGATTGTTGTTGGGCATCTGAAAAGTCATGAACGTCACCCTGCAGCTCGCCACTGAAGCCGAGCGTCAACTCTTAGAAGGCTACGTTCACTCCTACCACGAGTTCGAAGGTGTGTCCCATCCCGGCCAAAATGCGGTTGCGGCCATCTTGCCGCTTCTGGGGCAAAGTCCGCGGGGCCGCATCTGGCTCATCTGCCTTGGGGCAGAGCCTATCGGTTACGTGGCTATTTGCTTTGGCTACACCATCGAGTTTTCTGGCCGTGATGCCTTCGTTGACGAAATGTTCATCACTGAAGCGCATCGCGGCAAAGGCTACGGCAAAGAAGTTTTTTGCTTGGTCAAGGCTGAGGCCGCTTCCCTCGGCGTCAAGGTTCTACACTTGGAGGTTGCGCGCTCCAATGAGCGAGCGCAGCGGCTTTATCGTTCGGTTGGGTTCGTAGCTCGCGAGCGATTCTTTCTTATGTCTGCGCCAATAGATGCCCAATCAGGCACTCCAGCCAACGGCCTTGCCGCGGCTGAGCCGAGTGTTAGGCGCCGAAGATTTCGGCAACACATGGAAGATGAGTTGGCAGACATGAAATAGCCCTGCTGGTGATGCTCAGGGCTTCTCAAAAGTCACATAGGTGAAGACTTCCGGGAGGTGGACGGGGAGCTTTTTCGCCTGGGAGATTATTCTCCGGCCACCTCCCGGAAGTCTGGCGTAGACGAGAAAAGCCGACTTTTGAGAAGCCCTGGGTGATGCTACCAACACTTGACAGCAATATGGGAAACTCATAAACTGGTGTTCGGTTGTCAGTTGACCTGAGACCACGCACATGTCTGAACCTGTTGCCACAGCGTTATTCCAATCAATTTTGTCATGAAACCACCTGGACAGAAAGGAGAACGGTGAAGCTCTTTGTCGTATACTTGGCTCATCCTTGATTCCAGGGCACGACGCCAGTGCCAGTGCGACGGACACACGCCTACCGGTGGAGGGTGGTCGTTCCCGCCCTACAGTGGCCGGTACAAATCCACAAAACCGGCCGTGGTTCGGATTCAGGGATGCAATAGGCCCTGATGAAGCTGGAATCGGAAGTAATCGCTGACCCTAAAGGAACGGCGGTGAATCGGCCTCTAGTCCGCTCAAGCCTGGACCCCTGCTGGGAAGAACAAACGTACCCCCTGGCTCCTTGCTCTTTGGCTAACCCCAAGACAAGGAGAACAGGAGATGAGCCGCCGCACAGAAAACCGAGGATTTTGTTGTGAGCATTGTCAGCAACTCGTTCAGCCTGTGACCAACGGGAGTTACCGGAACCATTGTCCCTTTTGTCTGCGTTCGAAGCATGTGGATATTGTGCCGGGTGATCGGCGCAATCCCTGTGGTGGCCTCATGGACCCAATTGGTCTGCGCGTAGGGAGGAAAGGCTATCAGCTTGTTTTTCGCTGTCGGCGGTGCAGGGCCTGTACTGTGAATCGAGTGGCCGAGCAGACCGAGCAGCCGGATGATTTCGACCTTCTACTCAAACTTATGCAGTCGGGCAGGGCGCTCTAGTCTGTCGCGGAGTTGGCCTGCTTAAATCAGAGGCTATTGATATCCATCGAAACTTCAGAAGAAAACCGCCTATGCATCCCATCCAGTTTGGCTACTGCCTGCCCATCTTTGCCTCGCCGGGCGCACGGCTCTTCCGCACGCCCAATTATGCACAACTCGACTCGCAGCGCACCCTGGCCCTCGGTCGTCTGGCCGACGAACTGGGCTACGATTCGCTCTGGGTAGCGGACCACCTCATGTTGGGCCGCGACAACGCCATCCTCGAAGGGTGGACCACGCTATCCGCGCTGGCCGGAGCCACGCACCGCGCCAAACTCGGCATGATCCACCAGGGGCACTTCTTCCGCCACCCCGCCCTCCACGCCAAGATGACCGCCACGCTCGACCAGCTTTCGGGCGGCCGCTTTATCTACTTTATCGACGCCGGCTATGGCAAGGCCGAACATCTGGCCTACGGGCTGCCCTATCCCGAAACAATGGAGGGACGGCTGGAACAGCTCTTCGACGGGCTGGAAATCACGCTGGCGCTCTGGCAGGCGGAGGCGCCTATCAGCCTCAAGACGCGCTTCTTTGAAATCAAAGAGGCCACCGCAACACCGCGCCCCCTGCAACAACCGCACCCGCCGGTCTGGTTTGGCGAGGCGCACCCCATGATCCTCGACGCTACGGCGCGCCTGGCGCAGGGCTGGAACACCGTGCCGCGCGGGCGCGCCGAAGTGCAACGGCGTCTCGATACGTTGGCTGCCGCCTGTGCGCGCGTGGGACGCAATTTTGACGAGATCGAAAAGAGCCTCGAAATCCAGATTCTCATCGCCCGGGACTGGACCACGCTGCGCCAACGCCTGCAAGCCATGATCGACCTGGCCCCACCAACTGACGGACTTGACGCAGATTTGCAGGCCTTTCTGTCCGGCCAGACCGATCAACTGCCCGCCCGCTTAGCCGATCAATGGCTGGTGGGCACACCGGAGGAAGTGAGGCAACAGATCCAATCCTACCGTGACCTGGGCATCACCCACTTTCTGCTCTGGTTTATGGACGCACCGCTGGAAGATGGGATGCAGCTCTTTGCCGAGCAAGTGCTTCCGGCGGCAAAGTTAACAAAACGTAGAGCGTAGATGTACTGACACATGAGGTTAGAGCGCTTAATGGGAGGTGCAACGCACTTTTCAAGTGCATCGCACCTGTAGCACCCTATCTAAC
>QEUW01000236.1 GCA_003577005.1 Chloroflexota bacterium | reverse complement strand
ATATTGGCTTGTAGGAGGCTGGAATATGACAACGCTTACTCGAGAAGAGAGACAGGTAGGATGGAGCTTTGGGGTCTCATGGGTGTTGGCAGGCATTGCGGGCTCGTTTACAGGCGCGGCACTTTCGCTGGGTGTGGGTATTGTCGTCACCGCTGCCGGTATTCCTGAAGACCAGGTCCACCCTGTCGTATTTGGGCTCGTGAATGGGCTGGCCTTTGGACTTGCGTTGGGAGGCGCCCAATGGCTGCTCCTGCGGCAACAACTTGATCGAGCCGACAGATGGGTGCCAGCCAGCATCCTGGGTTGGCTGGCCGTCTTTCTGATCTTCAACGCGCTAATCGATCCGCTGGCCGAAAGCAATGATGCCGTGCGTTCACTCCCGGCTGCACTCATAGGTGGGGCGATACTCGGTGTGTTGCTTGGGCTGCCCCAATGGTTCGTGCTGCGGGATCAACTGGGCAAGGCTGGCTGGTGGGTGACCATTCAAGCCCTGGCTTTGGGGTTCGGCATCAGTCTCGCAATGGTTCTAGCGGATCTGGCAATTGTGCCTGAGGGCTTTATGGGTCTGATGGTGAGCCTGATTGTTGACCAGGCTCTGGCTGGCATGGGCATGGTCTGGCTGTTGCGAGAGCAGTCGCTGCCGGCGACAGCGGCTACCGGAATGAGCACTATCGAACGCGGCGATTAAGCGGTCTGGTGCAAAGAGTGTGCAGAGGGAAATGACGTGACCACACCTCAATTGTTCCGCCTGGCCGGTTGGTCCGCCTATTTGAGTGTAGCGGCCATGTTCGCAGCCGGCATTTTCCCCATCATCTCGGTTACCGGGTTGGTGGGCAAGCTGGAAAATCTGGCTGCGATCACCTTGGCCCTCTCCATGTTCCCGCTGGCTCTGGCCTTGCACCGGCTTTACTGCAAGCCCTGGCAGGTTCTCAGCATGGCCCCCACATTGATTGGCTTGGGGGCCATGCTGATGGCCGCCGGCGTTAAGTTCCTGGTCCTGATTGGCGCATTTTCATCTGAAGGCATCGCCGACGTGTTAGACGACCTCACGTTCGCTCTGATTGGCGCGTGGCTGATCGGGGTCGGTTACCTGGGGTGGCTCTCCAAAATACCATCTGCCAATCTCGCAGGCGTCGCTGTCCTTGCTGGTCTGGGCCAGGTGGTGGTTACATCCGGCTTTCTCATTGCCAATCCCCCGCCGCTGTGGGCGTTAGCCGGCGGCGGCGTGACAGTGATCGCTTACCCGATTTGGGCAATAACGATAGGTCGCTGGCTATTGCGCTCATCACAAGCTTGACTTGTCTGGCAGTGGAAATAGTCGAAATCATGACCGCATTCAACAGTAGGTCTGGCTAGCAGCCGGACGTTCCTCATTGGTGGAGCCGTCCGACTGCATGAGGATTCAGAAATTGTTTCGGCAACAGTAGGGGCATGAGGGCTGCTGTTTACGAAATAAAACAGTCGTGGGGGTGGTAAATCAACTCGAACAAAATTCAACAAAGGGGTGTATACTATTGCACAAGCCACTCGGCGCAGACCGTCCAAGAGGAACAAAAGAGGAACAGCATTGGACGCGCAACCTATCGTCCCAAAACTGGACGCAAGCTCCGGCTTGCCAGAAAAGAGAGGCGGAATCCTGGCCGGCCGCTGGCATCCCCTCATCCAGGGGATGTGGGTGACGGTGATGGTCATGATGCTGGTCATTCTGGTCGCTTCCATTCCCGGCTACCTTGCCAACCTTGACCGGGCGGCTCAGGTCAATCCCCCTGCGCAGATGCCAGCCCCGCTGCGGGTCGTGCTCGAATTGATTATCGGCTTCTCCTCGTTAAGCGCCGTTCTGGTGTGCTGGGTCCTGGCAGGCTTGCTCTTCTGGCGCAAGCCGGGTGACCGGATCGCCCTCTTCGTCTCGTTTTATCTGCTTGTTTACGCCATTGGCATCGCCGGCCCGCTGGAGAATCTTGAACGACTCATATTCGGAGCAGCCTTCCACATCTCCAGCCGGTTCCACCACCTTTTCTTCACCATTCCGACGGTCTGGCTGTTAGTCCTCTTCCCCAATGGACGATTTGTCCCTGCCTGGACTCGCTGGCTGGCTGGCGGCGCGCTGGCATGGATTCCTTTCATTGTTTTTTTCCTCCCAGCCAACTGGTGGATGGATTTTGACGGCGTCTGGCTGTATCTTGGCGGGTTCTTGTGGTTGCTGACGATGGGGCTGGCTATCTATGCCCAAATCTACCGCTACCGGCGCATGTCCACGCCAACCGAGCGACAGCAAACAAAGTGGGTGGTTTCGGGTTTCACCTTTTGGATGGCTGGGGTGGTGCTGCTTAGCATCCCTCACACGCTCTCTTTTAACCTGCCACCCGGCCAGCCGACCCCCTGGTGGATGCCAGTGAGTTCAGCGCTGTGGGGCCTTTCTCTGGTGATCCTGCCTGTTTCATTGACCATTGCCGTATGGCGCTACCGGCTGTGGGACATTGATGTCATCATCAACCGTACGCTGGTATACGGCTCGCTAACGGCCATTGTCGTGGGCATCTATATGCTCGTGGTAGGCTCACTCGGCATGTTGTTGCACGTGCGCGGTTCCTTATTCATCTCCCTGCTGGGTACAGGCCTGGTGGCGCTTCTCTTGCAGCCGCTGCGAGAACGTCTGCAACGCGCAGTCAACCGGCTGATGTATGGCGAGCGAGACGACCCCTACGCAGTCCTCTCCCGGTTGGCCCAGCGCCTGGAGGCGACGCTAGCGACCGACAACCTGCTCGACATCATCGCGGAGACAGTGGCCCAGGCGCTGCGGTTGCCCTATGTGGCCATTGCCTTGAACGAAGGCGGCCACTTCAAACCGATTGCCGAGCACTGCACCGGCCAGGGCGCTGAACGGCGATCCATTGTTGACGAGGCCGGGGCCCTGACTTTGCCGCTGGTTCATCAGGCTGAAATCATCGGTCAGCTCATCGTCGCGCCACGCACGCCGGGCGAGGGCTTTAGCCCAGCCGACCAGCGTTTGTTAGCCGACATCGCCCACCAGGCAGGCGTGGCTGCTCAGGCGGCGCGTCTGGCAGCCGATTTACAGCGCTCACGAGAAAGATTGGTCACCAGCCGCGAGGAAGAGCGACGCCGGCTGCGCCGCGATCTGCATGATGGGCTGGGGCCAACGCTGGCCAGCCACAGCTTCCAACTGGAAGAGGCCCTGGAATTATTGGCCGGTGATCCAGCCAGCGGCGCCGCCCCAGACCCGGTCGCGGCCACGGCTTTACTGCGCGACTTGAAGACGCAGACCCAGGCGATGGTGGCCGACATCCGGCGATTGATCTACCAGTTGCGGCCCCCGGCGCTGGACGAGTTGGGCTTGTTGGGGGCGCTACAGATTCAGGCGGCGAAACTGGCTGGCGCCAACCAGACGCTGCGCATTGCGGTGGCAGCCACGCCGGCGGTTCTGCCGCCTTTGCCGGCGGCCGTCGAGGTCGCCGCCTATCGCATTGTCCTGGAGGCGCTAACCAACGTTACCCGCCATGCCCAGGCGCGCACGTGTCACGTCTATCTAGCGGTCAGCGTCGACCAGCCCAAGACACTGGAAGTCACGATCATCGACGATGGCCTGGGGTTGCCGTTCCAGTTGCAGGCCGGCGTTGGATTGATCTCCATGCGCGAACGGGCCGAGGAGTTGGGCGGCGCCTGTCTGGTCGAAGCCGGCGCGACCGGTGGCACCCACGTGCGGGCCAGGCTCCCCCTCAGTTCACCGGAGGCGTCGTGATGACACGGATCCGCATTCTGGTTGTCGATGACCACACCCTTTTCCGCGAAGGACTCATGGCCCTATTGGGCAAGGTGCGCGACATGCTCGTCGTGGGCGGTGCGGCCCACGGCGTTGAAGCGATGGCGCAGGCCGCGGCGCTCTACCCGGATGTCATCCTGATGGACATCCAGATGCCGACGATGAATGGCATCGAGGCGACGCGGCAAATTTTGCAAGCCAGACCGGAGACCGGCATCATCGTGCTGACGATGGTGGAGGATGACGACGCCGTTTTTGCCGCCCTCTGCGCCGGGGCCAGGGGCTATATCCTCAAAGGGGCGGACAAGGCCGAGATGCTCAAGACGATCCGGGCGGTGGCCGGCGGCGAGGCGCTCTTTGGGCCAGCGATTGCCCGGCGGCTGATGAATCTCTTTCAGAATCGCAATGCTGCCGCGCCCTCGGCTGCACCGGCGCTGCCTTTTCCCGAACTGAGCGAGCGAGAACGGGAGATACTCGACCTGATTGCCCAGGGGTATGGCAATCAAGAAATTGCCGCAACCCTCCACATCACCGTAAAAACGGTCGGCAACCACATCTCTCACATCTTCAACAAGTTACAGGTGGCCAATCGAACGCAGGCAATTGTGCGGGCCAGACGGGCGGGGTTGGGGTAGGCGCAAAGGCCGGGCCGCTCTTCCCGGCACAGCGAGTCGATAACGGGTCCTGCCTCCTGCGCCAGCCGATGAGCACGCTGCGGCCCAGGCCGATCTCCAGCACCGAGATCGGAGCCGATTTCGAGCACGGTGTCGGCGGGGGTCAGGTCGGCGGCGGCGATGATGCGGTCGAGGTGGGTTTCGTCGACCAGGAAGTTCTGGGCCAGCGACTTTTTGGGGAAGGATTGTGACTGAGGATGTGAGGTTGATTGTTCACGAGTGGGAAACCATCACGAATGGCTCTGTGACCATCGGTGAGGTAGCTGAGTGTACCGCAAACAGTTCAACCAGGGCCGATTCGTCACCAATATCACCATCGCTGATAAACTTTTCTACCTCGACCGAATCATCAGCCAGAAACTCGACCTCCCACTGCTGGCCCGGTAACGCGACCGTAACCATAATTGCGCCTTCTCGATGGTAAGCTAACTCGTAGGAAATGCGCTGTTGTTCCAACTGATCGAGAAAAGCGATCAACTGGTCAAAAGCGGAACGTGTATCGTTTCTGTTCATCGGTCGAACCTCCTATCGGCCAGCAGTTTGCGGACAGCCTTAAAGCCTGGCTGAGATCCCCGACTCCGCAAGTGTCGGTTGACAAGCGTCGAACACATGATATACTTAGATACCAGTTACATCATTGATTCAGTAGAAAGGGCAAACAAATGATACAAGCTCCACAGATCGAGCCCGTCTCCAATCTGGCGCGTGATTATCGTAGCATGTTCGCAAAGTTGAAAGCAGGGCCAGTCTTTTTAGCGCAGCGGAGCAAGCCTGCGGCAGTGCTCGTGTCCGTTGATGAATGGACCGCAACCGCTAACGAACTCGCACGGCTACGGAGAATGGTCGAATTTGACCGTCAACTTGCTGCCATTCGCGCCGGAGAATACGTGGAATATGCGCCTCCATCTGAGTAGAGAAGCGATTGCGCTGCTTCACGCTTTGCGCGAAGAATCGGCTCCATTGCACACCATGCTCGCCGAGATTATGCGTAATCCTGATCAAAAAGATGCGTTGCGTTCGGACGAACGACCTGGACGTTATGAAATTTTTGTCAAGGCAGGAACGCGCGGGTTTTGGATTGGATATGAAGTCGAGCGAGACAGAGGAGAGACCGTGATCCGAGCCGGTATTGTGGAAGATCATGGCTAGACCAAGAACGGGCGTAAACGCCGCTCACTCCTCATCCAACTTCAAGATCGACATAAACGCTTCCTGCGGAATTTCCACGCTGCCGACCATCTTCATCCGCTTCTTGCCCTCTTTTTGCTTTTCGAGGAGCTTTCTCTTCCTCGTGATGTCGCCGCCGTAGCACTTGGAGAGGACATCTTTGCGCAGCGCCTGCACATTGGCCCGGCTGATGATCTTGTTGCCCACCGCTGCCTGGATCGGTACGGTGAACATCTGGCGCGGGATGATCTCCTTCATCTTGCTGACCAGGCGCTGGCCTTTGTGATAGGTGTCGTCGCGGTGGATGATGACGCTGAGCGCATCCACCGGCTGTTGGTTGACCAGGATGTCGAGCTTGACCATGTCCGACGTGCGGTATTCGTCGAGCGTGTAGTCCATGCTGGCGTAACCACGTGTGCGGGCCTTGAGTTCGTTGTAGAAATCGACGATGATCTCCGAGAGCGGGATCATGCAGGCGATCTCGACACGCTTGGTGTCCAGCCACGACTGGTTTTTCAACTCGCCCCGGCGTTTGGTGACCAGATCGAGCACCGCGCCGATATATTCGGATGGCGTAAAGATGCGCAACTCGCACCACGGTTCTTCGATGTGGTCGATCTTGGTCGGCTCTGGCAGGTCAGCGGGGCTGTCGATGGTCATCAGCGTGCCGTCGGTGAGCACGACCCGGTACTCTACTGACGGCGCGGTGAAGATGATGTCCATGTCGTACTCGCGCTCAAGCCGCTCCTGGACAATCTCCATGTGGAAGAGGCCCAGAAAGCCCAGGCGGAAGCCAAAGCCGAGCGCCTGGCTCGTCTCTGCCTCGTAAACCAGCGCAGCGTCGTTGAGTTGCAGCTTCTCCAACGCATCGCGCAGGTCAGTATAATCATCCGGATTGGAGGGGTAGAGACCGGCGAAGACCATAGGCTTCATGGGCTGATAGCCGGGCAGTTGCTCCTTGGCCGGCGCGGCGGCCAGCGTGATCGTGTCGCCCACATCCAGGTCTTGCACGGTCTTTAAACCTGTGGCGATGTACCCGACTTGGCCGGCGTGCAGTTCGTTGACTGGCAGCATATTGGGCGTCAAGACGCCGATTTCCAGCGGCTCGATCAACTTTTTGGTGGTCATAGCGAAGAGATTGGGCTTGCCCTGTATCCGACCATCAATCACCCGAACGTAGGCGATTACCCCCTTGTAAGCGTCGTACTGGCAGTCAAACACCAGGGCGCGCAGGGGGCCCTCCAAATTGCCCTGGGGGGGTGGTACCTCCTGTATCACGCGCTGGAGTACTTCTTCGACGTTGATCCCGGCCTTGGCGCTGATCAGCGGGATGTCTTCGGCGGGCACGGCCAGCAGGTCTTCGATCTCCTGCGCCACCTCGTCGGGGGTGGCGGCAGGGAGGTCGATCTTGTTGATCACCGGCACGATCGCCAGATTGAGGTCGAGCGCAGCAAAGAGATGCGCCATCGTCTGCGCCTGGATGCCCTGCGAGGCATCTACCACAAGCACCGCCCCCTCGCACGCTTGCAGCGCCCGTTTGACTTCGTAGCTAAAATCCACGTGGCCCGGCGTATCGATGAGGTTGATCTCGTATTCTTCCCCCTCATGCTTGTAGATCATGCGGACCGCACTCGCTTTGATGGTGACCCCTTTCTCGCGCTCCAGGTCCATGGAGTCGAGCAGTTGCTCCTTCATCTCGCGCTGCGTCACCGTGCCGGTCATCTGGAGCAACCGATCGGCCAGCGTGCTCTTGCCGTGGTCGATATGAGCGATGATTGATATGTTGCGGATATTCTTTAAGTTCATGTTTGTATTATATCATGCGTGGTGCGTAATCCGTGATGCGTAATCCGTAATGCGCACATTCACGCATTACGGATTACGCATCACTTATCACACCTTTTCCCAGCCTTTGTCCATCCGGCCCACCACTTCCTGATCCACGTAGCACCAGACCCAATCTTCGCCCGGCTCGAACGACTGGACGAGCGGGTGGCTCGTTTCGTGGAAGTGTTTGGTGGCGTGCCGGTTGGGCGATGAGTCGCAACAGCCGACATGACCACAGACCAGGCAGATGCGCAGATGTACCCAGCGGCCGCCGGTCCTAAGACAATCTTCGCACCCCTGTGCGCTGGGTGTAACCTCTTGGATCTGATCCACGTGTTGGCAACTCATGTAAAGTTCCTTTAGGGTTGATGAGCTGATGGACATCGGTATCATCTATCGTCCATCGTCTCTATCGCTGCGCCAGATGTTGGTGGACAAATTGCACGGCAATCGACCCTTCACCCACCGCCGAAGCCACGCGCTTGACCGAATTGGCGCGCACATCACCGACCACAAAGATGCCGGGGACGCTGCTCTCGAGCAGGAATGGGTCGCGCGCCAGCGGCCAGCCGGCGGGTGGTTTGCCATTTTCCATCACCTCTGGCCCGGTGAGGACAAAGCCATACTTGTCCATTTTGACGACGCCGCACAGCCACTGGGTCGACGGCATTGCGCCGATAAAGATAAAGAGCGCCGCTGCTTCATGCCGGCTTTCCTGCTTGGTTGCTAGATCGCAGACCGTAACAGCCTCCAGGTGATCTTCCCCGTGGGCAGCGGTGACAACCGAATGTAATTTGACATCGATTGCGGGATGTTCGTAGATACGTTGGACGAGGTACTGGGACATCTTGGCTTCGAGTGAATCACCCCGCACCAACAAGGTGACATGCGAGGCGTGTTGGGTCAGGAAGATCGCTGCCTGCCCAGCCGAGTTGCCGGCCCCTATGACAAACACTTCTTCGTCGCGGCAGGAGGAGACTTCGCTGAGCGACGCACCGTAATAGACCCCCGCACCGGTGAGACGTTCGATGCCAGGCGCATCGAGCTTTTGATAGTCCAGCCCCGAAGCCACCACCAACGCATGGCAGGAGATCTCACTACCATCGGCCAGTTGAACAATGCGATAGGTTCCTTCCAGCCGTACACTAACCACCTGCTGCGGGGCGATGATCTCAACGCCAAATCGGCGCGCCTGGGCCGTGGCGCGGCGCGCCAGTTCACTCCCGCTCAAACCGGCGGGGAAGCCCAGATAGTTCTCGATCTTGGAACTGCTGCCTGCCTGGCCACCGGTTGCGTGTTTTTCGATAAGCACTGTGCGTAATCCTTCTGAAGCGCCATAGACCGCAGCCGCCAATCCGGCCGGCCCCCCGCCGACGATGGCCAGATCATAAAACTGGTGCCCTGCGCTTCGTTTCAACCCGATTCGTTCGGCCACCTCCGCCGGCCTGGGGGCGACCATCACCTCGCCGTCGGGCAGGAAGAGCAACGGCAGTTTGTCGGCGCTCATCTCGAAGCGCGCCAACACAGCCCGCGCTTCAGGGTCTAATTCGATGTCCAGGTATTGGTAGGGCACCTGGTTGCGCGCCAGAAAATCTTTGAGCTCATGCGTTGTAGGCGACCAACGATGGCCTACAATGCGAATGCCTTCAAAGGGTGGCCGGTAGTTGGCCAGCCAGTCTGCCAGCAGGTCATCGAGCACCGGGTAGAGCTTTTCCTCGGGCGGGTCCCACGGTTTGAGTAGATAATAGTGGACGCCGGCGTTGTTGATGGCGCTGATGGCCGCTTCGGTGTCGGCGTAGGCGGTCAGCAGGACGCGGCAGGCATCCGGGTAAAGCTGCATGGCTGCGGTCATAAATTCGACGCCGCTCATCGTGGGCATGCGCTGGTCGACCAGAAAGAGCGCCACCGGCTCATTGCGGCGTTGTAGCTGCCGCAGTGCGGTGAGCGCTTCCTCACCCGAACTGGCCCGCATCACGCGATAATCGTCACCATAATGGCGGCGCAAGTCACGTACGATTGCCCGCAACACTTCGGGGTCATCGTCGACAGAAAAGATCACCGGCTTGGCCATAGATCACCTGATGGACACCTTGTGGAAGAGAGATCAGATAAGCGGAATACAAGATAGGGGCGACCCTTTTGACATGGTACGTTTTTTTTGTCGTTTGTCAACCAAAATAGAGAACGGAGAACGAATCGTTGCCGCTAACCTCTGCTGCTCAATCTTGGGTGCTGTTTGAAAAGGGAACTGTCGCTTTGGTGCGTTGCACGCACAGCGTGCAATGCATCTGGGGGACTGGTTTCGTTGAAAAGCGCATCGCGTGTGCTGCGCGCGCAACGCACCCGCCGAGTGGCTCATCTTCTCAAACAATCTCTCAAAAGGATATACCGCCCAGGAGATCAGCGACTGCTTCCTCTAACGTATGGCTTCCGGCGCGTGTTTGGGCCGCGACCAGAGCGGCAGGCGGCAACTGCGCGGCGAGTTCAGCCTGCCGTGCAGCGGCGCGCTCTTTATAGACGTGCCAGGTAGCCGGGTGGCGCTGGACGAGCAAGAGCAGGTCCAGTGCAGCGATCTGCTTCTCCGCTGCATCGTCCGCTGCTTGTAGGCTCTCCTTGAACAGCAAGGTTGCATAGTGGAAGAGCGCGATAGCGAGATTGGCGAGGAGCCCGGTCTGCGCGGTCAGACGCAGGGCCTCCATCAGGTGCTCGCGCGCGGTGCGCAGGGCGCCGGTCTCATAGGCGGTCTGGCCCAGACAGTAGAGGATGTGGGAGAGATAGACGGGGCTGCCCACTTCGTGCGCCAGGGTCAAACCTTCCCGTGCGAGCTGCTGTGCCCTCTCGTATTCCCCGAGATCGTTCGCAATCCGCGCCAGACCGGCAATCCGCCCGGCGACCTGGCCTTGATGCCCGATGGTACGGCAGATGAGTAGGCTCTTTTCAAAATAGGCGGTGGCCTCGGTATGTTTGTCGCCCGGCATGGCCCAGAGAACTAGGGCGATCCCGCCCTGCGCCATCGCGGTGCCATACTGGTCGCCGATCAACTCGAACAGCGCCAGACTTTCCTGGTAATAGCTTTCGGCATCGGCGTACTCGCCTAAACAGAAGGTTACAAACCCGAGCGTATCAAGCGCATAGGCGATCCAGTCTGGCCGTCCCAATTCACGGCTGAGGACCAGGCTCTGTGCGGCGAGCCGTTTGCTCTCGGCATACTCACCAAAGGTTGCGTAGATCAGATTGGCCAGCTTTTCCAGGGCGCTTGCGGCGCCGCTCTTGTCCCCAATCGCCTGGCTGATGGCCAGGCTCTCGGCCAGATATTGGTGCGCCGTCTCCTGATCGCCTTTCCAGACGGTAAGTTGCCCCAAAAAGTTGAGCACAAAGGCCGCTTCGGCTTGATCACCCACTTCTTGGGCCAGAGACAGACACTCTTCCAGATAACGCCCGGCCGTGTCGTATTCACAGAGAAAGTAACAAAACGCGCCACAACGAGCCAGGATGCGAACGGGTGTGCTCGCCGCAGGTGAACGCTTATCGCCAGCGCCCAACAGTCGTAGCCGCTCCCACGCCTGAACAAAGAGATCCTTCCCTTCTTGATAGCGGCTTTGGATCTGGTAAAAATGGTAGAGCGGTTCTACTGCCTCATGCAAGGCCGCAAGGTCGCCCTGTTGCGCCGCCCATTGCCAGGCCACACGCACATTTTCGATCTCCTGGGTGATCTCTTCCAGTGCGATGCGCCGGGCGCGGCCAATGAGCAGCGACGCCCGCGTGCTAAGAAAGTGCAGATAGTAGGCGCTGTGTTGCGTTCGTGTTGCGTTCGCCTCGTCTGCGTTCGCCGCCAGTTGTTGCTGGGCGAACTGGCGCAGCAGTTCGTGCATGTGATAACGACCGCTCTGCGTCACCCGAACCAGTGCTTTTTCCACAAAAGTTGCCAGGACCAGCAATGAGGCGCCAGCGACTGTTAGCGCCGCATCTTGCACAAAGCCACCGCGAAAGACCGCCAGCCGTTTGAGCACATTTTGTTCGTCTTCGCTTAGCAACTGCCACGATTGCCCCAAAACGGCGTACATGCTGCGGTGGCGCACCGGTATATTCTGATGGCGCGCCGTGAGGATATCCAGGCTCCGCTCGATCTCGTCGGCGATCTGTGCGCACGGCAGGACCTTCAACCACGCCGCGGCCAGTTCGAGCGCCAGCGGCATCCCATCTACCAGCCGGCAGATACGGGTGATCTGCTCCTGCTCTGCCTCGGCGACAAAGTCTGCCCGCGCCCGTAACGCACTCTGGATAAAGAGTTGAGCCGCGTCAGAGGCCAGACCCATCGTTGTCTCTGTTTGATGAACCGCCGGCAGGGGCGAGTGTTGCCCAACGCCGGGCGGCAAGGTCATGCCGGCCAACGGATAAAACCACTCTTCGCGCAGATTGAGCGCTTTCTGCGAAGTCACCAACAGCTTGACATCAGGGGCGTTTGTCAGGATC
>QEUW01000235.1 GCA_003577005.1 Chloroflexota bacterium | reverse complement strand
TGTTACCGCCTCTGCCGTGAGGCGATCCACCGTCTGCCCGGCCACGAGGATGACCAGGTCCTGGTGGGCGCCGTGGCGCCGTGGAACACACAGACGATGTACACGGGCAACGCCAACGGCGACTGGGCGCTCTATTTTCGCGACATCCTCGCCGAACTGGGGCCGCTGGAATGCGACGGTTTTGCGCTCCACACCTATACGCACGGGCCGGACCCGGCGCTGATTAGCTCCGATGAAAAGCTCGACCCGCCCTTCCAGAATTACCATCGCCACTTCCGCGCCTATCGGGATTTTCTCCAGGCGGTGCCGGCCAATATGCGCCACTTGCCGGCTTACATCACCGAGACCGACCAGGTGACGCCCTGGCTCGATCAAAACAGCGGGTGGGTGCGCCGCGCCTACGCCGAGATCCACGCCTGGAACCAGCAACCGAACAACCAGCGGATCCGTGCGCTGGCGCTCTACCGCTGGCCCCGACTGGATAGATGGTATATCGACGGCAAAAGCGGCGTGATCGAAGACTTTCATTTTGCTCTGCAAAACGATTACCGCTGGAGCAATGCCATCCCAGTGGCTGTGACTTCACCACAGCGAGTGGAAGAGCGTACGGGGCAGGCGGTTACCCTTTCACCACCGGTGGCTCAAGAGGAGCGGCAAACATTAAATACACCTGCGGTTGCAGTGGCCCGGCAAAACAAAAAAATGCGGGCCGCGGGCCGGGCAGAGGCTCAACCGCAGCCGCCCTACCAGGTTGAATGGCTGGATGACCACTTCCCGTCACGGCTGGTGACCGGCGAGATCATCACTGCGACCCTGACGCTGCGCAATACCGGGACCCTCACCTGGACCTGGGGTGGCGGCAATCCCTTTCGCCTGGGCTATCACTACTACCGTGGGCGACGTCGCCTGTCACTTGCGCCCGCCCGCGACCTGCGCACCGATCTGCCCGAAGATGTGCCGCCCGGCGCAACAGTCACGCTGACGGCGCGCATTGCGCTGCCCGAGGAGCCGGGCAACTACACGCTCGAACTCGATCTGGCGCACGAGGGGGTTGGCTGGTTCAAAGAACAAAAGTCGCCCGTGCTCACTCGTTGGCTGACGGTCGAGGCACCGGAGCGCCCGCCCGGCCCCAGTGGCGAGGTCGTCGCCCGTGACCTGCCTGTGCCGCTTTTTATCGATGTGACCACGCGGTTGCCGCGCAGTGGAACTGCCTATGCCCGCCGCAGCCTCAACCAGATCCGTCACGTCGTCATCAGCCACACAGGCGCACATCCCTGGCTCAGCCTGGAGCGGATCGCCCAGTCGCACGTCGCCCACGGCTACCCCGGCATCGTCTACGATTTTTATGTGGACCCGGCCGGCCAGGTCTACCGCGTGAGCGAACTGGAAAATGTGGCGCAGCCCGACCAGGTCTGGTCCGAGCAGGGCGTCAACATCGCGCTGGCAGGCAACTTTAGCGTCGAGCCGCCGCCGCTGGCGCAACTGGAGGCGACAGGCCGCCTCTGCGCCTGGCTGGCGCAGAACCTCGGTCTGGCCCCGGATGCCATCGTCGGGCTGGGTGAGTTGACCAAACGCGGCGACAACCCCGGCGCCACCTTTTACCGCACCGGCGGCTGGAAACCGGCCATCGTACGCCAGGTGCAACTCCATCTGGCGGCGCTCAACAGCACGATGGAAGAGCCGCAACCGGACGAGGCATTGCTCACAAGCGTAACCGAACTGCGCGCGGAGCGTGATGCCCTGCGCAAAGAGTTGGCGCGCGCCGAGGAGGAGCGCGAACGGCTGCGCATCTTCAACGAACGGTTGCAGATCGAAACCGCCAATCTGCGCCGAGAACTGGAGATACAGCCTGAAACTTCGGGCCACCGGTTGCGCATCCAGAACCTTATCGACAAACTGCCGCGCGACCCCCACCGTTACGTCGAGCGCCGCGCCGAGGATGTGCAGTACATAGTTATCAACCACACCGGCGTTCCCCCAACCGTCTCCTGGCAGGAGATTGCACGGGCGCATATTGTCGATTGGCCTGGTCTGCTCTACGATTTCTGTATCGATGAGCAGGGGGCGATTTACCAGACCCAACCGCTCACCGAAGTAGTGGAGACGGATCAGGTCTATCTGAGCCAGGCCATCAACATTGCTTTTGCCGGTGAATTCAACCGTAGCGTTCCCAGGGAGGAGCAGATCTACGCCGGCGGCCAGCTCATCGCCTGGCTGATGGAACGTTTCCCCGCTGTAACGCTGGAGCAGGTGCGCGGTATCCGCGAGTTTATCGACCATACCTCGCCCGGCGAACAGTGGATGAGCGGGAAGCGCTGGAAGGAAGATCTGCTGGCCGCAGTGCGCCGGGCCGGCGGCCTGGTAGACCCGACCGAAGAGGAGCGGCGGCTGCGCCAGCGCATCGCCGAACTCGACGAACAACTTGAGGCCGCCCAACAGTTGAGCCTGGTGCAGCAACAACAAAAGGCCAAGCTCGAAGAAGAAAACCACCGGCTCAAGCTGGAACTGGCCGAGAAAACCCAGTTGGCGCGCGGCTTTGTCATCCCGCCGCCGTCATTGCGCAATATCGCCGACCAATTGCCGCGCCACCCGACGCTGCGCTACGAACGCCGTTCGCTCAACCAGATCACGCACGTTGCCATCCACCACACGGCAACGCCGCCCACGCTTGGCCCCGAACGGATCGCCGAACTGCACATTGCGCCCGACCCCGGCCGCGGCAAGGAGGCCTGGCCCGGCATCGGCTACCACTATTTTATCCATGCCGACGGCAACATCGAGCAGACCAACCAGCTAGAGACGGCGAGCTATCACGTCTACCGCCACAACGGCTATTCGGTAGGCGTGGTCTTCTCTGGCAGCTTTATGAACGGCAAGATCCCCACTACGGCGCAGTTGCGGTCGGGCGCCCACCTGGTGGCCTGGCTCATGCAGGAGTTGCAGATCCCGCTGGCGCGCGTCTGGGGGCACCGTGAGTTTCCTGAAAACAGCACCGTCTGCCCCGGCAGCGAGTGGACAGGCGGCAATCGCTGGCGCGACCTGCTCTTCGAGCGCATCGAGCAGATTCAGAATGGCATCGGCGTCAAGAGCATCCGCCATTACCTGCTCCTCTGGCAGCGCGATTTTCCTGGCCCGGTGGCCCGGCAAGACCTGGTCAACGCCATCGGCTATATCGCTCGTTTTCGCCCTAGCGTCGGCTTTTCAGTGGAAGATGCCCGGTACGCCGAATATGTCACCATCATCGGCGGCGAGGCCGGCATCAGCGCTGATGATGAAAAGTTTTTGCGCACACACGGCTGCCATGTCGAGCGGATCGCTGGTCGCAACGAGGATGAGACGGGCCGCCTACTGGCAGAGCTTGTGCGCCAGGGCAGGCGGTTTATGAACTTCGATGTCGATTTCTGACGAATGCGGAGTGCGGAATGGGGAATGGTGCAGGGGCGGCTCAGTTGAGTCACGACGCTGGTTTGAGAGAGACAGGTTTTAGCTCCAGTCGAGCGTTGGGGGGCGCCTATGCGGTGGAGCTACCGGCCTTTCGGGGACCGCTGGACCTGCTGCTGCACCTGATCGAAAAAGAAGAACTGGATGTCAATGAGATCAGCCTGGTGGCCGTGACCGATCAATACCTGCGCACCATCGAACAGATGGAGGAGCGCGAGCCGGGCGCACTGGCCGATTTTCTGGTGGTGGCGACGCGGCTGCTCTATATCAAGTCGCTTACGCTGCTGCCCAAGCCCCGACCGGCCGGGGAAGGGGAGGAAGAAGACGCCAGTGATGCGTTGATCCAGCAGTTGTTGGAATATCGCCGCTTCAAAGAGGTGGCAGCCAGCCTGCAGGAGCGCCAGGAACTGGGCTTGCGTTCGTACATACGGCCAGCCCTGCCACCGCAGATGGAGCGCCACCTCGACCTGAGCAATGTGGATGTGCAGAAACTCCACGCCCTCCTGCGACGCGCGCTGGAACGGCTGTCTGGCGACCCGCCCCTCCCGCGCGTCAAGACCTATGCCGTCACCGTGGCCGAGCAGATCGAGGCAGTGCGCAGCTTGCTGCGTACGGGGCGCCTCGCCTTTGGTGAATTGCTCAACCATCAGGCAACGCGACTCGAGGTGATCGTCACCTTTCTTGCAGTGCTCGAGCTGATCAAGCAGGAGGAGGTCATCGCCGTACAAGAAGAGCTCTTCGGCGAAATCAACCTCTATTCGAGGGAAGAAGCGTAACGCCGGTGCATTGCACACGCAGGGTGCGATGCACCTTGTTGTCGGTTGAGAAGGGTGGTGCATCGCATCTTTCAAGAGCAACGCATCGGGCGGCAAGAGCTCAGCTTGCCCACCGGGGAAATGAAGGTGATTCTTGGAGCAAACGACGAAAGACGGACATGAACTGCCGGAAAAACCAGCATCGGTCTGGTTCCGCAGCAAGAGTGAACAGGCGGCGCCCGGCGATCTGGCGCTGTTGTTGACCACCGATCTGAAACGTTATGTGGTCCTCTTGCAGCCAGGGCGGGAATTGCACACCCACCTGGGTATCTTTGGCTATGAGGGGCTAGTTGGCCAGCGTTGGGGTGGGGCGGTGCAAAGTTCGCTAGGACACGAGGCGCTTCTGCTCGAACCCTCGCTCGATGATTTGATCCGCCATTTACGTCGCGGCACGCAGATCATCTATCCCAAAGACGCGGCGTATATTGTCCACCGGCTCAATCTGCGCGCCGGCTGCCGTGTCATCGAGGCGGGGACCGGCAGCGGCGGTTTGACCACTGCGCTGGCCTGGGCGGTGGCGCCCTCCGGTGTCGTCTACAGCTATGAGACACGGCTGGAGACGCATCGCCTGGCCTACAAGAATCTCGAGTCGGTCGGCCTGCTGCCCTATGTGCAACTGCTGCATGGCGATATCAAGGAGGGCTTCCAGCAGACAGGGGTCGATGCCCTCTTCCTCGATGTCCGCACGCCGTGGGCCTATCTGGACCATGTGCTGGCGGCGCTGCGACCGGCCGGTTTCTTTGCGGCTTTGTTGCCCACCACCAACCAGGTCTGCGAGTTGCTGGCTGCGCTCGATACGCGCGGCTTTGTCGATATCGCGGTTGAGGAGTTGCTCCTCCGCACCTACAAACCAGTTCCCGACCGTCTGCGCCCCGATGATATGATGAACGCCCATACCGGTTTTCTGCTCTTTGCCCGCGCCTGCGACTCGACGCTGGACACCAGCCGCTGGCAGGCCAAGGAACGCCAGCGTTATCGCGCTCGTGTCCAGACCCAGAGTGAGATAACCGCCGAGGAAGCGCGCCGTGCAAGCGACCGGGCGCAGGGGGGTAAAAAATATCCGGAACTGCCATTGCCAGGATAGAGGATACGTTGACCTGGTTCGAATACACCGGCAATATCCATATTCACACCACCTATTCTGATGGGGTGGGCACCTTTGACGATGTGGTCGAAGCCGCTTTGTGGGCTGGGGACGATTTTGTCTATGTTACCGACCACAACGTCTTGGTGCGCGAGCGCGAAGAGGGCTACCGTCGCGGTCTGCTCACCCTGGTGGGACAGGAGGTGCATGACGATGACCGTGTGCCCCAGCGCAATCACCTGCTCTGCCTGGGCGTTACCAGCGATGTGACCGGCCAGGCCCGCGACCCGCAACAGTTGATCGATGCAGTCAACGCTCAACAGGGTCTTTCGTTTCTGGCCCACCCCTACGAGGAGGTGACGCCGCTGGCGCCCGACCATTGGGCTTGGGAAAGCTGGGAGGTGGGCGGCTACACTGGCGTCGAACTGTGGAATTACATGTCCTCGTTCCGTGGCTTTACGACCTCGCGGTTTCGTACATTGGTCATGGGCATTATGCCGCATTGGTTCTTGCGCGCCCCACTGTCCAAGATGGTGCGCAAATGGGACGAGCTTACCCAGCAGCGCCAGGTTGTCGCTATCGGCGGCACCGATGTCCATGGCTGGACGATTGGCATGGGACCGTTGCGCCGGGTCTTTTTGCCCTATCGCCACTGCGCCCAGGCGCTCAACACCCATATCCTGACGCCTCGCCGCCTGTTGGGGGCGCCGCCCAACGGACGGTCCGACCCCGAGCACCTGCGCCACGACCGCGAACTGGTTTTGGACGCACTCCGGCGCGGCCACTGTTGGGTCGGCTATGATCTGGCCGGCGCCACGCGCGGCTTTCGTTTTGCCGCCTGGCAGACACCTGCCGGCGTAACCCCACCAGCGGCAGAGTCCCCCCATGCCATCATGGGCGATGGGATGGCTCTACCACAGTGGGGCTGTGAAATCTACCTGCGTGTCGATGCGCCGGCTGTCGCCGAAATCCGGCTGTTGCGCAACGGCCATGTGGTCACGCGCCGCTGGGGCCGGCGCCTCGAATATTTTGTCAGCACACCTGGTGTTTACCGCGCCGAACTCTGGCGCACTCGCTGGGGGCGGCTGCGCGGCTGGATTTTTAGTAACCCGATTTATGTGCGTGATGCGTGATGCGCGGTGCGTGGTCGATTCCGCATTCTGCATTGATCAATCACCTTACAATCGTCAAATTTGGGGGCTTGACAGGCGCGCCCCTTTCGTGTATAGTGCATTATTAGCAAGATGTTGTAAGTTCTACCACAGGTAAGGCAGTCGGCCGCTCGGACTTACGCACTGAGCGGCTTGTTTATTTGTTGGGGACGACCACATTTTGTACAAATGTCGAACCAATCGTTTTCCAGTGTAGGAGGGGGTTTCCCAACATGAACGACCGCAAGCGTGGTGTTGTCAAATGGTTCAATGATCAAAAGGGGTACGGTTTTATTACCCCTGAGGCCGGTGGCAAGGATGTCTTCGTCCACCATTCCGCTATCATGTCGGCCGGTTTCCGCAGCCTGGCTGAAGGCGACCGGGTGGAGTTTAGCATCCAGCAGGGGCCAAAGGGTCCGTCGGCTGCCAATGTGCAGAAGATCTAAAGAAGCGCGCCGGCAACGGCGTTAATTTGCCCCGAAGCGGGATTCGCAGGTCACTGCGAATCCCGTTTTTGTTCGCAAAGGGACGCTACAGGAGCCATGCACATACCGGATCAAGGCGCGACTTCTCCACCTATCCGCACACGGCGACGCTCGTCTTCGTATTTATTGATCGCCCTCCTTGTCTTCAATGCCCTGGGTCTGGCCGCCATTAACACACACGGCCAGCCGGTGGCACAGCGTGTCTCTGTCACCCCGGCCGCGGAGACTCCTACCTTCGCCCTCTTGCTACCCCTTGTCCAGCTTGTTCAGATCACCGCAGCACCGACGAGCACACCGGTCACAGGTTGTGAACGCGACTGGGACCCGCGCCTCGACGAGCGCGGGGCGGTCTTCTTACCGGCTAATGTGACACCCGGTAGCGGTTACTGGTGTCTCATCCATGCGGTCTGGTACAATAGCGCAGAATCACAGGGGCGGCGCAATATCTTTGTCGACCTGTTGGATAGCGCGGGCGCCCGCCAGGTCGACTTGCCGGTCTTGATTTCCTGGCCTGACGGCGAATTTACGATTGTGACGCAGGCAAAACCCGGCGAAGAGTACGCCGCCGATTTCCCCATGCAGTCGCTTGCCCCCGCCTACTGGGCCCAGCCCAACACCGGCGACCCAGCCGACGCCATCGACGGTATGGGGTTGGGGGAGATTGACGACCCCTTCCACGCCCACCACACCAGTTATGGATTGGTCTGGCAATGGGCCATCGCCGGCGCAGTGTCCACACCAACCACCACCCTCACTGCTACGGTGACGGTGACAGCCTCCCCCACCCTCACTACCACACCGGTTGAGACTGTCACGCCCACAGCTACGGTGACCATTACTGTTACCTCGGTGATCACCCAAACACCTGTCCCCACGAGATCGGTCACACCGTCGGCCACGCCGGTTCCTTCGCCGACTTCGGTACTCCCCTTTGCACGCGCCGAAGTTACCGGTTGCGCACCGAGCAACACGGGGACGCGTTTCTCTGGCACGGTGTTTGTGGCCGGTGAGCCGGCAGACGGCTATCAAGTTGTCTTTCGCTTTGGCGAGGGCTATGGGAACTGGGCGACTGATCCGGTCTTGAGCGGCCCCAATCCGCCGGGATTCTACACACACATTATCAGTGCGGGGTTTGCCAGTGCCGGTATCTGGTCGACCTGGCTCGTGGACGAGACGGGCAGCCCGATCTCGCCCTTTGCCACCTTTACGACCGATGGGCCGGGTGGTGCGTGTAACTGGGCGACGGTAGACTTTTTTGACGACTGATCCTCCTGTGCCCTTCACCTCGCAGACGACAGGCGCCTTTCGTAACTTACGAGATTTGGTGTAATGGGCAACATGCAGTATCCTGTGTGCCACAATATAGTGTAAGTTCTTTTACGAGTAATGTTCTAGAGTCGCTCGAACTTACCTGGTTGAGCGGCTTTCTTATTTGTTGGGAACGACCACTTTTTGTACCGCATCGTCGTCGAACTGTTCAATTCTTTTCACAAAAAGAGGGGTTTCCAACCATGGGCAATCAAGCAATGGGCAACCGCGTCAAGGGTACCGTCAAGTGGTTTAATGATGCCAAGGGCTTTGGCTTTATTACACCCGAGAGTGGCAGCAAAGATGTCTTCGTGCATCAGTCGGCTATCATGTCGGCCGGTTTTCGCAGCCTGTCTGAGGGTGATGTCGTGGAGTTCACCATCGAACAGGGTCCCAAGGGACCATCCGCAGCCAACGTGCAGAAGGTGCAATAAGCGTTTGTGGGCCGTATTCCGCTGCGCTAACTACTAGTCCTACGAGCATGAGGGGTGCGACCACACGGTTGCACCCCTCGTTTTATTGGAGAATATACCGCGCGGCTTGTACACTGGTGAAAAGTTGACAAGGTGGCTACCGGATATCCACCTGTCATCCGGCCATCCTCTCAAAACCTGTTTGAAAAGTGGGGTGACAACCGTGCGATGCACCCGCAGGGTGCGTGGCGCCTTTCAACGAAGCCAACCTTCCAGGTGCATCGCACGCTTTGCGTGCAACGCACCAAGGCGACAATTCCCCTTTTCAAACAGCTTCTCAATCTACCAAAGCCTGATACGCCAGCACCCGGAAGTGGTCGTTGACCGGATAAGTGCTCGACGGCATAAACTGGGTTGTGAGGATGCCGATGGCGCAGCCGGCGCAAGGCGCCATCAATTCTTCTTGCGGGTCGATCCAGAAGGTGGTGTTTGCCGCGCCGCCCCAGGTGGTTCAAGATTTTGCGCACGCTGGCGCTCCAGCGGAGAAGTATCTCTACCGCCGGGTGCGCCGACCCCGCCGTTAGCAAGGTGAGATGTGCAATACGTCGAACCTACCCCAGGTCAAGTGACTGGTATGGATGCTGTAAAGTTATGTTAGAATAGCGAAACGATACGTCGATTGTCAATTCTGTTCGTTCGGCTGCCCTGTTTGGCAGGACATGAATATGAATCTTGTTTGCAGATCCTGCGGAGAGGCACTGGAGAATGTGCCCCTCATTGTGAGTGATAATAGCCAATCGCCGGTAGGGCGGTTCAGGAGTATACCGTCCTCCGCAATGGTATTTTCTTGATCAACGGAGGCCCCATGACCGACAAAACCGCTGAAAAGCTAACCACCGCCTATCGCCGCCACCCGCTCGACGCCATCTTTGCCCCGGAAAACGTAGCGGTCATCGGCGCCACCGAGCGGCCGGGGAGCGTAGGGCGCACCTTGCTCTGGAACCTCATCAGTAACCCCTTTGGCGGGACGATCTTTCCCATCAATCCCAAGCGCAGCAACGTCTTGGGCATCCGCGCCTACCCCACCATTGCCGATGCGCCAGAACAGGTAGACCTGGCTGTGATCGTCACCCCCGCGCCCACCGTGCCTGGCGTCATCGAGGAGTGTGTCGAGGCCGGGGTTAAAGGTGCGATCATCATTTCTGCCGGCTTCAAAGAGATTGGACCCGAAGGCGCCCGGCTCGAACAGCAGATCCTGGCCCGGGCGCGCCAGGCCAAGATGCGCATCATCGGTCCCAACTGTCTCGGCGTCATGAGCCCTGTTACCGGCATCAATGCCACCTTTGCCAAGGGGATGGCGCTGCGGGGCAACGTCGGCTTTATCAGCCAGAGCGGCGCGCTCTGCACCTCGGTACTCGACTGGAGCCTGCGCGAGCATGTGGGTTTCAGCGCCTTTGTCTCTATTGGCTCTATGCTCGATGTGAACTGGGGCGACCTGATCTACTATCTCGGCGATGACTCCAATACGACCAGCATCGTCATCTACATGGAAACCGTTGGCGACGCCCGCTTCTTTCTCTCGGCGGCGCGCGAGGTCTCGTTGACCAAACCGATCATCGTCATCAAGGCCGGACGCACGGCGGCGGCGGCCAAAGCGGCGGCTTCGCACACCGGTTCGCTGGCGGGCAGCGATGATGTGCTCGACGCCGCCTTCCGCCGCAGTGGTGTGCTGCGGGTCGAGAAGATCGCCGAAATCTTCTATATGGCCGAGGTGCTCGCCAAACAACCACGCCCCAAAGGACCCAACCTGACCATCCTCACCAATGCTGGCGGCCCTGGTGTGCTCGCCACCGACGCTCTGGTCTTGGGCGGCGGCAAATTGACCACTCTCTCCGACGAGACGATGGCGGCGCTCAACGCGGCGCTGCCCCCGCACTGGAGCCACAATAACCCCGTTGATATCCTCGGTGACGCCAGCCCCGAACGCTACGCCGAAACGCTCCAGATCGCCATTAACGACCCCAACAGCGACGGCATGTTGGTCATCCTCACCCCGCAGGATATGACCGACCCCACCGAGACTGCCGAGGCGTTGCGCCAGGTAGCGGCGCCGCCCCAAAAGAAACCAATCCTCGCCAGTTGGATGGGGGGCGAAGATGTGGCGGCGGGTGAGGCAATCCTCAATCGCGCCAGCATCCCCACCTTCCCCTACCCAGACACGGCGACGCAGGTCTTCAACTATATGTGGCGTTACGCCTACAACCTGAGCGCGATCTACGAGACGCCTTCGCTCCCGGTGGCCAGCCCGGACGAGGCGACCTACCAGCAGCGCGCCGCCGAGTTGATCGAGACGGTGCGCGCCCAGGGCCGGACGATCCTCACCGAGTATGAATCCAAACAGGTCTTTGCCGCCTACGGCATCCCCACGGTCGAAACCGAACTGGCCGGGACGCCCGACGAGGCCGTTGCGGTTGCTGGCAAGATGGGCTACCCGGTCGTGCTCAAGCTCAACTCCGAGACGATCACCCATAAGACGGATGTGAACGGTGTGCAACTCAATTTGCGCGATGCGCAAAGCGTGCGCGAGGCGTACGATCTCATCCAGCGCTCGGTTGCCGAACGGGTAGGGGCGGAGCACTTCCAGGGGGTAACGGTGCAGCGGATGGAGAAGCTCGACGGCTACGAGCTGATCATCGGCAGCAGCATCGACCCGCAGTTTGGCCCGGTATTGCTCTTTGGCGCCGGCGGCGTCTTGGTGGAGGTGATGCGCGATCGCGCCTTGGGTCTCCCGCCGCTCAACACCACCCTGGCCCGCCGCATGATGGCGCAGACCAAAATCTGGGAGGCGCTGCAAGGCATCCGCGGGCGCAAACCGGTGAACCTCGAAGCGTTGGAACGGCTGATGGTGCGCTTTAGCCAACTGGTGGTGGAACAGGTGTGGATCAAAGAGATCGACGTCAACCCGCTGCTTGCCTCGCCGGAACGGCTCCTGGCGCTCGACGCCCGTATTGTCCTCCACGAACCCACCGTGCGCAGAGAAGATCTCCCCGGGCTGGCTATCCGGCCTTACCCTGAAAAATATGTCGCGCCGTGGACGCTACCCGACGGTGAGGAGCTCTGTATCCGCCCCATCCGCCCGGAAGACGAGCCGCTTATGGTGGCCTTCAACAATACGCTCTCGCCGGAGAGTATCGAACAGTTGGCGCGCATGTGCTTCATCGACTACGACCGCGAGATGACCCTGGTGGCTGAGCAGACGAGTAAGAACGGCGAGCGTCGCCTCCTTGCCATCGGCCAGTTGACCAAGCTCCACGGCAGCAACGACGCCGAATTTGCCATCCTGGTGAGCGACGAGCACCAGCGCATCGGCCTGGGCACCGAACTGCTCCGCCGTCTCATCGAAATTGGACGCGATGAGGGTCTAGACCGCATCGTGGCCGAGATCTTGCCTGAAAACGAGGGAATGAAACGCGTCTGCGCCCGCCTCGGCTTCACGCTCAAACACGACCGCGAGAGGGTAGTAGTTCTGGCGGTTGAGCGTGCCATTCTGGTTGATAACCGCACTGCTCGACTTGAGGTGGTCTTGCAGCAGGTAGAAGACGCCGTTGTCGCTGGCATAGCCGGTGCGGCGCAAGGCGTTGCCTTCATAGTAGTGGGTGGTGGCGCCAGCTTGGTACTCGTAGGTGCCGGCAATGTAGACGGTGGTGACCCCACCGACGGTTCCCTTGATGCGGTTGCCATCGGCATCGTAGACAAAGCTGGCACTGACACTGCCGCCAGAGATGGCCGTGAGCCGGTTTTCGTAGTCGAAGGTGAAGGTGTAGGCCGTGCCGTCAATGGTGCGGCTGGTCTGGTTGCCGTTATCGTCGTAGCCGTAGCTGTTGCCAAAGGCAGCGGTCACGGCATGAGGCTTGCCGCCACCATAGGTGTAGCTGTTGCCGGCATAGCTGGTGAGGTTGCCGATGGCGTCGTAGGCATAGGTATGGTTGTAGGGGCCGGCGCCCGTGCCGCTGTAGGCGCTGCAATCCCCGTTGCCGGTGAAGGCGGCGGTCAGTCTATCCAACCAGTCATACTGGAAACACTGTTTCTGGCCACTGTTCACTGTATCACTGACACTACTGATGTTACCGGCGTTGTCGTAGGTGTAGCTCAGCTGCTGCAGGTTCTCGTAGGGGCTGCTGGTGCCGGCTTTGATGGTGCTCAGGCGCAGGGTGTTGGTCTCGTAGACAAACTGGCGAGTCAGGCCGTTGGCGCCGCTGTCGTTGCGCATTTCGATGAGTTGCCCCTGGGCGTTGTAGGTGGCCGCACTAACGTACTGGGTGCTACCGGCTCCCGTCACGCCGGTCAACTGGCCGATGGCGTTGTAGCTGTGGCTCACGACCTCGCCTTGCCCACCACTGTTATCACCGGGGTAGGTGAGGCTGGTGCGCTGGTCCGCCTCGTTGTAGGCATAGTCCAGGCGGAAGGTGCCGCTGCCGTTGACCACCCACTGTTGCTGGGTGAGGCGGTTGCGGGCATCGTAGGCGACGGACTGCACTTCCACCTCGACGGTGGTGCCGGCGCTATCGTAGGCCTTGCTGAAGGAGAGCAGGCCCTGCTGCCCGGTCGCATCATAGCCGTACTCGGCCACCAGCGGGCCGCTGCCGGCGCTGTCCCGCCGCTTGCGGATGAGCCGGTTGAGCGCGTCGTACTCCAGGTAGAGCCACTGGCTGCGGCCATCGCGCTGGCCGGTCAGGTTGCCCACGGCGTCGTACTGGTACTGCCAACTGCCCATGTCGGGGTCGCTCATGGCCGTCTTGCGTCCCAGCAGGTCATAGCTCATGCTGGTGACGTTGCTCAGGTGGTCGGTCACCTGGATCAGGTTGCCCAGCAGGTCATAGGCGTAGCCCGTGGTGTAGAAGCTGTTGGTGGCGTAGTACTCCTTCACCTGTACCAACTGGCCAAAGGCGTTGTAAGCATGGTCCCGCCGGTGGTTGTTGGCGTCGTAGCGCTGCTGGGTCCAGGCGTCGTAGGTCGTCTCCACATCCCACAACACGCTGCTCTGGCTGCGCGTCTCAGCTTTGGTCTGGCGCCCCAGTTCGTCGTAGTAGAACTGGTGGTAGTTGGCCACCGTGCTCCAGGTGGGCGCGCTGTAGCCGCTGCCCGCCGCTCCGGAGAGTTGATAAGGTGCGCTCTGGTAGCGTAGCTGGCCAAGGTTGTTGTACTGCTGGCTGGTGACAATGCGGTTTCCACCCGTCGCTGCCGGCGCCTGGCCCTGGATGGTGCGACCAAAGCCGTCTACATATTGCCAACTCTCCAGATAGGTGCTGCTGCCCTTCACCTGTAAGGTGCGGCTCTTGACATGCGCTGGCCGCGCCGCGGCATCGTAGACGAACGCCAGGCTGGCGGGGTCGCTCGCCTTGCTCTCGCTGGGCAGCCACACCTGCTCCAGGCGACCATAGCCGTCATAGGCCAGTTCAGTGACGTGGTTGTTGGGGTCGGTGACTTGGGTCACCACGCCCCAACCGGGGTCGCTGGCATAGCTGGTCACCTGGTTGAGCGGGTTGGTCACGCTGATGACAGAACCATAGAAGCTGTGATAGGCGGTGGTGGTCGTGTGGTTGTTGGCATCGGTGACGCTCAGCGGCCGGCCATAGCTGTCATAGCTGGTGGTTGTGTCCACATAGGCGGTGCTGGGGGTCACCTGGCTGTAGCGCCGTACCAGCGTCGGGTTGCCCTGGGTCGGTGCATCCCCCACTGCTCCATTGTCGTACGCATAGACGGTAAAGGCTTTCTCATTGCCCGTGGGGGCAGGCGGTCCC
>QEUW01000234.1 GCA_003577005.1 Chloroflexota bacterium | reverse complement strand
CGCAAAGGCGGCGTACAGCTCGGCCAGCTCCCGGGCAAACACCTGCATTGACCACCCGTCCGACACGATATGGTGCATCGTTAGGAGAAAAACATAGTCGTTATCATCCAGTTGTAATAACCGTGTGCGTATGAGCGGTCCCCTCACCAGGTCAAAGGGCCGGCGAGCTTCTTCTGTTGCCAATCGTAATGCCTCTGCCTCACGCGCTTGCTGTGAGAGTGAACTTAGGTTATGAACAGGCAGAGGTACATAGAGATTGGGTGCAATCACCTGGCTCGGCTGCTCATGGACGAGCGTGAATGTCGTCCGCAGCGCCTCGTGACGCCGCACAATTTCGTTAATGCTACGCTCTAATGCTGCCACATTTAATGGCGCCTTTATGTGTAGCGCAAAATTTACATTGTAGAATGGGCTGTCTGGCTCAAGCTGACTCAGAAACCACAACCTCTGTTGGGCAAATGACAAGGGCAAGGGTGTTTCTGCTCGCCGGCGTGGAACGATCGGCCGACCTGGGTCGGTGATATCCGCGCCTTTTAACAGCTTCTGGAGCAGCACCCGCTTCTCCGGCGGAAGTTGCTCAATTCGTTCGGCAATTGTCCTATCATGAATATCCATATACGAATCCTAACGGTGCTAGGTTCTCCTTCAAGAGCGGTTCGAGCTTGCGACGGTCGCTTCAACATTACCTGCTTTCTTCAGGCTGAGAATTCGGTAGGTAGATTTACCGGTTTTCATGTCCTCATATATCTGTGAGCCTGGTACGGCTAGGAAGTTATTGATTACCTCAGCCGGGTTGTTCTGGTTGAATGTCTGAACCTTACGACTCGACTGCTCATCACACGATAACAACACGTTTCTGGTAATATCACGATCGACTTGCAATTCGAAACCCATTTGTTGCAAGAGACGGATGCAAGCCTGCATTTTCTCGACCGGCATATTGTCGGCGTATAAAAAGAATCCGCTCGACTTGAGAATCCTGTAAACACCTCGGTAGAATGCAGCGATATCGGAGTAGCTGTGTGACGATTCTATGTTGATCACATAGTCGAATGAGCTATCGGCGAAGGATAGTGCTTCGGCATCACCTGAATGGAACTGGACCTGCTTGTGTCTGTACCGTCGCCGGCAAAATGCAATTGCTACTGGGGAAAGATCAACTCCGATCACCTCTAGCGGCCGGAAATAACGCATGATCGTGTCCACGGTGCCACCACGGCCGCAGCCGACGTCTAGTACCGAAGTATTGTTGAGATCGTGCCGGCCGATGACCTCCAGAACTAGCTTGACTGACTGCCGGTTCAGGGTGTGGGTGGCAAGTTCGGTGGCAGCATGCTCCGGCGTACCATCGGCGACGTACCCATAATTTAGAAAAATAGAATGGTCACCAAAAATTGTTGCGTCCAGTTGCTGGCTGACTGTATCGTAAAATCGCATGATTTCCGCTTTCAACTTTTCCGGTGCAGAAACCATGCTGCCAACATCCAAGTTAAGCGTGAGAGGGGCAACGGATGCGGCATCTGTGATTTTGCTCTCGCCTGGTTCACCGGTTACGCTCTCCTGTTTCTGCATCGGCAATTGAACATCGGGCAATTGCCCGGCTTCGTTCGCTAGTAACTTCTCCAGAAGCTTGCGTTTCTCTGGCGATAGGTTGGCAATTCGCTCCGCAAGATCTTTCACTTGGGTTTTCCTTTCGCAGGCTAGCCCTCTGGTTCCGCTAGAAGTGCTTCCAGCTCCTCCTCGGACAGGCTTTCGACCAGCTCTAATATCTCGGTAATCCTATCCTTGTCGGCTTGAACGGCCAGGACCTGTTGCTCGACGTTCGCGGTCAACTCAGCCACTGTTGGCCCATCAAAGAGCAACTGGACCGGTAATTCTATCTGAAACGTATCACGCAGGCGTGAGATGAGCTGGATCGCCAGCAAGGAATGGCCACCCAACTCAAAAAAGTTGTCGTAAATGCCGATTGGCTGGATGCCAAGGAGCAGTTCCCACAGGTTGGCAATGGTTTCCTCTCGAGCAGTGCGCGGCGCAACGTAAGTGCTATGCAAAGTGGGTCGAATACCGGAAACGGAGGGCGCCTGCTCAGAAGCCGGTTTTTCTCCTCGCAGCGATTCTAGTTTGACCCATTGATCGATTCGCGGCTGGAGCGGAGCAGTGGAGACGATCACCTGCGGGGCTACAGCCAGGACTCTTCCAAACGACTTTGTCCCTTCTTCTGGGGTAATAGCCAGTTCAATGAGCGACGCGCCTAGTCCCGCCTTCGCCAATGCTTTCTTATCGAAACGCCAACCATCCCAATTTACGCTCGTCCATGGCAGCGACCTGGCGTGATAACATTTCTGTGCGTACGTGTCCATAAACAAGTTCGCCGCAGCGTAGGCGACAAAACCCAGCCCACCCAGAATCGAAGATAGAGAAGAGCACAAGAGGCAGAAATCGAGGGGCTGGCCAGCCAGTACTTCCTCAAGTACGTACAACGCATGGGCTTTTGGCGCAAAGTGCTGCTCGCACTCTTGAGGCGTAATCTCCCGAATGCTGCGTGAGGATGCTGGTCCAGTGAATCCTGCTGCATGTACTACGCCATTGATACTCTCGAACTCGGCTATGGCACGCGCAACGATCGGTCGCATTACCTCGATATTGGACACATCTCCACTGGCAACCAGTACCCGCCCGCCGAGAGCCTCCATCGCTTGGATTTCCCGGATGATGTGGCTGGTTTCATTTTGCTCGCCATGAGTGGTTAGCCATGCTTCCCACTCTTCTCTTGCGGGAAAAGCGGAACGGCCAACTAACACAAGGCGTGCTTGCACAGTTTCCGCCAGATGGCGCGCCAAAATGCGGCCAATGCGGCCCAGCCCTCCGGTAATCAGGTAGACGCCCCCCTTGCGTAGAGGGGTGTTTCGCTCATTCCCACTCAAGGAGACGGCCTCGAATTCCTGATGCCACCGCTGCCCTCCTCGGTAGGCCACAACGGGTTCTGGCTCGTCTGACATTGATTCGGCGATAAGCTGTTCAATCTCCCGGTTGTCGAGTTGACTTTGCCCTGCTTGGAAGCCAAGGTCGATGCTCCGGCAGATGATATTCGGATATTCTTGAGGAATGACTCTGCAAGCTCCGAGGATGGTTGCCTTTTCCGGACGCAGAGATTCCTCGCCGGTTACGGCCTGCATATCATTGGACACAACGATCAGCCTCACCGGCCTGGTAATCACCAGTTGCCCAAGCGCCTGTGTCAGATAGAGTAGGCTGTAGAAGCCGTGTCGCTGGGCATGTTTGAAGCCAGCGATCCCAGTTTCATCCTGATTGACCGGCGTTACGCTCCACAGATGCACGATCACGTCTGGAAACTGCTCCGCCGATTGAAGGGTTTTGAGCAGCGTGATATAATCCTCCCGCCGCTCAGGATGGACGGCAAAGTGTTGCCTTCCACTTTTGGCGAACTGCTCACCGGCGACTACCGTTACTGCCGGAGCGCCAATCTGTTGCAATCGTTGCGAGAGGGGTGATGCAAGATTGGCATCATCGGCGAACAGAAGCCAGTTGGTCTTCCGCAGGTCATTCTGGGTGGTGACCGGTTGTGCTGGCTTGGCCTGTCGCCAATGAGGCACATAGAACCAGTTGCTCACATCCAGCACTTTGCCCGCAGCAGGCGCTGGTTCAACCGGTCGCTCGCCACGTCGCGGCGGGTCGATCCAGTAGCGCTGCCGCTCGAATGGGTAGGTAGGGAGTGATAGGCGTTGGCGGCGTTCATTTTTGTACAAGCCAGTCCAATCCTTGATCACCCCGGCAATCCATAATCGTCCCATGGTGGTCAGTAAGTAGGACCAATCCGATTGTGTATCCTTTGCGTGCCGCATCGAAGACAAAGCCACCAGCGGAAATCGACCATTGCCGTGCATTCTAGCCAGGCTGCTCAAGGCTGTACCCGGTCCTACTTCCAACAATACCGGCTCAGCTTCTTTGAGCAACTGCTGGATGCCTGCTGTGAACCGCACTCCTTGCCGCACATGCGTCACCCAATAGTCTGGGTCCATCGCTTCTCCTGCAGTAATCCAGTTACCGGTGACGTTGGACAGATAAGGTATCTGGGGCGGTCGCAGGTTGATTCGACGGACCTCGTCCAGAAACGGCTGCAACATAGGCTCCATCATTTTTGAATGAAAGGCGTGTGAGGTACGCAGGCGCCCGTACTGCACACCCATCTCATCGAGCTGCCGTTCGAGCTGTGCGATGGCTTCGTCCGGCCCTGCAACCACTGACTGCAACGGTGCATTGGTCGCTGCCAGTGACAGATCCCCATCGAGCAGCGCTTCCACTTCGTTCTCCGGCAACGAGATCGCTACCATCGAGCCGGTGGGCATCTGCTGCATGAGGCGTCCACGTGCGGCTACCACCGCCAGCGCATCATCCAGCGAAAAAACATCCGCCAGACATGCAGCTACATACTCGCCTATACTGTGACCAATCATGGCCTGCGGTTTCACCCCCCAGGATATCCACAGTTGAGCCAATGCATATGCCACGGTGAACACAGCCGGTTGCGTCATCGCCGTTTGCTGCAATTCGTGTTCCGCAGCGTCGCTCCGCTCTGGGGGGGGAAACAAAATCTCTCGCAAGTCGCAACCAAGATGTGGTTGGAGCAGGCGTGCACATAGGTCAACGTTCTCGTGGAAGACGGGATCGTGCTGGTAGAGATCTCGGCCCATATTTACATACTGAGATCCCTGACCTGAAAACATGAACACTAGCTGCCTATCTTGCCCGTCGCACACCCCACTGAAGAGATGTCTGGCATCGTGTGTCTGGAGTTTTGTAATGGCTTCACCAACATCGTTGCACACGACGATGCGCCGGTGAGCAAATGGCCGCCGTCCCACCTGGTAGGTGTAAGCAACATCGGCCAGGTTGAGCAGTGGCTGTTGCTGCAAACGGTTTACCAATCTTTCGGTTGCTGCTGCCAACCCCGCCTCACTGCGGGCTGATAGCACCAACAATTGCGAGGGCCGGGCTGTCGCTGAGCCCACCAGGGGTGGCGCTTCCTCCAGCACAACGTGGGCATTCGTGCCGCCCATCCCGAACGAACTGACCCCCGCCCTCCGAGGTAGTCCATTGGTATGCCACTCGCGGCGTGTGCTGTTGACGAAAAATGGGCTGTTTTCAAAGTCGATCTCGGGATTGGGGTTCTCGAAGTGCAGACTGGGTGGAAGCATTTTGTGTTCTAACGCCAAAACGGTCTTTATCAAGCTCGCTATACCGGCAGCCGGATCCAGATGACCAATATTGGTCTTCACAGAACCGATAGCGCAAAAATGTTTCTTGTCGGTGGACGCTCGAAAAACCTGCGTTAGTGCAGTCACTTCGATGGGGTCACCTAATCTAGTCCCCGTGCCATGCGTTTCCACGTAGCTAATCGTCTCCGGCTCGACTTGAGCCATAGACAATGCCGTAGCGATCACCTGTGCCTGACCATTGATGCTTGGGGCTGTGTATCCTACCTTAGACGAGCCATCATTGTTGACTGCCACTCCCTTGATCACAGCACGAATGTTATCGCCGTCAGCCAAAGCATCAGAGAGGCGTTTCAGGAGCACGATCCCGACACCGTTTCCGGTAACTGTTCCGCGCGCTTTGGCGTCAAAAGCTCTACAATGGCCGTCTGGAGAAGCAATCCCGCCCTCCTGATAGATATAGCCCAACCGCTGGGGAACGTTGATCGACACACCTCCCGCAAGCGCCATATCACATTGATAGTTCAACAAGGCGTCGCACGCCATGCACACCGCTACCAGCGACGACGAGCAGGCCGTCTGCACAGTCATAACCGGGCCTGTGAGGTTTAACTTGTATGCCAAGCGGGTGCTGGCATGATCTTTGTCATTGCCGATCATGATCTGAAAAGCCCCCACCAGTGCCGCCAGCTTTTGGTTGGCATAGAGGTTAAACATATAACGGCTCATCCCAGCACTGGCATACACTCCAATTAAGCCCGCAAAACGATCTGGGTCATAGCCGGCGTCCTCGAGCGCTTCCCAGGCGCACTCTAGCAGGAGCCGTTGCTGTGGATCGATCAGCTCTGCTTCGCGAGGGCTGTAGCCAAAAAAGGCGGTATCGAATAACTCGATACCATCCACGACAGCAGCAGCATTGACGTAGTTCGGATGTTTCATGACGGCTGCATCGACGCCGACAGCTATCAGATCGTCGGCGGTAAAACTTGAAATGGACTCAACGCCATCGCTCAAGTTCTGCCAAAACTGGGCCAGGTCGCTCGCACCGGGGAACCGGCCGCTCATGCCAATGATGGCGATCCCATCTAGCCCGTCGTATGGATCGACTTTACTCATGCAGACTTTCTCCTCATTCTTTGGCGCTGCTGCATCGCTTCTCTATGTTTCTTAGAACGCTCTTCGATTTTGTCAAAGGATGGCGTGGCCTGTTCCTCCTGGCTCAAATGTTGAACGAGGGCATTAATCGTGGGGTAGCGAAACAGATCCATCAAAGACAGGTCTGCGTTCACCATTTCGCGCAGCTTGCTGTGGAGGCGAATCATCAGCAGGGAATGCCCGCCGAGATCAAAAAAGTTGTCATATATGCCCACTTTGTCAAGCTGTAAAGCCTCCTGCCAGACCGCAGCAACCTTTCGTTCTAAGACGGTGTGGGGCGCGGCATAGGTCGTTTCCTGCGCTGGATAGAGTCCAGCCGGGTCCGGTAGCGCTTTGCGATTTACTTTCCCATTTGGGAGCAATGGAAACACATCCAGCGACACAAAGTGGGTGGGCACCATATACTCCGGCAATTGCTGGCTGAGGAAACGGCGCAACTTGGTAACTGAGAGAGGCAATGGTCCAGTCCACAAAACATAGGCAACTAGTGATTGTCCATTTACCGACTCCGCCTTAGGGACAACGATGGCGTCTTTAATGCCCTCGTACTCGCGAAGGAGAGCTTCTACTTCGCCTAGCTCAATACGAAAGCCGCGGACCTTTACCTGGTGGTCGGTACGGCCCAAATATTCAATATTTCCATCTGGCCGGTAGCGGACTAGGTCTCCTGTTTTATACAGGCGCGTTCCGCCTGCACTGTCGAACGGGTGGGGAATGAAGCGCTCCGCCGTCAATGCTCCCTGGTGTAAATAGCCTCGCCCGAGGCCAACTCCGCCGAGATAGAGTTCTCCAGGAACGCCAATAGGTACCGGCTGCAACCAGTCATCCAATATATAGGCCTGATTGTTAGCGATAGGACGCCCAATCAGGACGGCTTGATACTTCTCGATCTCCCGACATTCCCATACCGTAGCATCAACTGTTGTCTCAGTAGGACCATAGAGATTGAATAGATTCGCATCGAGCCGCTCGTAGAAGAGCGTAACCAGGTCCGGTGGGAGCGCCTCGCCGCCACAGTAAACTCGCCGCAGCGAGCGACAACTCTCAACACCAGAGACATCGAGGAGTAACGCCAGCAGAGAGGGCACTAGTTGCAGAATCGTGATCTTGTGCTTCTGAATTTGCCGGACCAGCTCGGCCCCATCCTGGTAACGTTGAGGAGAGGCCATCACCAGACGCGCACCGGCCCATAGCGGTGCATAGAATTCCCAGACTGATGCGTCGAAGCTAAACGGGGTTCTCTGCAAGATGGCATCCTCCTCCGTCAGTGGAAAGGTTGATGCCATCCATTCCATGTGGTTGCAGATCGCCCGGTGGGAGATCATCACTCCTTTGGGCTTTCCAGTGGAGCCGGAAGTGAAAATGACATACGCCAGGTGGTCAGGCTGCACGGCGCTTCTGACGTTCTCGAGATGTAAATCCGCCGCCAGTTCCTGATGATCATCCAGCAAGATCACCTTGGCGGCATGTGTGGGCAAGATCGGCAGCAAATGCTTCTGAGTGAGCAGAACGGGAGCGGGGATATCACCTAGCATCAATGACAGGCGTTCAGTCGGATAGGCCGGATCCAGAGGGACATAAGCCCCACCTGCCTTGAGCACAGCCAACAATCCCACAACCATTTCGATCGATCGTTCGAGAAAGAGGCCAACCAACACATCCGGTCCTACACCGTACCCCTGCAACCGGTGGGCAAGCTGGTTGGCGCGCCGGTTTAGCTCCCGATAAGTGACGGACTGATCTTCAAAACTCACGGCAACTGAATCAGGTGTTTTTGCGACCTGGGCTTCAAATGGCTCATGCAGACAGCGATCCGCTGGGTAGCAGGCGCTTGTCCTATTCCAGATTTCCAGGATCTGTTTCCGTTCGCCATCCGGCAGCAGCGCCAATTGCCCCAATCGAGTCTGTGGATCGGCGACGATCCCAGCCAGCAGGGTTTGAAAGTGACCTGCCATCCGCTCAACAGTATCTGGGTCGAAAAGATCGGTGTTATATTCAAAACCACCATTAATGCCCGCTGGTCCATCCCACAGGCTAAAGGCAATATCGAAAATGGCGGTGCCACGCCGGACCTTTAGGGAAGAAAGGATTGGGTCGTCTGCCTGGAGGGTCGTGTCCGCTAACTGGTGCAGCTTGATCAGCTGAAAGGTTACTTGAAAGAGGGGATTGCGGCTCAGGTCTCGCTGCGGCCGGAGTTCATCTACCAGCTTCTCAAAGGGTAAATCCTGATGTGCATAAGCGTCCAAGGCCGCCTCTCGTACTCGGCTGAGGAGTTGACGGAAGGTAGGATTGCCAGACAAGTCGGTGCGCAGCACAAGCGAGTTGACGAAAAAGCCGATGAGGTTCTCGAGCTCCAACCGGTTGCGGCCGGCGATAGGCACTCCCACTACAATATCAGTCTGGCCAGAGTAGCGATAAAGCAGGGTCTTGAAGGCAGCCACCAAGGTCATGAATAGGGTCACTCCTTCCTCCCGGCTCAGTTGCCTAAGCTCGGCGGACAGAGTGGGAGAGAGCGCAATCTTGTGATAGGCGCCTTGAAATCGCTGCTCGTTGGGCCGCGGGCGGTCGGTGGGTAGCTGCAGCACAGGCAGGTCAGCCAATTGCTTCTTCCAGTAGGCCAGTTGCTTCTCTAACACTTCTCCCTTCAACCAATCTCGCTGCCACACAGCAAAATCAGCGTACTGAATGGGCAGATCCGGGAGAGGAGAGGGTTGCCCCTTGATGAAGTGCTGGTAGAGCGTGCTCAGCTCGCGGGAGAAGATCTCCATTGACCAGCCGTCGGAAATAATATGGTGCATAGTGAGGACAAAAAGATAGCGGAATGCATCCAGCTGCAGCAGCATCGCGCGGACCAGCGGACCACTTGCCAGGTCGAACGGCCGTTGAATCTCCTCCTCCACGAGACGATTGGCCTCGGCTTGCCTGTCACCATCAGGCAATTGTCGTAGGTCAATGATTGGCAAGTCCAGCTTTAGTGAAGGGGCGATCACCTGCACGGGCTGTCCTTCAATGGCGCGAAATGTGGTGCGCAATGCTTCATGCCGCCGAACAACTTCATTCAGGATTTGTGTCAGAATCTCCACACTGCCGCTGAATGGCGCAACGATCGGGATGTTATAAAACGGATTACCAGGGGCTAGTTGATCCAGAAACCAAAGCCGTTGTTGTGCAAAGGACAGTGGGAAGGATGCAGGCTTTTTGGCCTTTTCCTGTAAGAGTTGGGCGAGCAGCTTTCGTTTTTCTTGGGGAGAAAGGTCCGATAGGCGTTGATCGACACTGCTCATTTGCCAGTCTCCTCCAGCAGCTTTCGCAGTTGATCTTCCACTTCTTCATCCGAAATCTGATCGATCTGCTGTAAGGTGAGTTCGTTTTCGAGCGGCACTATGCGGACCGTGTCAGTTTCCCGTGACTCGCGCTGCATATTTATCAGAACTTGAGCAAGGCTGGCTACAGTTGACGCCTCAAACACAGTACGTAGCGGGATTTCGACGTGAAAAGCATTCTCGATGCGGGAGACGAGTTGGGTAGCAAGCAAGGAATGACCCCCGATCTCGAAAAAGTTGTCGTAGATGCCGACTCTTTCTATGCCCAGGAGATCAGCCCAAATGGTGGCGAGAGTCTCTTCGACCTTGTTACGGGGAGGCTCATAGGCATTAACCAACTCTGGGCGAATCGTATCCGGAGCGGGCAGGGCCTGCCGGTCGAGCTTGCCATTGGGTGTTAGCGGCAGCTCATTAAGTAGAATAAACGCTCCTGGAATCATGTAATCAGGAAGCCGCTGCTGCAGGTGGCTGTAAAGGTCAGTGACAGTGGGCCTAGAACTCTTTACCGGAACAACATAAGCAATAAGCTTTTTCTCCCCCTGGATGTTCTGGTGCAGCAACACCACTGCCTGCTGAACTGCCGGGTGCTGTCCTAACACTGCCTCGATCTCTCCCAACTCGATGCGGAAGCCGCGTAGCTTTACCTGGTGGTCGGTGCGACCGAGGAACTCGACATTGCCATTGGGCAAGAAGCGAGCCAGATCGCCGGTCCGGTACATTCGAGCGCCAGGCTCGCTGGCGTAGGGGTTGGGGAGGAATTTTTCCGCCGTGAGAGCAGGATGGTTGAAGTAGCCTCGCGCCAGACCAGGGCCGCTGAGATAAAGCTCGCCTACGATGCCTACAGGCACCGGGTTGAGATGGCGGTCGAGGATATAAACAGCATCATTGGCGAGCGACCGTCCGATAGGGATAGTGGTGGCTCCCGGCGGAACCTCGTCCACCAGATACCAGGTGGAGAAGGTTGTGTTCTCCGTGGGACCATACACATGCAGAAGACGCTGCGGTGGGCCATGGGTGAGCACCTCAGCTACCCAATGAGGAATCACTGCCTCGCCGCCAAACAGCACATGGCGCATCTCTTTGAAGGCAGACCCTGCAGTTTGCGCGATCTGATTAAATAGTGCTGTCGTCAAGAATAAGGTTGTAATCCCGTACTGCCTTAACGTTCTCGCCAACTCCGAAGGCGACAACAGCACCTCCTGGGAAATTCCTACCAAGCAGGCGCCGTTTAAGAGCGCGCCCCAAAGCTCAAATGTCATCGCATCGAACGCGCTGTTGGATGCCTGAGCGACCCGATCAGACTCGTCGAGAGCAATGTAATTCGTGTTGCACACCAACCGGATGACAGCACGATGAGGAATGCCGATCCCTTTTGGAACACCGGTCGAGCCCGAGGTATACATTACGTAGAGAAGATGATCAGGCCCAGTCTGTACGGCCAAAGTCTCCTCAGGCTCGATGTCGATCTCCGACCAGACCTGTTCGAGGTTGATGATATCGACCTTCGCCACTGCTGCTACCCGGTCCTTCAGCGCCCAGCTAGTTAATACCAGAGCTGCCCGGCTGTCTTCGAGCATGAATGCTAAGCGTTCAGGTGGATAGGAAGGATCTAAGGGCAGATAAGCGCCGCCAGCTTTAACGATGCCGAGAATGGCGACCACCATTGCCGGCGAACGGTCCAGACACAGGCCCACCAGGCTTTCAGGGCCAATCCCGCGAGTGCGCAAATAGCAGGCCAGCCGATTGGCGCGGCGATCCAACTCGTTGTAGGTCAACTGCTCTCCGCCATAGACCATGGCCACCCGATCCGCATTCAGTTCGACTTGGCGCTTAAACAGCGTATCGACAGAGACAGCTTGGGGATAGCCACTCCCAGTGTCATTCCACTCAACCAGGAGGCGCTGCCGCTCTTCAGAAGTGAGGAGAGGAAGGTCAGAAAGGCGCTGCTCAGGATTGGCAACAACCGCCGCAAGCAGGGTATGGTAGTGACGTGACATCTGCGCAATTGTGCTGGGGGTGGCACTGGCCGGCAGCGTGGCGGGGGGGGCGGTGAACAACTGAAAGGCCACCTGGCACAAGGGATTGCGGCTGAGGTCGCGCACGGGCTGGAGTTCCTCCACCAGCTTCTCAAACGGCACCTCCTCATGCGCATAGGCCGCCAGCGTCACCGCCCGCACCCGCTCCAGCAACTGGCGAAAACGAGGATTGCCCGCCTGGTCGATGCGCAGCACCAGCGTGTTGACGAAGAAGCCGATCAGCGGCTCGAGTTCTGCCCGGTTGCGACCGGCGATGGGCGCCCCCACCACAATGTCCGCCTGGCCGGTATAGCGCTGGAGGAGCGTCGTGAACGCCGCCAGCAAGGTCATGAAGAGGGTGGTGCCGGCTTGTGCGCTGAGCCGCTTGAGGCCTCCCACCAGGGCCGGCGCCAGCCGCACGTCCAACTGGTCGCCCCGGAAGGAAGCCACCGGCGGGCGCGGCCGGTCGGTCGGCAGCTCCAGCCCCGCAAGCCCGGCCAGCTGCTGCTGCCAGTAGGCCAGTTGCCGCCCCAGCACCTCCCCCTCCAGGCGTTCACGCTGCCAGAGGGCGAAATCGGCGTATTGGATGGGCAACTCGGCGAGGGGCGACGGTCGTCCGGCCGCAAAGGCGGCGTACAGCTCGGCCAGCTCCCGGGCAAACACCTGCATTGACCACCCGTCCGACACGATATGGTGCATCGTTAGGAGAAAAACATAGTC
>QEUW01000821.1 GCA_003577005.1 Chloroflexota bacterium | reverse complement strand
TTCACATGGATGCAAAGGGTAAAAGGTATTGAAATCTACCTAGGCAAAATCGCCTCAAACTGAAGTTGCTCCACCATCGCAGAGATCTCCTCATGCTTAATCGTCCGTGAGCAGTGGATGGAGCGGAGGTCATCATCGGCTTGCCGTTGAGCCTCTTGCCAGTTTTGTTGGATTTGGTCTGGGCCAATTGTTGCGCGAACTTCCTTCTGGCGCACGAGGCTGACCAAGCTTTCTACATCGATGTCAGAGTTCTCCAGTATCAAGTACAGGTCGTAAAAGTCACGATAACGGACTCGAGTTGCTGTCGCGCGAATCTTTTCTGCTGCAATCTCTTGTAAGTCCATGGTCTGTACCATTACCTCGATTCCCCAGACATTCGTATAAGGCCGTATGACAGGCGGTAGAACCACATTTTGTACCCTGTCCACCTCGACCTTGATCGCCCCCGGTTGCGCCAGAATCCCTGCATACCAGAGCCGTTCGATCTTGATCGTTGCGCGCGACTCATAGCGCTTACGCACCGTGAACTGGCCCGTGGATTCGAGCGTGCTGACCACACGCTCCAGGGTGAGGGCACGGTCCTGAGAGGTGAAGTCCAGATCTTCGGAGAAGCGATGCTGGGGCAGGTAGCAGTGGTGCAAGGCCGTGCCGCCCTTGAAGACCAAGCGCTCTCCCAGCGGTGACTCGCTGATGAGTTTGATGGCTTCGGTGAGGTAGTAATCTTTCTCCGCAATATCGAGTGGATACTTGAGCGTGCGGCGATTGCGGATCTGTAGCTGTTGGCGCGTGATCATCGGGAGTGATGAGAACTGGTATGGCGAAACATGCCGGGATCATAGTAGAGCCGCCACTTGGCGTTGTATTCTTGGCCATGAGGCTCGGCACGGCTGGCAGCCGAACTGCTGCGGGCGCTCTCCTCGAGCTGCTTATCATAGGGCAGGTCCAGGTGATCAAAGAGCAGCCCAAACACCCGCTGCGTGGTGAGGTTAGCGCGCAGCAGATAGCCCGTTAAGCGCTGCTGATCTACGTCATCCTGGCTTTCAGACAAGATCTCCAGGACCCGGTCGGCGCTGTAGCTGCTGCGGTGGAACTGCACCATGTCGATGAGGGCTTTTTCGACAGTGGCGATGCGCGCAGGTTGCCCATCAAATAGATGTTCTTCAAAGCCGAAGAAGTACTGTTGCGTGGTCTTCACAAAACGATAGGTGTAGCCCGCAAGCGTCACAGGCGCACGTTGCTGAAGCCCCACGCTGGTGGTCGTTTGCAGGAGTTGGTCGTGCAACCCATAAAATTGCAGCGCCGCTTCAAACGAGACATAGGAGCCAGGCAGTAGGTGTTGGGCGATGGCGTAGCGCGAGATCGTGAGCGTGCCCAGCGAGCCGATATCGGCAGCCACCTGGTAGAGGCCCTTTTTGATGCGCACCAGCCAGCCAGCGCGGCTCAACTGGCTCACAAAACGTCGTTTGGCGACATCCTCTTGATAAGGGATATAGGGGGCAATCTGCTCATAGGAAACCACGCTGCCGAACTCGGCCAGGATGTCCTCCAGGAAGGTTCGTTGTGTCTCATTGAGCACTGTACTGGTCATGGCACCTCCTCTATATTTCATATGACGATT
>QEUW01000233.1 GCA_003577005.1 Chloroflexota bacterium | reverse complement strand
GGCGGCGACCGGTTGCGATGCAATCTTGCGTAGGGCGGCCGCTGCACGAGTGCGGGCGCCCTCGTGATTTCCCTGAAGAACCGTCGCCAGCACCGGGACCGCGTCGTCGCCACAGAGGGCCAATGCATCGGCTGCCGTCTGGCGAACGCTGCCATCGCTGTCGGCCAGCAGACGCGCCAGTTGGGGCAGCAAGGGGTGGACTGCATCTGGCGCACGCTGATGGAGGTGACCGAGCGCATAGGCGGCGACGCTGCGCAGCGCCGGGTCATCGGTCGTTAAAACGTGTGCGAGGGCAGGTGCGGCAGGCGATCCACCACAGTGAGCAAGCGCCCGCGCCGCCCACCAGCGTCGATCCGGGTCAGAAGCCGCCAGCCAGGCAAGCAGGGCGGGTTCGGCGGTGGCAGTAAGTGCGTGGGTTGCTTGCTCGGCGGCTTCATCGTCGCCGCGCAATAGGGCGGCCTCCAAACCGGCGAGCGGATGAACGTCAGGCATGATGCTCTTCAGGTGCGCTTACCCTGGGGGCAGCGCATAAAGATGCAGCCAATCCACATCGACCTCGGCAGCGCTGTCGGGGGGCGCCGCGCCAAAGACACCCAGATCCCCCGATGGCAGTTGGGGGTCGCCCACTTCAAAAAAGAGGATGCTGTTGACAAAGAAGCGCAGCATCTCGCCATCGTCTTCGACTGCCAGCACGTTGGCCGCGCCGGCCTGGTTGAGCGCCATATCCGGCAGCCAGGGCGTCAGGGCCTGGAGCGAACCCTGTTGCAGCAGTTGCGCCTGAAATTCCCCCTGGCCATTGATTGCGAAGAGATACGAGGTGCCCGGCGTTTGTTGGCGTACGACCAGGCCGGCGACACCGTTGGGCGTCTCCTCGGAAATAGTAAACGAGACCTCGGCATAGAAGGTAACTGCTTCCTGGATTCCCACGGTGCTCCAGCCGAGCCGGTCGGGCTGGACACGCAGGCGATAGACGCCAGCGCCAGGCACAACGCCCAGCGACCAACCACCGGGCTGGTCGGCGAAGGGAAGCACGCTGTCGGCGTGGGTGAACTCGTCGCCCAGCAGGAGACGGAAGGCGTCATCCTCCACCGCCTGCGCCGGTGCCCCAAACCAACCGGCCGCCAACGAGCGCACCTGTGGCCACGAGGTGGGCGAATCGATCAGACGTGCGCTGGTCAGCAAGAGCGTCACCACGATGAGCGCAGCGACCAGAAGCACTAGCGACCAGAGGCAGCCCTGCGCTTCGCTCACGATAGGCGGGCGCCGTGGCGCGTTCTGAGCCGTTGGGCGATTGGGAGCAAGGCCAATTGCGGTGCGTTTCTGAGCACGCCGCTCGCTGTCAGCGGGCGAGGGCGTCGTTTCAGTCGTCATGAGCTTCCTCGAAGAAAGATGCCATCCTTGCCGCTGATTATAGCACCGCCGCGCTCGATGGCATAACATAAGAAGCAAGGCTTTTGGCAAAAGCTTTGCTTCTGAGTATCATTCTGAGTATCATTCGGGTCAAATCGGCATAGCCTGCAAGAAAACACCAGGAGCCATGAAAGTCAAGTCTGCCCACCTAAAGCCGTTGATGGCTATAGATGCCAGTGAGACATTACTGCTTCCAGCCACTCGCGAACTCGACGATGTAGATGAGTTCAGCGACGAAGAGCCGCCGTACCAGGTGCTGATCCACAACGACGATGTCACGCCCTACGACTATGTGGTTCGCATTCTACAGCGTATCTTTGCCCTCTCAGAAGAGCTGGCCGATCATGTGGCCTGGACGGCGCACCATGAAGACATTGCGGTCGTCGTGGTACGGCCGCGCGCCGAGGCAGACAGGCTGATCACGACGGCGCGCGCCCATGCCCGCACGGATGGCTACCCGCTTACCTTTTCTATGGAGCCGGTCCATTGACCCACCCACACAGCGACGAATCAGCCTGGCTCCACGGCCATGCGCACGAGCCGAACCCAGCCCCACCTACCCAGGTAACGGCCATCACCGTCAATCCGCCGTCTGCCCCGCCGCTGACAATCGATGTGGCGGATCTCCACAGGCTGCCCACAAGCGAAGCAACGGGCTGTTACATTGTCAGCACCGGACACGGGACCTCTGGTCCCTTTACCTTCGCCGGTGTGCGGTTGGGGGACCTGATCGACCATGTGCTGGGGAAAGAAGCGAACTGGCGCTACGCCGATGTGGTGAGCGCCGACGGCTTTGGCACACGCGTTCACGCACACGAGGCCTACGCCGCCACCGGGCAACCTATCCTGATGGCTCATACCCTGGATGGCGCACCGCTCACGCGGGCGCAGGGATTGGTGCGGCTCATCGTTCCTACTGAAACTGACGATGCCCTGCGCCAGGTCAAGTGGGTGGCAAAGATCCGGATCCAGTAAACAATGGAACCCTGGAAGACACTTGACCGCACAGTCGTCTATTGCCCGCAGGGAGGAAAATTCCTCAGGGTCGAGACCCATCAGGTCGAACTGCCGTCCGGCCAGGTCATCGAAGAATGGCCGTGGTTGGTCACGCCAGATTACGTGAACGTGGTGGCCGTCACCGAGGATGGACTCTTTCTCTGTTTTCGCCAGACCAAGTATGCCGTCGAAGGAGTATCGCTGGCAATGGTAGGCGGCTATCTGGAGCCGGGAGAAGATGCCCTGGCCGCTGCCCAACGGGAACTACTCGAAGAGACGGGCTATGCCGCACCCGACTGGTCTGCGTTGGGGCGCTATGTCGTAGATGGCAATCGCGGTTGTGGTCACGCCTATCTCTTTCTGGCTCGCAACGCCCGTTGGGTGCAGCCAATCCAGGCCGATGATCTAGAGGAGCAGGAACTTCTGTTGTTAAGCCAGGGGGAAGCAGAGGAGGCGCTGCGAGCCGGCCAGTTCAAAGTGCTGGCATGGGCAACGGCCATTGCACTGGCCCTGTTAGGGGGCCGGCCGTGATTCGTTTACTGTCTGGGCAGGCTACGCCTGACTGATTTTGCGTTTTCCGCTTGGGTCACTCATCCTCTTCGATCCCGCCTGCTGGCATCTGGATATCGACCACGTTGCCGTGAAAATCGACCACGATCTTGAAGCCGAGCATGCCCAGCCACTGTTTGGCCTCGTCGGGCAGCGCCTGGCCGACATTCTGCTCGATGTTGTTGATCGAAGATTCGAGCGCCGCTTTGGTGAAAATATCATCTTTGCCCAGCATGTCGAGCATGGTCTTGACCGCCAGGTCACGATGTTCCTCCACCTGATCGCGCATAAAGCGCAACACCTGCAAATCCACCTGAGCCGCATCGATGTGACGTTTGAAGTCGTCATCGAACACCACATAACAGGCGTTTTCACCCACATAGGCTATCTGCGCCGGGTTTCCGCTCTCGTCAAAAACAAGCCCGGCGAACATGGCAGAACGCGCCATTGTCTCCTTCCTTTGGTGGGGAGTAGAGAGTAGGGAGCGAGGAATAGGAAATGGCTTTCTCTACTCCCCACTGCCCACTGTCTACTCCCTACTCCCCGAGATTTTTGCTCAAAAACTCAAAACTGCGCCGGATGCTGACCAGCGGCTCCTTGGGCAGGTCGTGTTCGACGATGTACCATTCGGCGCCGGCTGCTTTGGCGGCCGGGAGAAGGGCGCTCCAGTCCAGCACGCCGTGACCGACATCGGCGAAGCCCATTTGATCCTGGTTTTGACCTTCAGGGGCCACATCCTTACAGTGGATACGGGTACAGCGACCGCTGTAACGTTGTAGCAGCTGGAGACCATCCTGACCGCCCCGTTGCACCCAGGCCAGGTCGATCTCAAAGCCGACGTCCGGTGCGCTTTCGAGCAACCAGTCGATGGCCAGCTTTCCATCCACTTCGACCATTTCGAAGGCATGGTTGTGATAGAGAAAGTTCATCCCGGCGGCGCGCGCCCGTTTGCTCAGCTCAGCGAGCCTGCGTCCCGTCTGCTGCCAGGCAGTGGCGCCCCCTGCCCGCAGCTCCGCCGGCAGGGCGGGAAGGACCAGGGTCCGATTGCCAATGGTATGATTGAAGGCCACGACCTCGTCCAATTCTTCTTCGAGCCGCGCCAGCCCGGCATGGGTCGAAGCGACCTGCAAATTGTGCTTTTCGAGCAGCTTCTTCATTTCGTCGGCGGTGCAACCGTGGCTGCCGGTGGTTTCGACGCCGGCATAGCCGATGGCGGCGATTTCGCCCAGCAGTTGGTCAAAGGGCATCTGCAGATTGCGCAGGGTGTAGAGTTGGACGGCAATGGGAAGCTTGGATGGCACGGTAGGTATCCTTTCAAGAAAGGCTGTTGAGATAAGTTGGTTCCAGATTGAGCAACCGCTCGCGTAGTCCGGTAAACCGCTCGGTCACCTGGTTGTTGCGGACGGCCATGGCAATCGCCTTGGGCTGGCCGACCAGGACGACCAGCCGCCGGGCGCGGGTGACGGCAGTATACAACAGGTTGCGTTGGAGCATCATATAGTGGCTGGTGAGGATTGGGATCACCACGGCCGGAAACTCGCTCCCCTGACTCTTGTGAACACTCACTGCCCAGGCGTGGACTAGTTCATCTAGCTCTAAAAAGTCGTAAGGCACGGGCCGGCCATCGATGGTGACGACCACCTTTTGCATCTCCAGGTCTACGCTCTGAATGATACCCATGTCGCCGTTGTAGACATCCTTGTCGTAGTTGTTGCGGATCTGCATCACGCGGTCGCCGGCGCGATAAGCGCGGTTGCCGACCTGGCGTTGGGGCTTGAGCGGGCTCGGCGGGTTGAGCGCCTGTTGCAGCGCCTCGTTGAGCGTCCCCACCCCCACCACACCCCGGTGCATCGGGCTGAGCACCTGAATATCTTCCGGCGGGATGGCGAAACGCCGCGGGATACGTGTTTGCACCAGCTCCACACAGAGGCGCGCCGCCTGCTCTGGCTCCTCCATCCGGAAGAGAAAGAAATCAGCCGCACTCCGGTTATCGATCACGGGCATCTCGCCCTGGTTGATACGGTGTGCATTGGTGATGATGTAACTGCCAGCCTCCTGGCGAAAGATGGTTTGCAAGCGAACGACTTTGGAATTAGGAATTAGGGATAAGGAATTAGGCATCGTCGTGTAGCCTAATTCCCTATCCTCGATGGCAGCGATAATGTCCTTCAACACGTTGCCAGCGCCGACGCTGGGCAACTGGTCCACATCGCCAACAAAGAGGAGGTGCATGCCAGGAGAGATCGCTTTGAGTAGGTGATTGGTGAGCACCAGGTCGAGCATGGAGGCTTCATCGACGATGAGGAGGTCACCCTCTAGCGGGTTTTCGTCGTTGCGCTGGAAGGTCATGCCGGCGGCGGGTTTGAATTCGAGCAGGCGGTGGATGGTCTTGGCCTCGCGGCCTGTGGTTTCGCTCAACCGCTTGGCGGCGCGACCGGTGGGGGCCGCCAGCAACACCCGGCGCCCGGCCCGTTCGCAGAGCGCCAGGATTGTACGCACCGATGTCGTCTTACCCGTGCCAGGGCCACCGGTCAATACCGTGAGCCGGTGCGTCAGCGCCGCCCGCACTGCCTCTTGTTGTTGCGGAGCTAGTTGCAACCCGGTGATGCGTTCGACCGCAGCAAAGGCGGATGGCCAGTCGAAGCGCCCGGCCTGAAAGTTGTGCAGGCGGCTGTATCCTTCGCGCGTCAACCGGCCCAGCCGGTTCGCCACACCCATCTCGCTGTAGTAGAGCGGCGTCAGGTAAACAGACCGCTCTTCTTGCAACAACGTTTTGGCCTGCGCCACTGTCGCCGTGGCATAAACCTGTCCCTGCTCTACAATCAACCGTGGCATCTCCTGCCACGCCTCTCCCTCAGCGCCCGGCTCCTCTTTCCCCAATCCCGTACCCCATACCTCTATCTCTCTCCCACCCGGTTCGTCAGTCACCTTAACCTGCCCATCGTCCAGCAACCGTAGGATGCCGAGCGCCGTCTGATCCTGGGGAACATTCAAAAGTTCAGCCGCCTGTTTGACCAGTTCGCTGGTGGGTAAAAAGACGTGACCTTCTTCGCTGGCCTGGTTGAGCGCGTAAGCCACACCGGCGGCGACGCGCTGGGGTGAATCGAGCGCCAGCCCCATGGACTGGGCGATCTTATCGGCGGTGAGAAAGCCGATGCCAAAGATGTCGCGCGCCAGGCGGTAGGGGTCGTCCTTGACGGTAGCGATGGCCTCATCGCCGTAGAACTTGTAGATCTTGGTGGCAAGGCTGGTGCTGACGCCGTGGCTCTGGAGGAAGAGCATCACCTCCTTGATGGCTTTTTGTTCGGCCCAGGCCTGGGTGATCATGCGCACACGCTTCTGGCCCACTCCCTCCACCTCGATGAGACGTTCGGGGGCACTTTCGATGATATCGAGGGTTTCAATGCCAAAGTGGCGCGTGATACGTTTTGCCGTGACCGGGCCCACGCCTTTGATCAGCCCGCTTCCCAGGTATTTCTCGATACCGGCGACGGTGGCGGGGAGCACGGCGCGCATACTCTCCACCGTGAACTGTCTGCCGTACTCGGGGTGAACGGTCCAGCGACCGGTGAGTTCGACGCTTTCACCGACGTTGATGCCGGCCATGTTGCCGATGATGGCGATCTCGCGCCTGGCGCCAAAACCGCTGCGCCCGCCCCCGCTCTCCGGCGCAAGTTTGGCCACGGTATAGCCATTTTCCTCGTTGTGATAGGTGATGCGTTCGATCACGCCGCGTAACCTGTCCATCATTGCCAAGCGTAACAGATTCTGCCGGGCAAAGCAAGTGATTAGTCTCCATTGTGGCCGGCAGCAACGTTCCCGACCGAAAACTTTGTCCAAGAAATTTTGTAAGCTCGACTTTGGCGTGGTATAATTAGCTTTTGACTGGGCTGGGTTATTCGCCGGGTACAGCGGTGACCTGGCCACCAACCGCACTTGGACGTGTAACACACCAATGTGTGCACAGTCGTGTGCAACGGTTATGAGATTCGGTGAGCTGAATGTAGATGGGTTCAAGAAAGGACACAGAGTACCAAGATGGCTATCTCCAAAGTGGAAAAGGCGCAACTGATTACGGAGTTCCGTCTCAGTAACCAGGATACGGGTTCTCCGGAAGTACAGGTAGCCCTGCTGACCACCCGCATCAACGCGTTGATCGAGCACCTGAACGATCACAAGCATGATGAGAGTTCTCGGCGGGGGTTGTTAAAGCTGGTAGGCCAGCGGCGGCGGCACCTGGCCTACCTCAAGGGGAAAGACAGTTCACGCTATCAGCAGCTCATCGATCGGCTAGGGTTACGGAAGTAGGCAACAGGCGGAGGGGCGAGCCACGCATTTAGGTCTCGCCTCTTTCTTTTGCGGGGTCAGGGCTTCGGCTCGCATCGTGTTACCCAATCCTTGATCCCCGGTGCCTAATCCACCCTTTGGTTTGGCAATGGAGGGCCCAGAAGCTGGCGCTGCTGTGTAGGATCTCCACACGGCTCGAGGTCCGGCATTGGAGAGTGAGGCGAAGGAGCAGAATAAGTAGTAATCGGTAATTAGTAATTTGTAAGTAAGCACCCGGGTATAGGAAGCCACCATCCACACCGTACGCACTTATCCGTTACGAATCATTAAAAATTACCGATTACTTGTTATCGATTACTACTTCATCCCCTCTTTCGCCTCACTCTCCAGTTCCGCACCTCGGATAGGCGTCTGCCTCGTGGCGTACCTGCGCTGCCATCTTTGTCTGTTTTTTTCAGGAGGTTTTATGCAACTTTTCGATGGCGCGCAGGTATTCTCCGCCGAATTTGGTGGGCGCACCCTCACAATCGAGACAGGCGTGCTGGCTGCTCAGGCCGGCGGCGCTGTTACTGTCCGTTATGGCGATACGGTTTTGCTGGCGACGGCCACCATGGCCAAAGAGCCGCGCGCCGGTATCGACTTCTTTCCGCTTACAGTTGATTTTGAAGAACGGCTCTACGCTGCCGGGCGTATCCCTGGCAGCTTTCAGCGCCGCGAGGGACGGCCCAGTGACCAGGCCGTCCTTGTCGCCCGTTTGGTGGACCGACCGCTCCGCCCGCTCTTCCCCAAGGGGTTTGTCAACGAGGTTCAGATTATCCTCACTGCGCTGAGCACCGATGGCGAAAACCTGCTCGAACCGCTGGCGATCATCGCCGCATCGGCCGCGCTGACCATCAGCGACATCCCCTTTGGGGGGCCGGTAGCCGGGGTGACGATTGGTTTTGTGGATGGCGAATTTATCGTCAATCCAACCGCCCAGCAGATGGAAATCAGCGGGCTGAACCTGCAAGTGGCTGGTACGCGCGACAATATCCTTATGGTCGAGGCCGGCGCCCAGGAACTGCCCGAGGACCTGATGCTCGATGCGCTTGGTCTGGCCCACGAGTCGATGACTGAGATCTTTGATCTGCTCGATGAAATGCGGGCAAAGGTGGGCAAACCCAAGTTCACCGATTATGCCCTCGCCCTGCCGTCTGAGGAGACCCAGACGCTGGTGCGCGACCTGGCGCAAGCCAAGGTCGCTGGTGTCCTTGGCAGTGGTCTGAGCAAGCAGGAACTCAACGATGCGCTGGCCGCCATCCGCACGGAGGTGCAAGAGGCGCTGGCCGAACGCATCGAGGCCGGCGAAATCGACGGCGCCCACGTGGCCGCCAGCCTGGAAAGCTTGATCAAAGAGGCGGTACGCCGCCGGATTCTGGATGAGGGTATCCGTCCTGACGGGCGTGATACGACGACCATTCGCCCCGTGAGTGTTCAGGTAGGGCGCATCCCGCGCGTCCACGGATCTGGCCTCTTCCAGCGTGGTGAAACACATGTGCTCACCATCGCGACCCTGGGTACGCCAGGTGACGCGCAGCGGCTGGATTCGCTCCAGGCCGCCGACGACAAGCGCTACATGCACCACTACAACTTCCCGCCCTTTAGCACGGGTGAAACCGGCCGCCTGGGTGGCCCCCGCCGCCGTGAGATCGGTCATGGCGCCCTGGCCGAACGGGCGCTCGAACCGGTGATCCCCGAAGATTTCCCCTATACGCTGCGGCTGGTGAGCGAGGTAGTGAGCAGCAACGGCTCCACCAGCATGGGTTCGGTCTGCGGCAGCACCCTGGCGCTGATGGATGCCGGCGTGCCCATCAAGGCGCCGGTGGCCGGCATCGCCATGGGGTTGGTGCAGGACATGGAGACGGGCGCCTACCGCATTCTGAGCGACATTCAGGGTATGGAAGATGCGCTGGGCGATATGGACTTCAAGGTGGCCGGCACCGAGCACGGTATCACAGCCCTGCAAATGGATCTCAAAATCAAAGGGCTGGATTTCAACATTCTGCGCGAGGCATTGGAGCAGGCGCGCATCGGGCGTTTACACATCATGAGCAAGATGCTAGAAGTGATGCCCGAAACGCGGTCCACCCTGAGCCAGTATGCACCACGCATCTTGACCATCCACATCGACCCGGAGAAGATCGGCAAACTCATCGGCCCTGGCGGCAAGATGATTCGCGGTCTGCAAGACCAGTTCGATGTGAAGATCGATGTCGAGGAAGATGGCACGGTCTTTATCTCCGGTGAGGGTGCGCTGGCCGAAAAGGCGTTGGATGAGATCGCCCGGATGACCGAGAACATTGAATTGGGCAAGATCTACACCGGTACGGTGGTGCGTGTCGAACCCTATGGCGCCTTTGTCAACATCTTACCCGGCATTGACGGGCTGGTGCATATCAGCCAGCTAGCCGACTACCGGGTGGACAAGGTGGAAGACGTGGCTAACCTGGGCGACGAACTGACGGCTATGGTCATCGATATAGACCCGGCCGGCAAGGTGCGCCTGAGCCGCCAGGCTGTCCTCGAAGGCTGGTCGGTCGAAGAAGCGCAGGCGCGCGACCGTGGGGGCCGTGGCGGCGAGCGCGGGGGCCGCGGCGGCGACCGGGGCGGTCGGGGGGACCGCAATGGCCGCGGTTTTGACCGTGGCCGCGACCGCGATGGGCGGCGCGACGGCGGCTATCGGCGCGATCGGTAAATCTCAGACGCTCGGGAGGCCGTGGCCGACGAGGGCCGCGGCCTCTTTTTCTTTTTACGCGATGGTTGACCTTCCGCTACGGGTTGGCTGGCATGGTGAATGGCGCCGAGCGTCGCAGGGATAAGCGTGTAAACAAGAACAGTAAGGATTGGTGAGATACAGCTTGAGCACAAATCCGTTTCACCTGGGATCCGAACGCAAGAACATCTCTTTTTGCAGGTGTAAAGTTCGACTTTTTTGGAATTTTGTGGTACACTTGTTCTGATATTCAATTCGCTGATTTGCAGTCTGTGCGAGGCCGCTTTGAGTGTCATTGATAGTCTTTCAGCCGGGTATCGTCTTCTGGCCCGCCGCCTGGAATTGATCCTGATCCCGGTGTTGCTCGACCTGTTGCTGTGGTTGATGCCGCGTATGAGCGTAGCGCCATTGTTTGACCGGGTGGCCCAATTCTATGCAGAGGCGGCCAATATGTCCGAACTGCCGGACGAGATGGCCGCCGCGATGCAGGATGCAGCTACCGTGTTTAGCACCGTCGGGGCAAACTTAAATCTGTTCAATCTGTTGCTCTGGGGCGGTGGTTCGCTCTTACATCTGCCCAGCCTGCTCTACCAGGTAGAGCCGCCCCGCATGGCCGAGCCCCAGGAACTAGACCTGTTGTCGAGTGCCTGCGGATTGGGTGCACTCTTGATCGTAGCCGGAATTGCTATAGGCGTCCTCTACATGACGTTGCTTGCCCGCCGGCTGCCGATCGGGGCTGCGGCTAAGTCCTGGTCGTGGGGTGAATGGCCGGGGTTGATTTTGCGCCACTCGTTGCAGATTTTGGCCTTTTTGCTCTTGCTGGTTTTGGCGGTCCTTGCACTCTTTGTCCCCATGAGCATCGGGGGCACGCTAGTTGGGTTGGTAGCACCAGGGTTGGTGACCTTACTGGCATTTGTCTTTGGGGGAATGCTTCTGGTGCTGCTCTTCTATCTCTACTTTGTGCCGGCGGGGCTGATCCTGGACGATCTGCGGCTGTCGCGTGCAGTCGTACAGAGCTTTCGGCTGGTGCGCGCCAATTTCTGGGCAACAGTCGGGCTTTTTCTCTTGAGCGAGCTGATCAGCGTCGGCTTTGGCATCATTCTGGGCCGGCTGGTGGCCTACCAGCCGCTGGGCACCCTGACGGCCATCGTTGTTCATGCCTTTATCGGCAGCGGTCTGGCATTGGCATTTTTGATCTTTTATCGGACTCGTGTGCTCCTCGCCCAAGGCGAACAGGTGGAGCTGGAATTGTGAATTGTCAATTGTCAACGGTCAATTATCAATTGTTCACTGCCTGGACGGCCAGAAAACGTTGACCATTTGCAATTGACCATTGACTATTATGGAGGGATTTGTGGCAAACGCAGTAGATAAGACATCCGGTTATGGCGCCGAGCAGATCCAGGTATTGGAGGGGTTGGAGCATGTGCGCCGGCGGCCTGGCATGTATGTCGGCGGCACCGACATCAAGGCGCTGCACCACATGGTCCATGAAGTGGTGGACAACTCCATCGACGAGGCCATGCAAGGGCGCTGTGACCAGATTCGCATAACGATTCATAAAGACAATAGCGTCACCGTGGAAGACAACGGCGCCGGCATCCCGGTCGAGGTGCAAAAACAGACTGGCCTGCCGGCAGTCACCGTCGTCATGACCAAGCTGGGCGCCGGTGGCAAATTTGGCGGCGGCGGCTACAAGGTAAGCGGTGGTTTGCATGGCGTCGGCGTGAGCGCGGTCAATGCGCTCAGCGCATGGATGGAGACCAAGGTCAAGCGCAATGGCAAGCTCTATCGCCAACGCTTTGAGCGGGGCGTGCCGGTGACGCCAGTAGAAGAGATCGGCAAGGTGAGCCGGGATGACACCGGCACCATCCAAACCTTTATGGCGGATGATACGATCCTCCAAACGCTGGATTTTAGTTTTGATACGCTGGCTACCCGCTTCCGCGAGATGGCGTTTCTGACGCGCGGGGTGAACATTACCTTTATCGACGAACGCCCCGATCTGCCGCA
>QEUW01000232.1 GCA_003577005.1 Chloroflexota bacterium | reverse complement strand
CAAGCTGTGACCGGACATACCCGTTAATGACCGAAGAGATGGCTTCAATCTGTTCTTGTACCTCGTCTTGCACAAACGGGTCGCCAAAGCTGGCGGCCAGCGCGGCGGCTTCCCGATTGCGTTCGTAAGCTTGCGGCCATTCGTCCTGGTGGAGCAGAGCGTCCGCTTCGATCAGGTAGCTGCGAATATACTGTTCTTGCGCCTCGCGTTGAAGGGCCAGATCGCCGAGCTGCACGGCCAGATCATAGGCGCGGCGGTTACGCCGCCGCGCTGGCGTCCACATCTCTCGTTCGAGCAGGTCATCGACCTCATCCAGATAACCTTCGATGACCTCGAGCTCGGACATTTCTTCGGTCTGAAGGGTGTCGAGCAATGCCTCCCAGGTCAACGCCCCGACGCCGGATAACTCTGCAACCGCCAACTCGGCCAGCACGGGGGCATCCGCCGGTTCGAGGAGGACGATCTTCTCGGTCGAACGGCTCAACGCAACGCGCATCTCGTCAAAAAGGCGCCGGGCCTCAAAGCGCGGGATATTGCCCTCTTCGTGGCTGTCACAGAGGCGCAGGGCGCGCTCATAGCTCTGATTCAAGCCGTGGATCAACACGGTGGCGCGCTCAAGCCCCTTGATTTCGCGAGCAAGAAAGACAACCTCGTCCCGCGCACTGGCCAATGCGCCGCTCAGCATGGGACGAACACGCTCAGTCAGGTCGATGAGGACGCGGCCCGGTTTGTCGGCCAGTTCGGCCAGCAACAAGGGCCAGGGATCGTCCGGCCGGGCGGGTGATGAAAAGGGAGCCGGTGGGCAGATCAGGATGCGGCCATAGCCATCCCCGCTGGTCGCATCCTCGCCATACTCAAGGGCCTGGCGGCGGGCCTTGGGCCGGTGCGTCTTGGGCACATGACGGTAAAAGCGCCAGCTATTGTCGATCAGTTGCCCCAGGTTGCGGGGCGAACGGCGCTGGTAATAAAACTCAAACTCTTCCGGCCAGATACCAAGTTGCTCGCCCAGCAGTTCTTTGGTCACGCCCCAGTCGAAACCGCTGGGTTGGACAATCTGCGATTCGTCCCCGGCAACCGTCAGGACAAAAGGGGCGTCGGGCCGGCGACGCAGACGAGCTCGTACGAGTTCGCCCAGTAGCGCAATCTGCACCAGTGTCAGATCTTGCACCTCATCGACAACCAGGGCGTCGAGTTCGGCCAGCCAGCCGGGCAGCCGGCCCTTGTGGAGCAGCTCGATCGCACGTTGAGCCGCCCGTTGATCCTGGAAGAAACGACCCCCATGCAGCCGCTCGGCAAAGTTGACGACCAGCGTCGCCGCCGGCAGGTCGAGGTCGCGAGCGGCGGCATACGCTTCTATCTGGCGTTCACCGTTGGCGTGCAGCAGATCTGCCAGCCGGTGGTCGGGCAAGGAAAAGCCAGGTGGAAAGGTCTTGCCCAAGAGGTGGGCGCGGATTTCGGTGTAGAGCGCCTGGGGATGCTTTTTCCAGGGCCCCAGCGTCGCCGCCGTTTGCAGTTCGACAAAGCGGGCAAAGTCGCGTAGTTCGCCAAATGGTTCGCCCGCGCTGGAGAGGCCGGTCAGATCGTGTTCGATCTCGCCCAGCGTGCGGATAGTAACAGCCTGGCTGACTGCGTTATCTTGCGCCAGCAAAAATTCGCGGGCTGCGCGCTTGAGGCGGCTGGAATAAGTGACATAGAGGATCTTGCGCAAGTCGGGTCGCTGCGCCAGGTCTTTGACCAGATAGAGAAGCGAGACCGTCTTGCCACTCCCCGGAAGCCCCTTGATGGCAGCGAGCGCCATTTGATCACTGTTGACATGCCGGCTGAGGTCGAATTGTTCTTTGTAGCGCGGGTCGAGCGTGCTGAGGGAGATCTCTTCATAATCGGCCAGCGAGCCGGCATCGATGGGTTCGTCGGTCTCATCGTGATGGCGGACCGAGTGGATGAGGATGGTGTTCGTTTCGGGGCCGTCGCTGGCTGGGCCGGCAACCACCCCCTCGCTGCGGGGAATCCACCACATGTAGTAATGGTTGCCCTGCACCGGTGTCCGCCGCCAGCGTGCGTTCAGCCCGCGCGTGCCCTTGACGCTGGGCGTGCGTCCTCGCATCCCCAACAACACTTGTGCCCAAGCCGCCTTGTGGCGGATCGATTGTGGCAACCGGTCGAGCGATTCATCGTAGCCTTTATGCTTAAGCAAGCGGTAGGACATGGAGCGTACCTGATAGTGGGGAATGCGGAATGAGGAATGCGGAATAGCACCGATGACGATTCTGCACTCCCCACTCCGCATTCCGCATTATGGATGAGTTGGTTTCACGGCTCCGTTCTGGACATACAAGAGTTGGGCCGCGGCCTGGAACTCCGGCGTGAAATCGTCCAGGTCGGTGGTCGTGATGATCACCTGTTGGGTGCCGTGTAGCACGGCGAGCAAGGTCTGGCGGCGATGGGCATCCAGTTCACTCATGACATCATCGAGCAGCAGGACCGGTGTAACGCCGGTCGTGGCGTTGCTCACAGAGACTTCGGCAAGCTTGAGTGCCAGTGCGGCGGTGCGTTGCTGGCCACGGCTGCCAAAGGTGCGCAGGTTATGGCCGTTGGCGACGAAGCGCAGGTCATCGCGATGCGGGCCGTAAAGCGTCGTCCCCGCGGCCAGTTCGCGGCTGCGACGGGCGCGCAATTTGGCAAGATAGTGCTCAGCCACCGTTGCTGCGTCCAGCGTAGCCGGCGCAGGCGCAGGCCAGGAGCCGTTACGCTCGTTTGTCAGGCCGGCAAAATCGGCGTCGCTGAGGTGGCCTGGGTTGAAGGCGGGCAGATAGTACAACCGTAACGTTTCGCGCCCGCCGCTCAGTTCCGCATGGTGCTGGCAGGCGCTTTGATTCAACTGGCTGACAAACTGTTGCCGGCGCACAATCACCTGACTGCCCTGTTGGACAAGCTGTTCATCCCAAAAGCTCAACTGAGCTTCGGTGCTCTCGGCTGCCGGGCGCGCCTCCGCCTCGTAGAGAGCACGGAGCAGGCTATTCCGTTGCGCCAACACTTTCTGGTAGGCGGATAGCGCCCGCAGGTAGGTACGGTCGAGCTGGCAGAGAGCGATGTCCAGATAGCGGCGCCGTTCCCCTGGTGCGCCGTCGACGAGTTTGATATCTTCAGGCAGAAAGAGCACAGCGCGCAACTGGCCGACCAGGTCCATGCTGCGCCGGTTTACGCCGTTGATCTTGACCAGCTTGGTAAAGGTGGCGCTGCCGGTGCGCGGGCTGAGCAGAATTTCTAGATCCAGCTCGCCTTTCTCGTTTTTCACGTGGCCGGCCACCCGGCTGTAGGGGATCGGCTCCTCGGTGGCGCGCCAGTCCACCACTTCGCGCTCGGTCTGCGCGTGAACCGGTTTGCTGGTGGCAAGAAAGAAGATCGCTTCGAGCAGGTTTGTCTTGCCCTGGGCGTTCTCGCCTTGGAGCAACGTCACCCGCTCTGGAAAGTCGAGCTCCAGGTGCTGGTAGTTGCGAAAATGGGTGAGAGAGAGGTGTGATAAATGCATGGCTTTGAGACTAGAGATTAGAGACTGGAGACTGGAGACTGAGCGTGGCATCCAGTCTCCAGTCCCTAATCTCTACTTCTGCGTTAACTCGGCAACTAATAGGTCGATTTCAGTCTCCACATCGGCCCCGGTCTTCATAGCATAGTCGGCTTCGAGCAGACGCTCGACAATATCATTGAGTTCGTGGGCGGTATATTTGGCGACCTGAGCCATTGCCTTTTTGACCGGGTAGGGTCTCTCACCGATCTGTTTGGCAATGGTAAATTCGTCGCCCGGCCCGCGGCGCATGGCCTCCTGTACCTTGATCAGGATGCGATATTGGCGGGCGATCATGGTAAGCAGTTGAAAGGGATTGGCATCGCCGCGACGTAGCTCATAGAGCGCGGCCATTGCTCCCCGCCCATTGCGGACGCTCAACGCATCGGTGAGGTCCCAGATGAGCGCCTCGCCTACGTCGCTCACCAGCAGCCTGACATCCTCCACGGTGATGGGACGGCGACCGGCATAGAGTGACAGTTTTTCGAGTTCGTTATCCAACTGGCGTAAGTTGGGGCCGACAAAGTCGGCCAGCATCTGTACGGCGCGGCCATCGATAGCGATCTGGCGCGCCCTGGCCCGCTGTTGGATCCAGCCGGGCAGCGCCCTGGCGTCGGGGGTGGCGAGCGTTTCCAATCCAACGCGTTTGGTCTTGACCAACGCCTCCAGCCCGGCGATCTTGCGCTCAGGGTGCTTTTCGGTTGCCGGTAAGGTGAAACCGCGCCAGAGGGAGCGGCGCCGATCCGGCCCAGTGTCCACAAAGAGCAGATCGACCGTATCGGGTAGAGAGGGCAGACCTTCGAGCAGGTGGGCGGCTTCCTGGTAGGCGGCGCTCTCGGCGCTCTTGCTCTGCGCCATCCGCTGGTCGAGATGCGCCAGCAGCCCATTGACGATCACCAGCCGGCGCTCGGCCAAAAAAGGCATCATGCTGGCCTGGCCGAGCACTTCGCTCACGGTGCTGCGCTCGCCGTTCAACTCGGCCGTGTTGAGACCGGCCAGTTCGGGGTCGCCCAGGGCGCGCCTGAGTTCGGCAACTCGTTGTGCAGCCAGGTATTCGTCACAATTTAGGAGCAGGTAGACCATAGGTGGGAAGATGGCAAGGTGACAAGATGACACGGTGATAAGAGCGAGGGTATGACCGTACAGATGGTCATCTTGTCACAGTGTCATAGATTCATTCAAACAAAACGCGGAAGGCTTGTGCGCCCCCAATTTGCACCGGCCTGATTTCAGCCACCCAGCGGTCGCCCACCTCTGTCAGCGTCGTATAGCGCTGGAGGTGGTAGCCAAGCGGCCGAGAGAGCACCAGCGCTGGAACCACAAAGACGAGCGAAGTAGAAAAGCGCTCGATAAAGCTGCGGCGGCCAGCGCTCGCGAGCATCGTCACCAGCGTAGCCAGGACCGCAGTCGCCGCCAGATTGGTGCCGCAATTGGGGTGGATGGCGAGATGTGTTTCGCCGGCCTGCAGCCGCAACAGCGCATCGCCTACAGCGCGGCGCAGGTCAAACTCATCCACTTCGCCGTAGATGGTAAAGCCAAGCGGGTCGCTGTAGCCGCTAAAACGCCGTTCGGGATAGCGCGCCGCCAGCAAGTGGATGGTGGCGTGCTCGATGGCATGGTGTTGCCGTGTGCGGCGGAGCAGGTCGGTAAGGAGTGCGTGCATGGTCATCCTGTTACTGTAATTTATTCTCTGACATGAACAACGAGAAATCAAGGAGATTGGAGAGCTTGCGAGCTCACAATCCCCTCAATCTTTCCAATCTCCATAATCTCCACTATTTCTTCAACAATCCCTTTGCCCGCTGGACAACGTTGTCCACGGTGAACCCAAACTCCTGAAAAATACGCTGGTAAGGGGCGCTGGCGCCAAAATGGTCGATCCCGATGACATCGCCTTTGCTCTTGTCGTTGCCGACCCAACGTTCCCAGCCAAAAGGTGAAGCAGCCTCCACAGCCAGCCTGGGGACATGAGGTGGCAGCACCTGTTGGCGATAGGTTTCATCTTGGGTCATGAACAGTTCCCAGCTTGGCAGGCTCACCACGCGCACGCCCCAGCCTTCGCCGGCCAGTTGTGTGGCGGCCTTATAGGCCAGTTCAACCTCACTGCCACTGGCGATGAGCACGAGATCAAGGCCGTCCGCCGCCTGCTCGAACAAGCTATAGCCGCCGCGCAACAGACCGTCGGCTGCGCCCATGCCCGGCTCGGACCGGTCAAAGATGGGCATGTTCTGCCGGCTGAGGGCCAACACGGTTGGGCCGTTCGTATTGCGCAGCGCTGCCCGCCACGCCTGCGCCGTCTCATTGGCGTCCCCGGGGCGGATGACCGTCATGTTAGGGATGGCGCGCAGGGCGGGCAGGTGTTCGATGGGCTGGTGGGTTGGCCCATCTTCGCCCAGACCGACGCTGTCGTGCGTCAGGACATAGATCACACGCAGCCCCATGAGCGCCGCCAGCCGCATACTTGCGCGCATATAATCGCTAAAGACCAGGAAGGTGCCGCCGTAGGGGATGACCCCGCCGTGGAGCACCATGCCGCTGAGGATGCCAGCCATGGCGTGTTCGCGCACCCCAAAGCGGAAATTGGGCGTGGCAAAGTTATCCGCCTCGACAAAAGGCTGGTCGCTGATGGTGGTCTTGTTGCTGCCGGCCAGGTCGGCGCTGCCGCCAATGAGGTTGGGGATCACCTTGGCCAGTTCGTTGAGCGTCTTGCCGCTGGCGTTGCGTGTGGCGTCGGGTTTGCCTGAGAACGTGGGAAGGGCCTCTTCCCAGCCTGCCGGCAACTCGCCCGCGAGGAAGCGCTGCAACTCGGCGGCTTCGTCCGGGTATTGCTTCTTGTATGCCTGCAAGCGGTCGTTGTATTCAGATTCGAGCTCCTGACCTCGTTCAACCGCCTGGCGAAAATAGGCGGCCACATCTTCAGGAATGTAGAAGCGTGGTTCGACGGGCCAGTTGAGATACTGCTTGGTCAGCGCCAGTTCATCCTCACCGAGCGGCTCGCCATGCGCCTTGGCGCTGCCGGAGCGGTTGGGGCTGCCGTAACCGATGATCGTGCGGCAACCGATGATGCTAGGGCGCGGGTCCGCCTGGGCGACCGAGAGGGCGTTGATCACCGCGGCGGCATTCATGCCATCGACCTTTTGGACATGCCAGCCGTATGCCTCGTAACGCTTGGCCCAATCTTCGGTGTAGGATTCGGCGGCAAACGTGTCGAGCGTTACCTGGTTGTCGTCGTAGAGGTAGATCAGTTTGCCCAGTCGCAGGTGGCCGGCCAGGCTGGACGCCTCGCTGGCGATCCCCTCCATCAGGTCGCCGTCGCTGACAATGGCATAGGTATGGTGGGCGATGATATCGAAACCGGGGCGGTTGAAGCGAGTCGCCAGCCACCGTTCGGCAATCGCCATCCCCACGCCGTTGGCAAAGCCCTGGCCGAGGGGGCCGGTGGTGGTCTCGACGCCGGGAGCGTGCCTGTATTCGGGGTGGCCGGCCGTTTTGCTGCCCCACTGGCGAAAGTTGCGGATCTCGTCGAGCGAAAGGTCATAACCGGTGAGGTGGAGCAGCGAATAGAGCAGCATCGACCCATGACCGGCGCTGAGCACAAAGCGGTCGCGATTGGCCCAGCCTGGGTTCGCCGGGTTGTAACGCATAAAGCGCGTCCACAACACCATCGCGGCTACCGCCATCCCCATGGGTAGACCGGGATGGCCGGACTTTGCCTGCTGGACAGCGTCGGCTGACAACATACGGATCGTGTTGACGGCTTTGTTCTCGAATTCTGGGTCAAGCGTATCGGTCAAGGAGGGAATCGTCATCGTCAAACCTCTTTCGGATCATTGCATCAGATGATGCAGCCAGCGCTCAAAAGAGAGCTCGCTCCAGCGAGCCGGCGGGCGCACAGGTGGTCTTATTGTCTATTGTTCACCCGCCGTTGTCAACTTATGGATACACGTAGGACAAGATGACATCTGGCTATTGGTCCATCGATTGCAGTTACCTTGTAGGATCAGCCGCCACCTTACCCTACCGGCTGCCAGCAACCTGAAAGTAACGCAAGGCGCCGATTTGGCTATGATGGGATTGTGCAGTAGTATGTTAGCTTCGTGCAGTAACATTTGTCCGTGCGAAATTCGGCTTGCGACCGCTTGAGGACCGCAAAACGATGAGGAAAGTTTGTCACGATGCTTGGCATTGAACGTTTGGTCAGCCAGATCGATCCTAAAACACAGAAACAATTAGCAAACGGCTTTGGCATGTTGCTCGGTTTTGGCGCTGGATTGGCCGGCTATTCGCTCTTTCATGAACCGCTGAACATCCATCTAGAGGAGTTGGCGCTCGTTGTGCCGCAAGCGCGCGGCCATATTCCAGCCCAGGGTCTGCGGATCCTGCATCTCTCGGACACGCACTTTCGCGGGCTGGCCTGGCGTGAACGGGCCAAGATCGAACGCATCCGCACCCTCACGCGCGGGTTGGAGTACGATCTGCTGGTGCATACCGGTGATTTCTGGCACGAGGAGACCGGGCTACAAAATTTGCTTGCCCTGCTCGATGTGCTACCGCGCCCGCGGCTGGGTGGCTACGGGGTCTTTGGCAACCACGACCATGTCTGCTACAGCCACAGCGATATGCTGGCGCGCAACTGGGAACGCTACCAGCAGCGTAACGGCAATCACAAGAATGGCCACACGCGTCGCTTTGTCGACCAGATGCGAGATTTTTATCAGTTTACGCAATACTTTATGAACAAACCGTTTGTCCTCAAACGGGTTCACTTCAACAACAAAGAACGCTTGCGCCGGGCGCTGGCCGACAAAGGCATCGAAATCCTCAACAACCGTTCAGTTCACCTGTGTGACAAACCGGGTCAACCCGATGGTGTAGACCTGCACCTAGCGGGTGTGGACGATGTCTGCGAAGGCTGGCCGGATGTCTCCAAGGCGCTGGCCGATGTTCCACCCGGCAAACCAACGATCCTGCTGAGCCACAACCCCGATATCCTAAAAGAGGAGGGATTTGAGCGCGCTGCTGTGATCCTCTGCGGCCACACCCACGGCGGGCAGATCGTATTGCCGTGGCTAGGACCCATCCACACCCATTCGGACCATCTGGCGCGCCATGAAGTCTGCGGCCACCTACAACGGGGCAAGACACAGGTCTATGTCACGCGCGGGGTAGGCGAGGGCATCCCCCTGCGTTTTGGGGCGCGGCCGCAGATTACGCTGATCACGGTCAAAGACGGGGAACGGTAGACGATGGGCAAAAGAAAGTCAGTGGCCATCGTCTATTGCCGCAGTTTGACGCCCCTGCTGCCACTTTGTATACTACAACACCGTATTGGAAACCCCCTTCCACTACACTTTGTGTAGTGCTTGACAAGCTAACCAAAGACCAACCACTTTTCCAATCCAAAAGGAGGACAAGATGGCCTTTACCTTGCCTGACCTGCCTTATCCCGAAGATGCGCTCGAACCCCACATCGACGCGACGACGATGAACATCCATCGCACCAAGCACCACCAGACCTATGTCACCAATTTGAACAACGCCGTGGCCGGCACCGAATGGGAGAACAAGAGCATCGAAGAGATTCTCCGCAACATCGACAAGGTGCCGGCGGACAAGAAGACCGCCATCGTCAACAATGGCGGTGGCCACCATAACCACTCGCTCTTTTGGAAGATCCTGAGCCCCCAGGGCGGCGGTCAGCCGAGTGGCGAATTAGCCTCGGCCATCAATGCCAAGTTTGGCAGCTTTGACGAGTTCAAGAACAAAGTAAACCAGGCCGGTGCGACCCGCTTTGGCAGCGGGTGGGCGTGGCTCGTGGTCAAATCCGATGGCAGCCTGGATGTCTACAGCACTGCCAACCAGGACAGCCCGCTCATGCAGGGGGACACACCCATCTTTGGCGTGGATGTATGGGAACATGCCTACTATCTGAAGTACCAGAACCGCCGGCCTGATTATCTCAACGCGGTCTGGAATGTGGTGAACTGGGACCAGGTGGCGCAGAATTACGCAGCGGCGAAAAAGTAGTTGGCGCTATCCGCCCGCAGTGCGAACACAGAACGCACTGAGAAGACACGGAGTGCGCTGAGATTTCAATCGAAGAGAGGCTGGCGGATCGATCCGCCAGCCTCTCTGTACGTAGAACAGCCGAGAACTCTCAAATCTCTCTGCGTTCTTCGCGTCTTCTCTGTTTTCTCTGTGAACCGCACTTTTACTGTCGTTGCCGCGGGTCGAGCGCATCGCGCAGACCGTCGCCCATAAAGTTGATACTGAGCACGGTGAGAAAGATACAAAAGCCGGGGAAGAGCACCATCCATGGCGCGAGGTCGAGGAAATTCTGCCCGTCGAAGAGCAGGCGTCCCCACGTGGGTGTATCAGGGGGAAAGCCCAAGCCTAGAAAAGAGAGCACCGATTCTGTAATGATGGCGGCGCCCACACTTAGGGTCGCCGCCACAATGATCGGCCCCACCGTGTTGGGCAGGATATGACGGAACATGATCGCCGCCCGGCTGACACCGAGACAGGTCGCAGCCTCCACAAATTCACGCTGTTTGAGCGAGAGGAACGAACCGCGCACCAGACGCGCCACGGTCATCCAATTAAGCACCCCAATAACCGCGATGATCAGCCAAAAGATGCCCATCTCTGGCCCCATGAGTTGGCGCAACCGGTCGCGAAAGAGAAAGATAAGCAGGAGCAGCAGCGGTACCACCGGCAGCGCCAGAAAGAGGTCGGTAAGCCGCATCAGGAGATTGTCCACACGGCCGCCAAAAAAGCCAGCGGTTGCGCCGATCAGCGTACCCAGGCTCATGGCCACTGCCATTGCTGCAATCCCTACCGCCAGCGAGATACGGCCCCCCAGCATCAAGCGCGCCAGCATATCACGGCCCAGGTCGTCTGTTCCCAGCCAGTGTTCGGCGCTCGGCGGTTTCATTGACTGCAAAAAGTCGATCTTTTTAGGATCTCTTTTATAAAACGTGGGCCCGGCGATACAAGTCAGGGCGAGCAAAACCAGCACGCATACAGCCCCCATCGCCAGCCGGTGGCGACGAAAGCGCCGCCATGCATCACCCCACAAGGTGCGTGGGGCCCGTTTCGCCTGTGGCGCTACAGCAATTGGCGGGCCGGCCAGGCTTGTGGCTGGGCGGTTGAGCGAAGTTGTCGTAGCTTCAGTCATCGCTACTCCTGTCAACGTTGCAGGCGCTACTTAATTATACCGGATGCGGGGGTCCAGTACGCCGTATAGCACATCGGCAACCAGATTGAAGAACACCACCAGGGTGGCAAAAATAAAGGTGATCGCCATCACCACCGGTGTATCCGAATTTTGAATCGATTTGATCAACAATTCGCCGATGCCGTTGATGCGGAAGATCTGCTCGGTGACAATCGCGCCAGAGAAGATGGTGGGCACACCCAGCGCCACCAGCGTCACCACCGGGATCAAACTGTTGCGCAACACATGGCGCACGATCACAACCCGTTCAGCCAACCCCTTGGAGCGCGCTGTACGAGCATAATCTTGCGGCAGATTGTCGAGCATGGCCGACCGCACAAAGCGGGTCATCGTTCCGGTCTGAAAGAGCGCCAGCACGGTCACCGGCATGATCATCTGTTTGATTTGGAGTGAAAATGCACTCCAACTGTTGATTTTGAGCGTCGAATCGTAAATAAAGGGTAGCCATCTCAAATTGACACTGAAAATCAGGATCAAGAGCAGGCCAGTAAAAAAGGTGGGCACCGAAAAGCCAATAAAGGCAAAGGTCGTGGCAACGTTATCAAACCAGGAGTAAGGTTTGAGCGACGACAAAATGCCGATGGGGAGCGCCAGTGCGATTGAAAGCAGGTAGGCCAGGCCAACCACCTGCAATGTCTGCGGCATCCGCTGTTGGATCAGCGCGGCCACCGGCGCCCGTGTGGCAAACGAGAAGCCCCAGTCGCCGATGATCATCGAGCGGAACCACTTGAGATACTGGAGATGCACCGGGTCATCCAGACCCAATTGCCGGCGAATGTTCTCACGCACTTCGGGCGGAACCGATGGATCGGCGGCAAACTGCGAGAGCGGATCACCCGGCGCCAATGCCAAAATAGCATAAAGCACCATGCTGATACCGATCAGGGTGGGGATTGAAACCAACAGCCGGCGAAGAATATACATGCCCATAGGCGCTCCGCAAAACAACCCTATCTTCCTACATTTCAACTAGCGGTGCGTTGCCCATCGAGGCGCAACGCACCGATGGGGCAGCGATTCCTGACGAATCGCTGCCCCTGAACAGTCCTGTGCTTACTCCATGTACCAGTTGGCAATGTCCCACATTTCCGAATCCCAGCCAGAGGGCTCATAGCCGGTGGCGGCGCCGGCCACGCGTGGGCGGGCCACCAGCGGGATCATGGCGTAGTCTTCGATGATGAGGTCGTTGAGCTTGAGCGCAAGGTCACGCCGCTCATCCGCATCGGTTGAAGTCAGGGCCTGTTCACAGGTGGCGTCGAACTCATCGTTCTGCCAGCGCATATTGTTGTTGCCACGCCACTCATTTTCCGCCTGCGAAGCTTCCGCCGAAACGTACTGGCAGAGATGCGCAATCGCGTCCGGTTCGCCGGCGCCGGTGGTGTACATCTGGATGTCGGCAAAGAAGTGGCCGATGTTGTCGGGGTTGCCGGCGTCGGCACCAAAGAAGACACCTGCGTCCACGCTCTT
>QEUW01000820.1 GCA_003577005.1 Chloroflexota bacterium | reverse complement strand
GTCACGCCCACAGTATAACACAAATCGGCGCCGGGGTACGCAAATTGATCTGTCCTCTCTATTTTATTCAAACAGATGGGCAAGATATGGAAAGTTGCATCCTGATACGGCTTGCGGGTAGACAAGTTGACATAATATCAGCCTGTTTGACAATTGGGACCACTCAGGCTATACTTTCATTCGCTGTGACCAAGCAGGGGGCGGGTGAGGAGGCAAAGGAAAACTATGGCGAGACGAAGAAGCGCAGTGCGCATCGGGATGACCGGTCTGGGTGAGCGCGAGGAGCTAGCGCCAGGCATCTTTATCAACACCAACTATCGGGGGTGTACGCCTGGCTTTATTTATACGGATGAGGGAATCATCATGGTTGACGCTCCGCTCATCCCCAAACAGGCGATAGACTGGCGCGAACAGATCGAGGCCGAATATCCCGGCCACCCTTTTCTCTATATGATCAATACCGACCATCACCGCGGCCATGCGCTTGGCAACCAGTACTTTATGCCGGTCAAGGTCATTGCCCACGAACGGGCACATAAAGAGATGTCGGGCTACACCGAGAACTTCAAAGAGCGGGTGCGCAACAGTTTTAAGCGCGAACCGGAGATCCAGGCGCAACTCAACAATATTATCATCATCCCGCCGCATATCACCTTTACCAACCGGGCGACGCTGCTCTACGGCGACCGCCAGATCGACCTGATCTACGTTGGGGGCCACACCCCAGCTACGAGCATCGTCTGGCTACCCGATGAGCAGATCGCTTTTGTCGGCGACATCGTCTGGGTGGACCAGCATCCATACATGGCGCAGGGCAACACGTTGGAGTGGCTGCGGGCCCTGGAGCTGATCCGCAACCTGGGGGCAAAGGTGCTGATCCCCGGTCATGGCCCTGTCTGCACACCAGAAGCCACCTATCGTGTCGGTGAATACATCGAGTTTATGCGCAAACGGGTGCGCGATTACTATCTGGAAGGCAAGAACAAAAACGAAACCAAAAGTGGCCTTGTCGCCGAGATGCTCGAATGGTTCCCCGTGCCGTTGGAGCGCAAAGCCAAGATCGAAAGCCAGATCAAGTCCGGCCTCAACCGCGTCTTTCGCGAAATCCAACGCGAAGAAGAGGAGAAGGCCGGCATCGTCAGCACCGCAATTGATGATAGCGACGAAGAAGATGACTCTTGAACGTAGAGCGTAGAACGTAGAACAAGATCCGTTCTACGTTCTACGCTCTACGTTCTACGTTTTTGAGATAAACCATGGCCCATGCAATCGAGTCGCGAGCCAAAAGCGCAGCAAATGAACTGCGCGATCGGCTCGACAAGGCGGAGCGTCAGGTGGTCAACCTGAACGCAACCAATATCGAGGAGTTTCTGCTGTTGCTCGATGAGATCGAGCGGATGTTTGAGGAACTCATCAAAAACGAGATGGATGTACGGCCTGAAGAAGGGCGGTGGGAGGGTCTGCTCAGCCGCATCTCGTCCAAACCTGGGCCGCTGGTGGTTGCGGCGAAGCGGGCGGGTGGGCTGGCGCAGCTCCGCCAGCGATATCCACCGGCAGAGAATTTCTGGTGGCACCTCGACACCGAAGTGACAAAACGCCGCGTGCGCACAATCCGCCGCGCGGTCGTGACCCTGGTGGCGCTGGTGGTTGTGGTGGCTGGCGCGCTGTGGGCGCTCGATTTCTTTTTCCCGCCCGACCCGCGCGCGGTGGCGCTGGTCAACACCAATGCCGCCATCGACCAAGCGCTCACAGACCCAGATTTGTCCGAGGAAGAACGATGGGCAAAGGCGCTTGGCGCGGTCGAACAGGCACAGGAGGCTCTGCCCAACGAGCCCGAACTCATGGTCTGGGAAGC
>QEUW01000004.1 GCA_003577005.1 Chloroflexota bacterium | reverse complement strand
CTGCGGAGAAGCATTGTGGCCCTTTCCCGGAATGCGAAAGGTTGGAAAATCCGGGTTTCAAACTGAACGCAGTATAGTTGTGAATTATGAATGGTGAATAGAGAATTGTTAATGAATTCATTCCCGCGCGCCGACCATTCACAACTCAGCATTTGTCATTCACGATTCACAATTTTTTTCGCTCGCTCTACGCGCACCTGCCCCTCGCGCACAAGCTGGGCCGCCACGCGGTCGATCTCATCCCCCTGCGCCCCGGCAGCAAGCGCTACCTGGCGGGCGTGGAGCGCCATGTGCCCGCGCTGGATGCCCTCGGTTGCCAGCGCCCGCAGCGCAGCCAGGTTTTGCGCCAGCCCGACCGCGGCCATCACCTCGCTCAGTTCACGAGCGCTTTGGACTCCCAATATTTTCAGCGCCACCTGCGCCAACGGATGCGCCCGCGTTGCGCCACCGACGGTGCCTACGGCCAGCGGCAGCTCGAGCCGCCCGTAGAGGAGTGGAGAATGGGATGCGTAGTCTCTACTCCTCACTTCCCACTCCCCATTCCCCCCCACCTTCCACTCTGTCAGCGCCCGATACTGGCCGTCGCGCGCGGCATAGGCGTGGGCGCCGGCCTCGATGGCGCGCCAGTCGTTGCCGGTGGCGATGGCGACAGCGTCGATGCCGTTAAAGATGCCTTTATTGTGCGTGGCGGCGCGATAGGGGTCTGCCACGGCAAAGGCATTGGCATGGGCAATGTTTTCGATTACCTCCCCCCCAGGCCACTCAGTCGTGCTAAAGTGCTCGGCGGGGATCGCCACCTCGGCCCACGCCCGGCGGCGGTCGCTCAGGTTGCTGAGGATGCGCAGCAGCGCGCGGCCGCCGCTCAATTCTTCCAGCGCCGGCGCCAGGGCTTCGGCCGCGGTGTTGACCACGTTGGCGCCCATAGCATCCCGCGTATCAAAAAGCAGATGGACGATCAACATCGGTCCGGTAGGTGTCTGCGGCAGCGGGCGCACCTCGATCTCTACCGGGCCGCCGCCGCGGCGGGTGATGGTGGGGCTGGTATTGGCCAGCGCCAACAGCCGGGGCTCTGCCGCCAGGATCGCCGCCGTTGCCTGCTGCGGGTCGGGCACAGCGAGCAATTGGATCTGTGCAACCATAATCGGCTCGGTGCTGCCCGTGCGAAAGCCGCCACCGTAACGTGCAAGCCGGGCGGCATAACTGACTGCCGCCACCACCGATGGCTCTTCGACTACCATCGGCACGAGGTAGTCGCGGTCATTGATCAGAAAATTTACGCCAATCCCCAGGGGTAGACTGTAACGACCCACCACATTCTCGACCAGCTTATCAGCTTGCGTCACGGTCAGATTGTCATGCAGCAGCGCGATTTCGTCGGGTGTCAGCGCTGCCCATTGGGCCAGGATGGCAATGCGTTCATCGATGCTCTTCTGGTAAAAGCCGCTCAAGCGTGAAGAGCGTTGTGGTTGGGTCTGGTCACTCATTCGTTTCGTCCACTAGCCTGGCAGGAGTACACAATCTCACAGCCCCACCGCACACTGCATGGTGCAATGAGCCTAACACAGGGGGACTGTCAGAAGCTGTCAGAAGATCGCTTGAGAGTTTTTGCGAGGTCAGCCGCGCAGGGCAGTCAGGGTGCGGGTGATCGGGTTGTCGAGCCACTGGGGCGCCGCGGCGAGGCTAACCGAGAGCAGCAGCACAAAGATGGCGAAAACGGCGCCCACCACACCTTCACGCGCCAGATGGCGGTTCTCCAGTGGGCCGTAAAACTCGCGCGCCAGCCGGATAAAACTAAAGATGGCGCCGCCTGAAGCCACGAGTACGATCGCCGCGGGCAGCCAGTCGCTTTCGGCGATCAGTTGCAGCGCGGCCCAGTGCCCTGTGAAGCCGGCGCTGAGCGGAAAACCGACCAATCCCAGACCGCCCAGCAAATAGGCGGCGCTGTTCCACGGCAGACGTGTCGCCACACCGCGCAGCCGTTCGGGGTTTAGGTTTCCAAGCCGCGCTTCGAGCATCGCCAGCCCGGCCGCCGCCGTCATCATGCTGGCGGCGCGCAGGCTAAAAAGGAAGAAGACCAGCAGCCAACTGCGGATGCCTGGAATCGCCAGCACCAGGATGATCAGCCCCCAATCGTGCAGGGCGGCGTAGCCCATCAAGCGTCCCGGGTGGTTGGTGCCTATGGCCGCCAGTCCTCCCCAAATCGCCGTCGCCACCCCGGCAATGGTCAACCATTCACGCAGCGCAACACTTTGTTCGACAAATGAAAAGGTCAGCCAGACGCGGAAGAGCAAGTGGAGCACAGCCAACTGGTACAAGAGCGTTACCAGCGTGTGGACAAGCGGAGGCGAGCTTTGCGCTGTAGCCGGCTGCGCACCGTGCAGGGGCACTGGCGCCAGCAATAATAAAAGACCCAGGCCAATCAACTGCGCCGCTGTCCGCGGCGCAACGACATCCTGCGGATTGAGCGGCATCTGGTCGATATACCAAAACGCCACCAGAAAGAGCGGAAACGCCAGCACCGGCGGCACGAGTTGGCGCAAGGGCCCGCCGGTATGGCTCAACCGCCCTGACTGCAACACAAAGACATTCAACCCTGCCAGCAGGGCCAAAAAGAGTGGTGCTACGAGCGTAGGCGCCAGCGGGCCCGCTGTCATCAGCGCCAGACTTACATAACCCGCCACCAGGAAGAGCGCCAACGGCGCAAATGACTTCCCCTGGTTGATAAATGCCGCCAGCAGGCAAGCAACAGCAGCGAGCAGAAGGCTCGTTGTGATGACCGGAATGGCTCCTGCCTGTAACTGCCAGGTAAAACCGGCGCGTGTCAAAGGCGCCGTTAAATCGACGACCTGTGTTGAAAAGGGGAGCGGGCGCAGCGGATTACTCAAATCCACCTGCCAGAGCCAGAGACCAAGCGAACCCGTGAGGGCGGCTGCCACAAGGGCGGTCAACTGTTCCCACCCGCGCAAAACATAGAGGACAGCAGCGGTGAGCAGCAGCGTTGCCAGCATCAGCGCAGGCAGGTTTAGAGCGGATATGCCACCGTCATTCATTGTGACCCCCTTACTACTGCCGGCGCGTCCGGCGCCGGCCCGGTTGGGCGAGGTGGCTGCGGTCGGACAGCCCCAGGGTCAGGCAGCAACGGTCGTTCTGGTGCAGGTAAGGCAGGTAGGGCCGGAACACGCTCGATGTAGGTGCTGTCGGTGATCACAGGCGCCGGTTTTGGCTCAGGCGTGAGGTCGATCAGGAGCAGATAGCTGCACGCCAGCGTCACCACAATCTCCACCATGCCAATGATCACAAAGAGGTTGTGCCCTGGCACCAACAGTTCGACAATCGATTGGATCGGCGCGCACCACAGCAGCAACGCCACGCCGGTAAAAAAGGGTGAGTCGCTGAGCGCAAGCGTGGTCAGCGCACAGAGACCAAGCCAGAGGAAGAGACGGATCACCGGCGGGTTGAGCAAGGGGATCGAGAGCTGTAGATCAAAGACGCGCCAGCTTGCCAACAGCAATAGAAGCACCATCAGCCGGAGCGGCCAGGGGCCGGGCGCCCGTGTTGCTTGCCGTCCGCGCATCTGTTGCGCCGAAAGGCTTAACAACAAAGCGCAGAGGAGGATCACTAAAATCTGGACAGCAGCCCATTGGGTAGGAAGCTCATGCACGGTCACCATCAGCGTTGCCACGCCGGTCTGGACAACGAGTAGCGCTACCAAGGCAGTCCGCCATTCCCAAAACAAGAAGATAGACGCCGCCAACGCGGCAGTGGTCAGGACGCCAAAACCTGTGGCAAAAAAATCCAATTGAGCCAGCAATTGTGCGAATAGAGCGTCCATGTTTACCGCATCATCAAGTAGCCGATCAACACGAGCACGGCCAGCCACCCCATATAACCAGAGCCTTCCACCACGCGCAGTGCATTGGCCCAAATATCACTCGTACGGTCAGCACCCCACCACGCCAGGCGGAAGAGCCAGTCGAGCCGCACAAACTGGTTGACATAATCAACCCACCCTTTGGCAAAGATGCGCGGCTGCGGCAACGACCATACAAGCATGATGCCGGCCGACAGCGGCAGCGCCAGCGTAATCCAGACCGGCAAGGGCGCTACAACAATTGGCGGGTCACCTAGCGTCGGCGGGATAGCATCCGGCATGCTGGCGAGCGCAGCCACGGCGCGGGGCAAGAAGCCCGCTACTGCCAAAGGCAACCCAATCGCCACGCTGGCTACCAGCAGCCGCGAGATCGTCCCGGGCGCCGCCGCTGGCAACTCCTGGCGCTCCGACCCACCCCAACTGCGCAACAGGGCAGCGACCTGGAGTGTGGCCGCAGCCACAAAGATCCCAAAGAGCACCAGGTAAAACGTCCCCGGACTCAACAGCCGGGCCAGGGCCGGCTGGGTCAGAAAGCCGGGCGTAAAGGGCAGGCCGATGATCGTCGCCGCCCCCACACTCACCGGCAGTTGCCAGCCCCATACCAGCCAAACCTGCTCGCCCACCAACCAGAGCGCACCACCCAATGCAAAGGCAGTTGTGGGCCAGATCATAGCGCTTGGCCCATCGCTAAAGGCCAGCGCCCCTGCCAGCGCCGCCAAATTGGCCGAGGTGATGAGCACCAGCGTCGTATGTTCGGCTTTCTGTTTCGCCGTCCACGCCGCCACAGCGCTGCCCAGCAAGGTGAGAACCAGCAGGGCGATCCCCTCGCTGCGCTGCCAGAAGGCCTGGTTACCCAGACGAAAAGCCCAGCCGAGCAGCCAGAGCCCGCACAGCACCGGCACCAAATGTTCGAGCAACCGCTCAGAGATGTTGGCCATGCGATGGCGGTGGGGAATCAGCCAGAGGTGAAATGGGTAGATGCCGGCGCGAATAGCAGCCGCCAGCACGACAAAGAGCACAGCGTCCACCGGCAGCGAGCCGCTTTGAAACTCCTGGCTTGGCCCGCGCGGTCCGGCCGGGAGCAAGGCGATCAACAGTAACAGAGCGCCCACCAGACTGAGGCCGCGCGCATAATTGTCTTCGCTGCTGGCGCCGTCTAGATATTGTTCCAGCCGTGGCGCATTGCGCACCAGCACCACAATATCCAGCAGAACCCAGGTAAAGATGGCGGTCAACAGATTGCCGCTGCTCACAAACAGCAGCGCCGCCGCCAGCATCACCAGATTGATGGCGAGCGTCCCATAGACGCGGAGCCGCTCAGCCGCCTGCTCGTTGTTGAGGTCGAGCAACAGCCCGACTCCCCCCAACAAAAGGATCAACCCGGAGATGTACCAATTCCAGCCATCCCCTACCCAGAGAAAGTTGGTGCCGCTTTGCAACAAGGGCTGCCAGGGCAGGCTAAAGGTTGGCACTACCGGTCGCTCGCGCAACGAATAGAGCAAGAGCGCGGCGGTGGCAACAAACAGGAGCGCCAGCGCAGTCAGCCAGTCAGCCCGGCGGACCCAGCGGCCGTAAAGCATCAGCACGCCAGCGCCCAGCAGTAGGACCAGCGCCGGCCCCAGCGGTGAGGTAAGCAAATCGAGCAGCATATTCACAGCGCGCGATTGTAGCACACCCCCCGCGGGAAAACAAACGGTAGGTAGGGGCTGACCGGGAATTGCGTAACTTACCCCCGCCGCCAACACAGTTCGACGGTCAGCGAGAAGGTCTGGTGAGCCAGCGCGCCGGTAGGATCGATCAGCGAGACCGTCAACTGTTGGTTGGGCTGGCGCCGCAGGTTTAAGGGTCTTTCGCCTAGTTGCAGCAGGTCAGCCAGAGAAACCTGGGCGCGCGGCCGAGCAGGGTCGCCCAGATGGATGAGCAGCCGTACCTGCTCTGCGACCTCGCGTGAGATCCCTTTGGCATGCACACGAATAGCGGTGATAGTGGCGATATTCGCCAACAGATCCGGCCTTTGGTCCGTGGCAAAGAGCAATGCCTCCGGGCCGCGCCATACCGGTGTGCCCGTAAAGATCGTCGTCTGCTCTTCGTCGGGTGCGGCGCCAGGGCGACCTCTAGCCTGCATCTGGCCGGGGAGCAATCGGGCGACTGCCTGACTCAAACCCTGTGTTAACCCCATTCCGCCCGGCGCCACCGAGAGCGCGGGCGCAGGCAGCGCTTGCGCCGGTAGTGTAGCCCCCATCACACCTCTGCCGGCCGCCGGCTGGCTGATAAAATCGGGCGACCAACCGCTGGGGAGCGCGCTGGCGACAGGCGCCGTCCCTTCCACCACCTGGCCCGCCTCACGTCGCGTCGCCACAAAGGCTGTCTCCGACGATGCCAACTGATAGGCCAATGCCTCGTCACGCAACAACGCCCGCAGCGCCTCCCTGGTCTGTTCACGACGGTTTTCAGTATAAACGCGAGACTCACCAATAGTCACACGTTCCAGGATCGACGCCGGATCGTAGCCCAGGCGGGCGAGCTGGGTGCGCAACGGGTCTGCCTCCAGATCGGCGGCGGCAAGATATTCGAGCGCGCTGATGCGCCGGGCGCCAAAGAGCGCCTTGAGCGCCGGCGTGCCCTGGCTCTCAGCAAGGTCGAGCGTGTGGTCAGCCAGGGATCGCTGTTGTGGACCCTGGAGAGTCAGCTTGAGTGGGGCCGTTCCGGCTTGCGGCGCGCGCGCCACTACCCACAGCGCTCGCCCGCTGACCAGATCCCCCAGATCGATTTCGGTTTGCTCGCTGGAGGTAGTTGTCGTTTGGCGACCGCTGGCCTCGACGTGGGGCCGGTTGACTGTCAGCGTCAGCCCGGTGAGCACCGGTTCGGCCCAGTCGGCCAGCACGTCGTCGAGCGCGGTGGCGATATCCTCTTGGTCGGGGTCGCTGGTGAGGAACCGTGCTACGCCGCCACCGCGGTCCGCCAGTTCCTGGGCCAGATAGGCATTGGGTGCAGCGTCGATGCAAAGTACGCTGATGCGGCGGCGCTCGCTGCGCCCGGCTTCACCCTCGGCCAGGCGCAGAATGCGGGCGGCGTCGGTCACTTCAGCGTCGGTGATGATCAGCAGATGGCGGGCCAGCTCACCGCTTGTGCGTTTGAGGTGGAGCGCCTGTTCGAGCGCCACGCCCAGTTCGGTGCCGCCGCTCTCTCGATGCTCCTTGAGCCAGGTGACAGCCTGCCGGCGCGTCTGTTCGGTGGCTGGTTCGGTTTGTGCTTTGAACCAGTGGGTCGTATTGTGGAAAAAACCGAGCGCAAAGCGGTCGCGCTCGCCCAGATCGGCCAGAAAGCGTTCGACCGCCCAGTCGGCCGCGGCCCATTTGGGGCCGGTCATCGAGCCGGAGTGGTCAACCAACAGAATGATCTCTCTCGCGACCCCGCTCCCTGGCGCATGCATCGCGGGTGGTGCCACCTGGGCAACGAAGTAGACATCGTCGGTAGCTCCATCGTGATGAGCAAAGGCGGTCATGAGCGGCCGGGTATCCGCCGCGGCTGGACGCCAACTGACCAAACAATCGCGGTCTGGGGTCACAGCCCCGGCGGCCAACGTAACCTGATGCGAGCCATGCTGCTGCTCGACGTTGAGTTCGTGGGTAGCGCTGGTGACTGCATCAGCGCCCTGGATGCTCAACTCCAACCGGAAGCGATGACCGGGGTCGCGGACGGTGGCGAGCGGTTGGCCGTGGGCGGGTCGGTCTGCCATCTCATCGCGTCGTGCATAGCGGGGGGCCAGCGTCAGGGGAATGCGCAGCGTCCAGCCCTCCCCTTCGGCGCGCGCCAGTTGAACATAGCGAGTCTCGATGACGATCTCCTGGTCGGGTTGGAGGCCAGCGACCTGGAGAGTAAAGGCATCGGCGCTTTCACGGGTGGCAAGCGCAGCCTGGCGTCCTTCGGCCTTGGCTTGCGCATAGTCATCCTCGGCCTGGCGACGTTCTTTGAGTTCGGCCACGATTTCCGTTTCACCAAAGCGGGCGGTGACCGCCATCACTGCGGCGTCTCCCGGCAGAGGAAAGCGGTAGTGGGCCTCGAGCGTACGGTCGCAGACGGTGCGCTCGTAGCCAAAGCGGTGGATCACTGTGAGGTCGGCCAGCGGCCCGGTGACTGTGCCACGGACTGTCGTATCACGCAGCGGGACGAATTGCGGCTGTTCCTCGTTTTCTCTGACGACCTCCAAGAGGGCGACGCCGCCTGGTTGGCTGTTTTCGTAGTGCAGTGGGTTGAACATGGTTGCCTCCCGGCGGAACCGCATGGCAAAGGGTGGCTGCATATCGACCTCTGCCATGCAAACTGTGTAGCCATTATAAACCCGTTGCCAGTGGGATTCAATACCCGTAGCCGTCTGGGTGCGTCCAGGATTGGGGGCGGCTTGCCCCGGCCCCGCATTCCGGGAAAGGGCCGGAAAGTTTCTGAACGTTCACCGCAACGGCGGCCCTTTCCCGGAATGCGGGTTTGCCCCAAATTTTGGACACACCCAGCCGTCTTGCTTGGCCAGTTCTACCTTTGTGGCTACCCCAACCGCAAGGCATGAACACGATAGAGTCGCCGCCCCTAGCGCTGGCTGAAGAAAGCTGCCTGCTGGAATCTCATGCCGGCCAGAATCTGCTCCACCCGCTCCGCTGACAACGTCCCAATGTACTCCCCCAACTGACTCTTCAGGATCGAGGAGACCTGGGAGACCACAACAACGCTTGGCCGGGTCAAATTCGCCTCGCCCGGCTCGAGCAGCACGTTGCCCGGCTCCTGGGCGCGCTTGAGATTCGTGGTCAATGCACAGATGACTACCGTGCTGATGCGAGAGCGGTTGAAGAGATCATCTTGCACCACGACCTGTGGATGCGGAAAGCCAGGTACAGAACCTCGCTCCCCATCCGGCTCGACCCAAAAGATGTCACCACGACGGATGTTCATTGTGCCTCCGATTGGACACGACTTACGCAGCGCCTGATGCTTGCTAGGAGAAGATTCATGCTCAATCCTATCACGTTCAGTCAAGGCTTGCGTAAGTCCTATTGGAGTTTATGTTTCCAAAAATAGTGGAACGACCAGATCTTGTTGGCAAGCACGTTACCATATCATAGCTCAAGAGAGACATCAATTCAGGGTGTCCCCCGGTGTCAGGACGAGTAAGGCTATGGTATAATCCACGAAACGGGTAAGCATCGTTTCAATCATATTGTTCGGCGTTTGATTTACTGTACCAATGAACATCGAATTCAACGGCGAAATTTGGTTCTGGAAAGGCCCTGCCCCCTGGTACTTCGTGACCGTTCCGGCGGAGCAGTCCCGCGCCCTGAAAGCGCTATCAGGATCGGTGACGTATGGCTGGGGAATGATTCCAGTCCGTGTTCGGATCGGCAAAACCGAGTGGACGACTTCCTTGTTTCCCAAAGATGGTCGCTACATTGTGCCCATCAAAGCGAGTGCCCGCAAAGCAGAAAAGCTTGAGGAAGGCGACAAAGTGACGGTACGGCTCGCAGTTGGTTAAAAACGAGAGAATCGCATTGGCAAGTTCAACTGATTCGCATGAGATCTACCTCGAGGCCGGGCGGAAGAAGGTTTTTGCGGTTGCGCTCCACTGGCCCGGCTGGTGTCGCTCCGGCAAGGACGAGCAGGCAGCGCTTCAGATGTTGATCGATGCCTCCCCTCGCTATGCAAAGATTGCGAACAATGCAAATCTGGCATTCAACGCCCCGGAGATCCCTGCGCAGCTTACCATCGTCGCCCGTTTGGAAGGAAACGCCACAACCGATTTCGGGGCGCCCGCGATGCCGCTGCCGCAGGATTGGGAGCCGGTTGAGGCGGATGAACTGGAGCGGTATGTAAGACTGCTACAAGCCTGCTGGCTTGCCTTTGATCAAGTCGTTGCGCAAGCGGAAGGGAAAGCGCTGCAAAAAGGGCCGCGCGGCGGCGGTCGCGAGCTGGCCAAGATCATCGATCATGTTGTTGGCGCAGAGGAAGGCTACCTCAGGAGCCTAGGGTGGAAGCTTCGCTCTATTGCGGGCGAGACAACGGCGGAACGGAAAGAACGAGTGCGGCGTGAAGTCATACAAGGTTTGCAGGCGGCGGTCGCCGGCCAGCTAGCGCGGGAAGGTTCCCGGGGCGGCAAGCGTTGGTCACCACGCTACTTCGCACGGCGGCTTGCCTGGCATGTGGTTGACCATGTCTGGGAAATCGAGGACCGCATCATCTGAGTACCCTCGCTACTACGAAAGGTATACACGAATGTCCATACCAACCCTCCGTTTCAGCAACGGCTATACCATGCCCCAGATCGGCCTGGGAACTGCTACGCTCGACGACGACCAGATCGCACCGCTGATCGTGACCGCAATCGAAGCGGGCTATCGTCACATCGACACCGCCTACCGTTATGGCAATCAGCGTGGTGTGGGCAAAGGCCTCCGGGATAGCGGCATCCCACGTGAGGAAGTGTTCGTCACCACGAAGTTGGACGGCGAGTTTCAGGGCAATGAGCGCGCTATTGCCGGTCTCGACGAGTGTCTGCGTCAGCTTGGCCTGGACTACGTCGACCTGCTGCTGATCCACTGGCCGTTACCGCAGCGCGACGAGTATATCTCTACCTGGAAGACATTTGAGAAGCTGGCCGAATCCGGCAAGGTCCGCTCGATCGGCGTTTCCAACTTCAAGCCTGCCCATCTGGATCGGCTCCTGGCCGAAGCCACGATCCGCCCTGTGGCCAACCAGATTCAGTTGAGCCCCCGCATCACACGGCCCGACCACGTGGCCTATGACCACGCCCACGACATCGTCACGGTCGCCTGGAGCCCGCTGGGGCCAGGGAGCGATCTGCTGAACGAGCCCATCCTGGCAACCATCGGCGCAAAATACGGCAAAACGCCCGCGCAGGTGGTCCTCCGCTGGAACATTGACCTCGGCATTGTGCCGATCCCCAGGTCGTCGAACCCCGGGCGGCTTGCCCAGAACATCGACATCTTCGACTTCACGCTTACCGCCGACGAAGTCGCCGCCATTTCGGCGCTCGACACCGGCGCCGAGAAACGGGTCGATTCTGACACCATGGGGCACTGATAGGAGAAACATGATGACCAGATGGTACTCAGACAAGATCGCAACCAATGGCATTCATCTCCATTATACGCGCACCGGGGGCGACAAGCCGCCGGTGGTGCTGGCGCACGGCTTTTCGGATGACGGTTTCTGTTGGACGCCCGTGGCCGAAACATTGGAAGCGGACTATGACGTGATCATGGTGGATGCCCGCGGACACGGGCGATCCGATGCGCCGGAACAGGGCTATACCCCAATCGAGATGGCCGCTGATCTGGCCGGCGTCATTAGCGGTCTCGACCTCAAAAAGCCGGCCGTGCTTGGTCACTCCATGGGTGGGTCGACGGCGATGGCTCTGGCTGGTCTGTACCCGCACCTGCCCGGCGCCATCTTGATTGAGGACAGTGGGGCGCGTAATTACATGGCAGGTAATAGCGTCGAAGTGCAAGAACGGCGCAGACAGTGGCGTGACCGGCTAACCGACCTGCAAAGCAAAACCCGTGAAGAGCTCATTGAACATGCCCGAACCAACACGCCCACCTGGTCTGAGGCAGAGTTGGGACCGTGGGCCGACGCCAAACTGCGTTTCAACCTCAATGCGCTGAACCGTCAGGGGACGGGTGACGTTGACTGGAACCAGATCCTGCGCAAAATTGCCTGCCCGGCGCTGCTGCTGATCGCTGACTCGGAACGGGGAGGCGGGGTGACGCCAGAACGCGCCGCAGAGATGCAGGAACTGGTCCCTCAACTCCAGGTCGTTCATATCCCAGGGGCCGGCCACAACATCCGCCGTGAACAATTTGCGCGCTATATGGAAGCCGTCGGCGCCTTTCTGACCCGAGAGATGAAACGATAAGCCGGATACCGTAGCGGCCTTGGCGGCGGAAACCAGTCGCATCCGCATTGGTCTGATGGTCACCGGCAACACGTACCGCCATCCGGCGGTGTTGGCTTCGATTGCCGCCACGGTCGATGTCATCTCCAATGGGCGTTTAGATTTGGGTATCGGGGCCGGGTGGAATGAGTATGAACATGCGAGCATGGGCATTCCGCTCTATGCGCCGGGCGAACGCATCCGCCGTTTGGATGAAGCTTGCCAGATTCTCAAGCAACTTTTTACCCAACATTTGACCACCTTTGAAGGACGCTACTACCAGCTCAAAGAGGCGCGTCGTGAGCCAAAACCGGTGCAGAAGCCGCACCCCCCGTTTGTTATCGGCGGCAGTGGTGAGCAATTGACGCTACGGGTGGTCGCAAAACACGCAGATGTCTGGAATTTTGTGGCCGGCCCGGTTGATGTCTTTCAACACAAGGTTTGTATTCTCAAGCAACATTGTGAGGCGGTCGGCCACGATTTTGACACCATCGACCTCTCCACCCAAGTGCCGGTCAACTATGATGATTTATCCGCAGCCCGCGACAGAGTCAAAACTTTCATTGAAGCCGGGGCGAACCATTTTGTCTTCACGTTAACGTATCCGTATCCAGATGATATTGTTGCGCGGTTGGCGGATGAGGGCGTCGGTGTTGTCCACAAGAAGTAGCGATCGGATAGCACAAGGCAACTGTCAGGTCCGGCTGCCCCAGGTCACAATCCAACCGTTATCCGTTTGATTGGGTGGAGATACATTTGGTGAATGCAACGATAGACTCCACACGACTGCTTCAACATGACCAACTTCGGGCGAGCGTGAAAACGCTTTGTAGCCGTTTCCCCGATGCCTATTGGCGCGAATTGGACAGAGCTAGAGCCTACCCCGAAGAATTTGTGCGGGCACTGACCGAATCGGGGTATCTTGCCGCGCTCATTCCCCAAGACTATGGCGGTCTGGGTTTCGGGATCACCGAAGCGAGCGTCATCCTGGAAGAGATTCACCGCAGCGGGGGACATTCGGCGGCCTGTCACGCCCAGATGTATACGATGGGCGCGCTGCTCAAGCATGGCAGTGAAGCGCAGAAAAAGCATTATCTGCCCGACATCGCCGCCGGTCGCTTGCGTTTGCAAGCCTTCTCGGTCACCGAGCCTGAGGCAGGCAGTGACACGACCAGTATTCGCACCTTTGCCCGCAAAGAGGGCGATACCTATGTGGTCACGGGTCACAAAAACTGGACGAGCCGCATTGTGCAGAGCGATCTGCTCATGCTTCTGGCGCGCACCACGCCACGAGCGGAGACGCCAGACCGCACGGCTGGCATCAGTCTCTTTTTGATTGACCTGCGCCAGATTCGGGCACAGCAACCAGACTCGCTGGAAGTCATCCCGGTGCGCACCATGTTCAACTATGCCACCAATCAAGTGAAGTATCACGAAATGCGCATCCCGGCGGAGAGTCTAATTGGCGCAGAAGGGCAGGGTTTTCGCTATGTGATTGACGGCTGGAACGCCGAGCGCATTTTGCTGGCAGCGGAGTGTATTGGCGATGGCGACTGGTTTATTGACCGGGCGACCCAGTATGCCAAAACCTGTGAGCGCTTCGGCGCACCGATCGGGCGCAATCAAGGTGTGCAATTTCCCCTTGCGCGGGCCTACACCCAGGTTCGTGCCGCCGATGCAATCCGCTATCAAGCCGCCGCCCTCTTTGACAACGGTCAACCCTGCGGTGCAGAGGCAAATATGGCGAAGTTTCTTGCCAGCGAAGCCAGTTGGGCGGCGGCCAACGTCTGCCTCGATACGCATGGTGGCAACGGTTTTGTCACTGAGTACGATGTGGAGCGTAAATTCCGCGAAACGCGCATGTATCAGGTGGCGCCGGTGAGTAACAACCTGGTGCTCGCTTACATAGCGACCCATGTATTGGGCTTGCCAAAGTCGTATTGAGAAGCTGTTTGAAAAGGTCCGGTGCGTTGCACGCAGGTGATGGAGTGGGCGAGCATTCCGGGAAAGGGCCGGAACCGGATGGCACAACCGGAGCCTCGCCGGCCCTTTCCCGGAATGCGGGTTGCCCTGGTCGCCCTAAATTGCGGAAAGCTGATCCTGGCCGATAACACGTTACCCGATGCTGTGCTCGATCCGACCGCTGACAGCGACACAAAGCGCTACAGCGCCGCTGTCGCTGCGCATCCGGCGCTTGTATCGACCATCGTGCCGGTGTTGCGGCGCCGGGGTTTTGATGGGCTGACGGTCTCGGTCAAGCGGGGCCCCGGCGGTTGAAGTTTGTCAGGAAACTAGCTGCGGGCGCAGGATACACGGATAAGGTGGAAATGAATAGAGAAAACCCAATAGCGACTGCCATTGGCGCGATCGTCGCTGCCGGCGAACTTGCCGGCGCGGCGACGATGGTTTGGCAGGCCGGCAAGGTAGTCCAGGTCGATGCTGTTGGCTGGCGGGATGTGGAAGCCAAATTGCCGATAGAGCGTGACACCCTGTTCCGTATCGCTTCGATGACCAAGCCGATTACCTCTACCGCGGCGTTCATGTTGTTCGAAGAGGGCCGCTTTGCTCTCGATGACCCCATCACGCGCTGGGCGCCGGAATTTGCCGAGATGCGCGTCCTGCGCTCACCAACGGGCCCGCTCGACCAGACTGATCCCGCCCGACGACCGATCACCTTTGCTGATCTGTTAACGCATCGCGCTGGCCTCACCTACTCAGACTTACACCAGGGTCCCATCGCAGACGCCTATGCGGAGACGCTCGGCGGCCAGATCGACAGCGCAGTGGCGCCCGACGATTGGATCGCAAGGCTGGCCGCCCTACCGTTGATCGACCAGCCGGGGGCTGCCTTCCACTATGGCCACTCGACCGACCTGCTTGGCCTGCTTATCGCACGGATGGAGGATGCTCCGCTGGGTGATGTCCTCGAACGCCGGATTTTTGCACCCCTGGGGATGAACGATACCGGCTTCACCGTCGCCCAAGAAAAGCGGGGCCGGCGGGCTGGACTGTACGGTTTTGACGAAGCAGGCCGCCTGACCAAGCTCCAGACAGTGCCGGGCGGCCACGCGTTGCGCGAACGGCCCGAAGACATGGCCTACGTCTCCGGTGGCCAGGGCCTTTGGTCGACTTTGGACGACTTCCTCATCTTTGCGCGCATCTTTGTTGAGGGGGGTACTGTGGCAGGTGTGCGGCTATTACGGCCAGAGACGCTGGCGCTGATGACCTCCAACTGCCTGACCGGGAACCAGCGCGCGAACTCCGAACTGTTCGGCCTGTCGCTCTTTGCGCAGGGTCATGGTTTCGGCATGGGTGTCGCAGTGGTAATGGAACCCGACCAGGCAGACCCGTTGCGGTGCGGCGGCGGCGTCGGTTCGGTGGGCTGGCCGGGCGCCTATGGTGGCTGGTGGCAGGCTGACCCCAACGATGCCTCCGTGCTAATCTTCCTTGCCCACAACATGGTCGATCTGACCCAGCTCACCCAAGGCATCGGTCTTGGGGCATGGGAGGCCGTCACCCAGTTTCAGGCGCTGGCCTCGGCTTTGCTACGATAGGACAGATAACGGCCACCTCCCAACCAAAGGTTATCAAGTGGCCGTAAACTTGATTGCAGCCCGTAAGGTAGCTACAATGATTGCCGCCCCGGAGGTTAGCCACCTTGCGGTGTTCGTCGTACTGCGAGGCAGCGCGCCATCTGTGGCAGCGAGCATACACGAGCGTCGTCCATCGCGCAAATGGCATAACAACATCATGAGCGAGTTGACTGAATCGAATGCACCCCTGGCAGAGCCACCTGATGACTTGCCGGACAACATCGACACTGATTGTCCCCGCTGGGTGGAAGAACTGGGCATCCCCTATCGAGCCAGGGAGGCGCTCCGCCAGTTGATGGCCGCCGGCCCCCTGGCTACACCTGCCGTGCGGCAAGGGTTGCACCATTCCAATCCGGCGGTGCGGGTTGGTTGCTGTAAGGTGCTCGACCACTATCTTGATGAGAGCGCGCTGCCCGAGCTGGTCGAGAATCTGGACCACCCCGATGAGGAGGTGCGGGCGTGGGCCTTGCACGCCCTGGCCTGTGACAAGTGCAAAGAAGGGGCCTGTCGCCCCGGCGAAGATGACGTGATTCCCCTCGCCATCCAAATGTTGCTGACCGACGAGAGCCGGCGCGTGCGGCAGATGGCGGCGGGTCTCTTGGGACCCAGCGTCCACCGCCATCCGGCAGTGCTGGGCGCCCTGGAACAAGCTCGCCAACACGATGCCCACCCCGTCGTCCGCAAGATTGCTGGTTGGTTCACGCCGGGCGGACCGCGTTACCAGCGCCTGCTCCCCAAACCGGCCCGGCGCTCACGGCTCCGCCGAGCGGTTGCAGCAACCAATCGTTGAGGATAGTGTTTCGCATAGTGTTGGGTGTTGGACAATTGAACAGGCGGCCCAAAAATAAATCATCACGAAGCCGAGGCGGACCGTTGTCACGATCTTATCAGTCTCAACTGCCGACAGAGGTGCGGATGCGCGCCGAGTCGCTTGGAAAACAGGGGGTCCAATGGCTGGCGAGTCTGGATGAACAGGTCAACCACTTGGCCGAGCAATGGGACATCCGCGTTGAAGAGGTGTTGGCGGGTGGCTCTGAAGGCCTGGTTGCCTACGCCCTGCTTGCGGATGGCCGGGCGGCTGTCCTCAAGATCGGTCTGCCCGGCTCGGCTGATCTCTCCAGCGAGGCAAAGGTGTATCAACTTGCCGCGGGCCGCGGGTACGCTGAATTGCTCGCTCATAATGCCGAGCAAAACGCAATGCTGCTGGAGCGGCTTGGTCCACGCCTTCGGACTAAAGTCGACGCTATCGATCTACAAATCCATGTGCTTTGTTACACGTTGCAGGAAGCCTGGCTACCGCTGGATTCTGCACACGGGCTGATGACAGGGGCCCAAAAGGCCGCCTGGCTCGCATCGTTTATCAGCGAAAGATGGCGATTACTAGGCTGTCCATGTGATAAAAGGATCGTTGACAAAGCACTCACGTTTGTCGAGGAACGTGTGGACGTCTATTCCCCCCAAAACTCCGTCCTGGTTCATGGGGATGCGCATTCTAACAATGCGTTACTGGTTGACGATGAAACGCTGCGCTGTAAATTCATCGACCCGGATGGACTCTTTGCCGAAAAGGCCTGTGACCTGGCTGTGCCAATGCGAGATTGGAGTGATGAACTCCTGGCTGGCGACACCCTTCGCCTCTGCCGGGTGCGCTGTGAGTTGCTTGCCCAATTAACCGGCGTCGCTGAGCGGGCGATCTGGCAATGGGGCTTCATCGAGCGGGTATCGACGGGGTTGGTGCTGTTGGAGATTGGGATGAAGAGCGAAGGTGCGGCGATGCTGGCCGTGGCCGCGCGAATCAGCGGCGAGTAAGAATCTAGACAATTGTCAATTGTGAACAGTGAATAGTGAATGACGAGTCATCTGCATAATTGACAATTGTGGCCCTTACGGGGTAGGAACATGGTGCTTCGCGCTATTCCTACGCTATTTGAACGCTACGCCGGCGATATGGGGTTTTACGATGCTCACGGGTAGAAAGAATTGCTCCAGATCGACGTGGGCAAAACCGGCTTGCCCGATGGTGCGCCCGGTCTCGCGGTCCGGGTGACAACCGTCAGTGACCCACCACCACAGCGGGCGGACCAAACGTTGGAGCCGGCGTAACCCCGTGTGGCGCGGTGCGGCGACGTGTTCGATAAAGACAAAGCGCCCTCCCGGCTTGAGCACCCGCAAGATCTCGGCAACGGTCGTCGCCGGGTCGGGCACCGAGCAAAGGACCAGGGTGCTGACTACCGCATCGACACTGTTGTCATCGGCGGGTAGCCGCTCGCCCTCCAGGTTCCGCAATTCGATGGAGCGCCCCAACGCTTCCGCCTCCTGTTGCAGATAGGGGTGCATTGCTGGGTTTGGTTCAACGCCGATCCAGTGCGTATCAGGCTGAAAGTATTTCAGGTTTGGGCCGGTTCCAGGGCCGATCTCCAAGATAACGCCGGTCAGCGGGGTAAAGAGTGCCTTTTTGTGGTTGTTGACCAGACGATCATAGTGGGGGCTGGTGTGCGCCATCAGTGTGGCGTATAAGCGCTGGTACCAGCCGGCGCGTGGCTGCTGGTCCGTCGGGTTGCCTCCGTGTCTGGTGGGAGGAAAGGGTGTGGTCATCGATCGTCTCGTCCTGGTAGCCGCTCCAGCGCCGCCGCCAGGGCCGCCTGGTCGCTCCACGGATATTCAGTCTCGCCAAAACACATACTGCGTTCGTGCCCTTTGCCAAAGGCTGCCACTACATCGCCGGGCTGGGCCATCGTTACGGCGAACTGGATCGCCTCGGCGCGGTCGGGCACGATGGTGTAGCGGCTCTCATCGGCCGAGGCGCGCACCCCGCGCGCGATCTCGGCGCTGATGGCGGCCAGATCTTCGGTGCGCGGATCTTCAGCAGTGATGACGGTGAAATCCGCCAGCCGGCCGCTCACTTCGCCCATGAGGTAACGCTTGGCGCGGTCGCGTAAACCGGCGCTACCAAAGACGGCAATCAGCTGGCCTGGCCGGCCCTGTTCATTCTGCCCCACGAGCGGGCGCAAGGTCAGCAAGGCGCGCTCCAGACTGACAGGCGTGTGGGCAAAATCGACCAGGGCGAGAAAAGGCTGACCGCGGTCGATCCGCTCCATCCGCCCGACCACCCCGGGGAAGCGGGCCACACCTTCTTGGATGATGGTCGAGTCGAGGCCGAGTGCCAGCCCGGCAGTGGCCGCCGCCAACACGTTGTAGACATTGAAATCCCCAATAAGCGGGCTCGTTAGTGAAAACTCTCCACCCCACCAATGCAAATCAAAGCGAGTGTGGCTGGGCGCGTAAACCAGGTTGGTGGCAAGCACATAGGGTGCTAAGGTAGGATCTCCCATCTGCCCGGCGATGCCATAACTGTAGACCGCAACCGGGAACTGCGCCTGAGCAGCTTCTTCGGCTATGACAACTCGCAGTGCGTCATAGCTGCCGGCGTCGTCGGCATTGAGCACGGCGGCGCGCGGTATGCCAGGCTTGGGCGGCGAGTGGAAGAGCATCCGAAAGAGCTTCGCTTTGGCGGCCACATAGGCGTCGCGCGTGCCGTGCTCATCGAGATGTTCGTGGGTAATATTTGTCACTACGGCGACATCATACTCGACACCGGCCACACGCGCCTGCGCCAACCCGTGGCTAGTGGTTTCGACGACAGCATAGCGGCAGCCGGCGTCGCGCATCTGCGCCAGAAAACGCTGCACATCGGGTGCATCGGGCGTAGTGACATGGAAACCGGTGTCACTCTCCACCCCGCGGATGCGGGCGCCAACCGTGGTGATCACGCCTACGGCGCCGGGGTCTTGGGGTGTGCTTTGGGCAGCTGTGGTGAGGATGGACTCGATCAGCGACGAAGTGGTGGTTTTGCCGTCGGTGCCGGTGACGCCCACCACGGTCATGAAGCGGCTGGGCTGGCCATAGAAAGCGGCGCTGAGTTGAGCCAGTGCCAGACGGCTGTCGGCAACCTGAACATAGATGGCGGGGGGCTCGATCCCCTGCTGGTGGAGCTCATCCCGGCTAGCCGAACCGACCACGGCTACTGCGCCGCGGCTGACCGCATCGGGGATAAAGTGATGCCCGTCAAAACGCCGCCCCGGCAGCGCCACAAAGAGCGAACCCGGCTGCACGGCGCGATCGTCGAAGACGATCTGGCTGACGGGCAGGTTAGGCAGTTCATCAAGCGACTCGTGGGGTACTGTGGTAAGCAGATCCTCGAGTGTAGGCATTGCTGGCCTCAACTTATACCGGAGCCTTCTGTTCCCTTTCGGTAGGCACCAGAGTCAAGCAGCGGTGCCTACCGAAAGGGAACTACCGGATTTCGTATTAATCGTTATTGCACTGGAGCTACTGAGCACTGCTGTGGCCGTTTATCGAGCCCAGAGCGGGCGGGCCGTGGGTGTCGAGAAACTCGCGGAACTGGACGAGCGAAGGCGAGATTACAGCTTCTCTCAATAACCGCTTCAACAAAGTCAGATCGACGATACGGTTGATTTCATCCGTGACCTCAGGAGGGAGCGTATCGAACCGCAGTTCAAGAATTTCAACGATATCTTCGCGTGCTTTCTGCAGAGCACCCTGTTCGATCCCCTGCTCGATCCCCTGCTCGATCCCCTGCTCGATCCCCTGTTCGATCCCCTGTTCGATCCCCTGTTCGATCCCCTCTTGAAGGGCCAGTCTTTCAATGCTTGTTATGTAGCGCACGGCGGTTGCCTCCTCGTATTCCTGGATCGTCTTACGAAAATCATCTTCGAGACTCGCAGGCAATACCATGATCCAATCGATAAAGCGAAACAACTCCACAATGTGCGAGCGGGTATAGCCACGCGCATAGAGACCTTTGACCAACTCTATTTTCCAGCGTAGCCGGCTCACGATCTGCCGGCGTGTCGCCACCGCCCTCAAGTGAGCGGCCACGACAACAGCAAAGGGGTTCTGGCTTGCTTCGAGCTCATGCCACTTTGCTTCATAGTCCAACAACTTGATGATGGGAAAACGCAACTGAACTTCACATCCCCACAGTTCATAACGATAGTGCTGCGGCCGCCACCTAGGATCGGTGTCACCTAAAACAGCGATGCTCATGACCTTTTGTTGGTAACGATCATAGATCCGGTAACTGTAAATATACATGCGCTCGCCAAAGTTTTCATCGACCTGGCTTTGAATCTCGATGTGGATCAACACCCAGGTCTCACCTCCGTGCTTACGCCAGACTCGGACCAACTTGTCGACTGTGCGACGGCCTGTTTCAGCCTCGCGCACCACCTGTTGAAGTTCTCGGTCAAGAAACTCGTGGGGACGAGACCAATCGATCTCGGCAGTAGCTTGGGGGAAGAAAAAGGCCATGAATTCAGGGAAGAAGTGTTCAATAATTTCTTTCCACGGGCTGTCGTAATCGGCGCGTGTTTGGTTCATCGATGTTGCACCCTTTGTATCAAAGATGCACAGAAATCAGTTGCACCCCATTATATCAAAAGGCCATGACTATTCAATCTATCAGATGTCCCGTGGGCCGCGGATCACCGAGATCCCTGCTGCAACGATGACAACGACCAGCAACACACTTGCCCCGACAAAGACGGGCGGCAGGTTGGTGTAGACCAACTGCACCACATCGACCGGGGTAGGTGTCACCGTGGGCGTTGCCGTGATCGACGGCGTCGGTGTCAGGGTGGGTGTGTCGGTAGGGGGAAGCGTTTCGGTTTCCGTGGGCGTTGCCGGCGCCGGTGTCGGTGTGTTAGGCGGCGTCGATGTCGGTGGCGCCACCGTGGGGATGCTGACTGTGATCACATCTTTTTGTTGAAAGAGGTCGCGCGGGATGGTTGTCGCCTCAGCGGTGGCTGTCGGCAATTCTGGTGTCGGCGTCTCCACCTCAACCTCCGGCGCCTCCTCGACCACAGCAGGGGACGGCGCTGGCGTGTCTGGAACCGTTGTCGGCGTCCGGGTAGGTGTGTCGGTGGGGAGCGGTGTCGGGGTGGGTGTCTCGGTTGGAACTGGCGTGTCGCTAGGAACGGGCGTCGGCGTATGCGTCGGTGTTTCCGTGGGGGTGGGCGTATCTGTGGGTGTATTGGTTGGCGTCGGCGTGTCGGTTGGCGTGGGCGTGGGGGTGAAGGTAGGTGTAGCTGTGGCGAGCGCCGCACGCACGTCTAGCGGCGGCATGGCTGCCACGGTATAGAAAGTCACCCCTTCGTCATCGCTGCGCAACACCCAGTCGTTGACGGTGCCGGCATAGACCGTGCGCGGCGCCTGGGCCGTATTGGCCACAGCATAGGCCACACCGGAGTAGGGCGCCCCGTTGACTAACGCCAGTTGCCAGCTATCGCCCGCGCCGTTCCACAGGCCATTTTCGGTCGCTGCCACCACGAGCCGGCCCGTGCTGACGACATCATAGACTACAGTGGATGGAAAGTTCGCAACGCGTGTCCAGTTGCTGCCGTCTTCACTCTGAAAGAGACCCGAACCGGCGCCGGCCAGGAGCGTGCCAGCATGTTCAGCCAGACTAAAGACGATATTGGCGGCAGGAAAGCTGGTCACCTGTTCCCAGACAACAGCGCCTGCTGGCAGCCGGTAGAGGCCAGCATGGGTGCCGGCATAAAGTGTACCGCCAAAGAGCAACACCTCGCGCACCCGGCGCGCCTCGCCGACCAGCCCGCCATCCAGTTGTTGCCAGGTGGCGCCGGCGTCATCGCTACGCAACACCCCGTCGAAGCGGGTGCAGGCATAGAAGATGCTGCGACCGTTCTCTAGCGTCGAGTAGAGTTCACCGACGGCGCTGTTGGGTGTCAGCACGTCACGAAACGCTGGGATCTCTTCCCAGGTTTGGCCACCGTTGCGGCTGCGAAAGAGATAGCCAAAGCCGCCATCACCCGCCAGCACCAGTTGCGTATCTATCGGGTCAAAGGCCAGGCCGGCGATGCTGACGTTCTCCACCAGCCCGGTATTGACGCTCGACCACGCAATACCGCCATCGACACTGCGGTAAATGCCAGGCGGGTCGGGCGAATTGAGCGTGCCGGCCAGTACGATATTGGGCGCGCCCGGCGGCACTGCTACACTCAGCACTGGGTTACGGGTGGGCGCGGCGCCCTGCGCTGCTAACCACTTGGGTAGACACAAACCGGCCAAGGCCAGCGCAACAACCAAGAGCTGCACCAGCTTGAGACCAGAAGAAAGATAGGGGTAAGCAGTAGGGCGAGAAACGTCATTCACAAGAACAAAACCTACGGGCACGGTCAAAGTGCGTAACTTCTATCTATTATAGCCGATCAAATCGCATACATAAGAAACGTCGAGGAGGGAAAGTCGGTTCACCCCGTGGCGGTCGCATTGGAGGCCAGTCGATGGGAATTACAATACAAAATCTCCCCAATCTCTTCGATCTCTGTGAAATAGAGATTGAGGAGATTGGGGAGATTGAAACCTACTCGCCCCTCTACCTTTTGCTCAAAATGCAAGTGCTAAGAGTTGTTGCGAGGCAGCATCCACCCATCCGATCACACTGCTGGGGTAGACGCCGATCCAGAGGGTAGCAAGGACACAGACAACCAGCGCCAGTTGGATCGGGATGCTGATCGGCAGGGGCGCACGCGGCTCTAGCCCATCGGCGAAGAACATGGCCCGCACCACATTCAAGTAGTAGAACGCAGCGATACCTGCATTGATCACGGCGATGGCGGCCAGCCAGAAGTACTGGTGTTGGATGGCGGCGCCAAAGACATAGAACTTGCCGATAAAGCCACCTGTGAGCGGAATCCCGGTCAGGCTCAGCATAAAGATGAACATCGACCAGGCCAGACCCGGGTTGCGGCGCGCCAGATTGTTAAACGCGTCGATATTGGCGCTGCCGGTATATTCTTCGATAGCCATGACCACCATAAAGGCGCCCACGTTGGTGAAGAGATAGGCAAAGAGATAGATCAACATCCCATTGAGCCCGTTCATCGACAGCGTCGTAACATCGGCCTGTTGCGACGAAACAACCGCCACCAGTCCAATCAGCACATAACCAGCCTGCGCCACTGAACTGTAGGCCAACATGCGCTTGATGTTAGTCTGGCGCAGGGCAATCAGGTTGCCGATAGACATGGTAAAGATGCTCAAGCCACCCAGCAGCGGCACCCAATCCGTCTGATACGGGGCCAGCGAAACCAGAAAGATGCGGGCTGCGACAGCGAACCCCACCGCTTTCGATGCAGTGGAGAGGTAGGCTGTGATCGGTGTAGGCGCACCGTCATAGGTGTCCGGCGCCCACTGGTAGAAAGGGGCTAGACTCGTCTTGAACCCCAGGCCCACCAACAAAAAGAGCGTCGTCGGCAGAATGATCATGGTCAAGCCTGCGGGGTCGGCGGCTAAGACCGCCCCGATCTCACCCAGGTTCAACGAGCCAGTAGCGCCGTAGAGCAAACTCATGCCATAGAGCATCACTGACGAGGCTACCGAGCCGTACAGAAAATACTTGACTCCGGCCTCGGAGCTACGCTGGTCTTCACGGATAAAACCAACCAGCAGATAACTAGTAATGGAGAGAAACTCTACCGCCAGGAAGATGAGCAGCAGATTATTGGCGCTCACTGCCAGGCTCATCGCCAGCGTGACAAAGAGAAAGAGCGACCAAAATTCGCCCCGCCCGGCCACGCGCGCATTCATGTGAGCACCGCCGGCAATCGCCACCAGCGCCATCCCGGTATAGATAAGGATCTTCAGAAACAGGCCAAACGGGTCCACATCGATGACGGTCAGTGCCGTGTAGGCCCCTCCCCCAGCGGCCGGCAAGCGAAGCACGCCGGCAAACTGGATCGAGACGCCAACGATCCCGGCAATCAGCGTCACGACAGACAGCGCCATAAAGCCGCGCCCGGAGTCACGCTTCGAACCTTGCGCCCAGTCAAAGATGATAACCAGCAGCCCGCCGACCAGCAGGATGATTTCTGGCAGGATCGCACCGAGTTGGCCGACCGATACGCCAGAAGCTGCAACTTCAGTCAAGGTGTCCCCCCTTGCGAATGGTCAATTGTCAATGGTCAATTGGGTTTCGTCCATTGACATGTTCGTGTGCTATCTCAGAGCCACCGCGGTCAAGACATTTTCGATCTGGGCCAACAGTTCCACGGCGGAGAGGTTGAAATAGTCCAGGATCAACGTCGGGAAGATGCCCAAGACAAACATGCCAGCGATGAGCGGCCAGAGCGTCACCTTTTCAAAAGGCACCATGTCGGTTGGGCCATCGGCCTCCTCACCCTGTACCGTTGTCCAATGATGCACTTTGTGCGGGTCGTATTCACCCAAAAAGACGTTCTGCAGGATCCGCCACAGGATGTAGACCGCGGTGATCACGATGCCGATGGCGCCAAAGGCGGCCCAGTAAGGCACCAACGCAAAGGCGCCGCGGAAGGTAAAGAACTCGGCCCAAAAGCCCGCCAGACCAGGCAAGCCTAGGCTGGCAAAACCTGCTACCATCATCATGCCGTAGTAGTAGGGTGTCTTGGAACTGAGACCGCCAAACCGCGCCAACTCGCGCGTGTGCGCCCGCTCGTAGATCACACCGACTAGCAAGAAGAGCGCCCCGGTGATGATGCCGTGGTTGAACATCTGCAACGTAGCGCCGTTGAGTGCCATGGCCGCACTGTCACGCACAGCGTCGGTCGTCACCCCAAAGAAATCAGCTGCCCGCTGGGCGCCCTCTATTGATAGTACGCTCGATGCGGCGCCGATCCCCAGCATCACATAGCCCATGTGCGAGACCGAGCTATAGGCGATCAACCGCTTAAAGTCGGTCTGCGCCACACAGACAAAGGCGCCGTAGACGATGGCAATTGCGCCCAACGCGACTACCCACAGCGACCAATATTCGCTCGCCGTGGGATAGGTGGGCAGAACGATGCGCAGAAAGCCATAGGCCCCCAGTTTTAGCAGCACACCCGCCAGGATCACACTGCCAGCCGTGGGCGCCTCGGTATGGGCGTCGGGCAGCCAGGTGTGGAAGGGAAAGCTGGGCACCTTAAAGGCAAAGCCCAAAAAGAAGCCCCAGAAGGCCAGGCTGGTGTAGAGCAGTGCGCTCTGCGGCGGCAGGTCGAGGAAGGGCCGCAACTGCGCCGCCTCGATAATGTTAAAGGTTCCCGTGGCAAAATAAGTGCCCAGGATCGCCAGCAGCATCGCCACCGAACCGACCAGGGTGTAGATAAAGAACTTGATCGAGGCGTAGCCCCGGTTTGCTCCGCCCCAGATGCCAATGAGCAGGTACATGGGCACCAGGCTGATCTCCCAGAAGACGTAAAAGAGCACATAGTCGAGCGCCATAAAGACACCCAACATGCTCAGCTCCAACAGGTGGAACATGACAAAGTACTCTTTGACCCGGTGGCGGATCGTCCCCGCGCTGTAGTAGATGCTCAGCGTCGAGAGCAGCGCTGTCAGAAAGATCAGTGGTGCACTCAAGCCATCAGCCCCCAGATGAAAACTGGCGTTGAGCGCCGGAATCCACTCCTGTCTCACCTGGAACTGCATACCCCCTACGCTAAAGTCATAGGCGAAGAGCATATAAATGCTCACGCCCAATGGTAGCGTGCTCGCCAGGATCGACCCCCACTTGATCGCCCGCTCGTTGTTGGTCATCATCGCCAACACCGCAGCGATGGCAGGCCAAAAGAGGATCACCGGCAACACCCAACTGTTTTGGGATTCCATTAACCTTTCCCTCCGCAGAATAACGATTCAACCATCATTTTCATCCACAGAGTACGCAGCTTACACCAAGTCTTGTTCTTAGTCTGCGAAATCTGCGGGTCGCTTTTAGACCAATGTCAAGAAGAACGGCATTGTCTTGAGCAGGAGCCAGACAGTGACAGCGACGGCAAGCACCAGCAAATAGACCTGCACATGGCCATCCTGCGTGTTGCGCAAGATGGCGCCGGTGCGAGCTGAGAACCAGCCGGCAGTGTTGACAATGCCATCGACCACAAAGCGGTCAAAAGCCGCCGCAAAACGACCAATCCAGATCGCGATCTTGCCCACCCCATCCACAATCGGGTCGATGACCCACAGGTCGTCGAACCAGTAGAGCACTTTGGAGAGCAAGAGTGTAAACGCCACAATCGTGCGGTTGTAAAGCTCATCGATCCAATACTTGTTGTGGAAGACGACCCATAATGGACCCAGCAGCCTGCGCACCGGGTCAATCTCACCGACCTGGAGCCCTTTGCCGTAGACGAGCCAACCCAGCCCTAACCCACCCAGCGCCACCACAATGGAAGCCGCCATGGGGATAAAGCTGAACTCGTGATGGTGCAAATGCACCCCGTGGTACTCCATAAATGGCTCCAACAACCCAGCGATCCAGTTCATGCCGGGGATGCCGATAAAGCCCAACAACAGCGCAAAGGGCGAAATGAGGATCAGCGGGATCGTCATCTGCGGCACACTTTCGGGAGCGTGCTCGGCCATGGGCGTGCGGGGCCGGCCCAAGAAGGTGAGGCAGATCTGGCGCATGGTATAAAAAGCAGTCAGGAAGGCCGCCACCGCCAGCGTGGTGAAGACGATCCAGTGCCCATCCCACGCACTGGCGAGAATTTCATCCTTGGACCAAAAGCCAGCCGTAATAAACGGGAAGCCGGCCAGAGCCATGCCACCGATGACAAAGGTCCACGCCGTGCGCGGCATACGGGTAAGCAGACCGCCCATGTTGCGCATATCCTGCGGGTCTTCCGGGTTGAGCCGGCCATCGGGGCGCTCGACCCAGTGGACATCGTGGCCGTGGGGCTCCGGCTGGTGGGGCATATCGCCGCGGGCGTGCTGTTCGAGCACAGGTTGCTCGTCCGCCAGCGTGGCGCCTTCCTTGTGGTTATGCTCGTGTTCGTGAACATGGTGCAGACCGTGCTCGACACCGTGAATCACACTGCCGGAGCCAAGGAAGAGCAACGCCTTGAAAAAGGCGTGCGTAACCAGGTGAAAGAGCGCCGCTACGTAAGCCCCGACGCCAATCGCTGCCACCATAAAGCCAAGCTGGCTGATGGTCGAATAAGCCAGCACCCGCTTGATATCCCACTGGGCAACGGCAATGGTCGCCGCAAAGAGCGCCGTAAAGGCGCCAATAAAGGCAACAAAGGTCATGGCGCCCGGCGCGGTCTCCAACACCATGGCATACATGGGGAACATGCGGACGAGCAGGAAGACACCCGCCGAGACCATCGTCGCCGCATGGATCATCGCGCTGACCGGCGTAGGGCCTTCCATCGCGTCCGGCAACCAGACATGGAGCGGAAACTGGGCGCTCTTCCCCACTGTACCCAGAAAAACCAGAATGGCAATCAACGCCAGCCACGAGACATCCAGAATGGGGACGGTCAGCCCGGCAATATGGTGCAGGTTGTCGGGGTTCAAAATATCGGCAAAACGCAGCGTGCTCGGCTCGCTCATCACATAGAGAAAGATCATGCCGATAAACATAAAGACATCGCCCACGCGCGTCGTCATAAACGCCTTGACCGCCGCCGCCCGTGCTGACTGCTTCTCATACCAGAAACCAATGAGCAGATAACTGCACAACCCCATGACTTCCCAGAAGATAAAGAAGGTCAGCAGCGAATTGGCGACGATCAGCCCCAACATCCCCGTGGCAAAGAGACTGATATAGGCCATAAAGCGGCTGTAGCGCGGGTCGCGCCCCTGCCGGTGTGAAAGCGGATAAGCCTCTTGAGTGAGGTGGGCTGGGAAGGTCATATAACCGCTGGCGTAGATAAAGATCATCACCAGCAGAAACGAACTCATAAAGAGCATGAGCGCATTGGCCGGGTCCACCTGGTAGCCGACCACAAACTCGGTCATGCCAGTGGGGATCGCAAAGAGCGTCCCCTCATGAGGGTGTTCGCCAAAGTGCGGTGTGAAGAAGGCGGTAAAGGCAATCGGCCAGCTCAACAGTAGGCTGAAAACCACACCTCCGATAGCTGTGATTGCGCTCACCGTCTTGTTTGGATTCAAAAAGAGCACAATCGCCGCAAAAGCGAGGAATGGCGGCACAGGCACCAGCCAGGCTAGATTGAGAAATCCTTCCATGAAATGACCTCGCGATCAATCGTTCAGAAATAAGCGTTCATTTTGTTCGGGGATCTGCTTATCCCCACTTACTTTTCGACAGCACCCGCCTGCAATCGATAGCTCTCCAGCCAGTTGCCGACGCCGTACCCGGCCACCGCACCCGCCAGGGCCAGCCCGATCAGCACCAGGTCGTTCGACAGTTGGAGCAAGGAGCCCAAGCCGACAAAGAGCAGTGCGCCCAAGATACCGGCGATCAACAACCGCTGCTGGGCCGCCTTGCGCGCCTTGGCCTCAGCCAGCAAAGCCTGCGCATCGCGGAAATCGGGCGCATGTTTCACCACCTCGGCCAGCGCATGGGCTGCGCCGGTAAAATTACCCTGCGCCATCTTCTCTTGCGCCAGGTTGTAGAGAAATTCGCACTGCTCTTCCAGCGTACCCGTCAACAACTGTTTCGGCATCAATCCGACCTACAGATTCGAGAGCAGGAACACCCGGACCTCGAACCCCGAATTCTGGCTACCCTTTCAACAGGTCCAGTTCATCCAAATTGACCGTTTTGCGATTGCGATAGATCGAAATAATCAGCGCCAGACCGACAGCAGCCTCGGCTGCGGCCACGGCAATCACAAAGAGGGCAAAGACCTGGCCCTCCAGTCGTTCAGGATGGAGGCCGTGCCGCCAAAAGCCGATCAGATTGATATTGACGGCATTGAGCATCAACTCGATACCCATGAGCACCGCGATGGCGTTGCGCCGCGCTAAGGCGCCATACATGCCGCACGAAAAGACAAAGGCGGCCAACACCAGATACCAGCTTAAGGGAACCATTCGATCGCATCCTCAAAAAATCAGGCTCATAAGACCAACAGCACATCCATCTCACCACATCAACAAATTATCAATTCTCTACGCCCTCCGGTCGCGCGCCAGCAAAATTGCCCCGGTCAGGGCGACCAGCAGCAACAACGCCATCAACTCGAAGGCCACTAAGTAATCGGAGACAAAGAGATAGCCAAGCCGGGCAATGATCTGCTCGCCGGTTGTGGAGCCGATAACCGCATGGCCGCCCCAGTCCACCGTAGCCAGATCGATCAACTCCTCGGGGGTGGGCCACGGCGCCTGCGCCACCAACCCCATGAGCAGGATGCCAAAGAGGCCAATGATCAGCGCCGCCGTCAGCCACTGGCGGTTGATGGGAGACGTTGTGCCAAACATCATCCCGCGCGTCAACATGATGGCAAAGGTAATCAGCGCCGAAATGGCGCCCACATAGATGAGCACCTGGCTCACTGCCAGAAATTCCGCTTCCAACATGACATAGATGCCTGTCACGCCAAAGAAGGAGCCGACCAATGCCAGCGCGCTGTGAAAGAGATTGCGCGCCAACACCACAGTCAACGCCATCACTGCAGTAAAGATCGCCATCGGCAAAAAAATCGCCTGCTGCAATGTCGGGATAGGCGGGAGCGGAAACAATTGCTGCAAAATCTCCATATACCACCTCGGGAACGGTTAATGGTTAATGGTTAGTGCTCAATGGTTAACGAACAGACCCCTCATTGATCAATGAGCATTAACCATTAACCATTGATCATTAATCTCCGGCCGACTCCGTCACCGGCTGCATGGTGCCGATGAGCGACTTGGGTTCAAAGGCTCGTTTGGTGCGTACCTGTTCCTGGCGGAAGTGGCGACCAAGGATATTGACGACTACGGCGAGCACCGCCAGGTTGCCGATGAGCACGAGCAAATATTGGAGCGTCGGGCTGACTGGAAGCTTGAGCGCTACCATCTGCCAGAGAATGAGCGCCAGCACCAGCGGCACCAACACCTTCCAGGCAAACGACATCATCTGGTCGACGCGGATGCGCGGGAAGGTGCCCTTGACCCACTGGATCACGATGTAAAGGCCAAACGCCTTGACGAGAAAATAAACTAGACCAAGCAGCGGGACCTGGTCGGCAAATGGGCCTTGCCAGCCCCCCAAAAAGAGGATGGTGAAAATCACACCTAGGAAAAAGCTGTTCAAAAATTGAGCTAGAAAGAACATGGCAAACTTCATGCCGGAATACTCGATGTGGAAACCGGCGATCAGCTCCGACTCGGCTTCCAGCAGGTCGAAGGGCGTCTGTTCGCCTTCGGCCAGCGCCGAGATAAAGAAGATCAGCGCCGCACCAGGCAGCAAAAAGATAAACCACCCCAAGCCCAGATTGACCCCAGGAATAATCTCTAGACTCTGCGCCTCGGTGAGCAGACCCAGGCGCATCGTCCCCACCAGCAATACCGGCGCAAACATCGCCAGCACCATGGGGATCTCATAGCTGAGCAGTTGCGCCACCACTCGAAACCCGGCCAGCAATGCATATTTGTTGTTGCTGCTCCACCCTGCCATCAGCGCCGCCATAATACCGATAGAGCCAAGCGCTACGAGATAGAGCACACCGATATTGAGATCGACACCAATGATACCGGGGCCAAAGGGCATCACCGCCAGCGCCAGCAACACCCCAAAGACCGCTAGCAGTGGCGCCAAAAAATAGGCAACAATATCGGCATTTGCCGGACGGATATCCTCTTTCGAGAGCAATTTGACGGCGTCGGCCACCGTCTGAAAGAGACCAAAAGGCCCCACACGATTGGGACCGATACGGTCTTGCATCCGGCTGATCACCTTCCTAGTGATCCAGATCAAAAGCAGCGCCAGGATGGGGCCGATATTGACCAGGATAAACGCACCCAACCCCAGAGCGATGATGATGGCCACCACCTCCGGTATTCCCAGCTGCGCCAGCCACCCGGACAGGGCTTCGCTCCACTGCTCCATCGCCAATCCTCCTGTATTTCACAGAAAGTAATACGGAATTCGTAACCAGTAATACGGAATTCGTAATTCGTAATCCGTGATGCGTCATGTCATAAGTGGCTTGGGCTAGGCATTACGAGTTACCCATTACGAATTACGAATTCCGTATTACACATCATAATCTAGTGCCACTCCAATGCACCCTTGCGCCATTCCAAGAAGAGACCCAACAGCAGGATCACCACAAAGGTGATGGCCGCGACCACCGCAAAGAGGTCTAGTTGAGCGTAGGCCAGCGCAATGGGAAAGAGAAAGATGATTTCTACGTCAAAGATGAGAAAGATCAGACCGATCAGGTAGTACTGAGCGCGAAATTGCACCCAAGTGTCACCGATCGTCTCCACACCACTTTCATAGGTGGCTGTCTTGATGGGGTCCGGGCGGCGCGGGCCAAGCAACCACCCCAGGATCACCGCAACTGCGGGCAAGGCAAAGGCAAAAATGCTCAGAATCAAGATAAATCCATACTGGGTCAGCATGGCGTTACTCCATCAAACAGTGTATGTTCAGTCGATTCAAGGTTAAGGTCACCACTGGCAGCTAAACTCAATTTCCAGGCGCGGGTGCCATTTGTGTAGAAAAGAACAAACGCGTTGCTATGGTAGCATACGGACGCGCCAACGGTAAAATTTTGTTGTCACCAGTTGGCAATTGGCGTCGCTATACTCAAATCAGAATGAGAACCGGAGTTCTACTTTACACTCGCATTCCGGGAAAGGGCCAGCGAGCCTACGCTGCGGAGAAGCATTGTGGCCCTTTCCCGGAATGCGAAAGGCTGGCGCAAATCCGGGTTTCAAACTGAACGCAGTATAGTGCAGAATCAGGCAACGGTTTCGGCATCACGCTCCGGCGCAGCCGCCCGGCGATTCATCGCCGGACTGGCGAACCGCGCCCCATCCATTGGGGCTTGGCCTCGGGTGACCAGCCCGCTTCATTCCCCGGCGGCCAGGCCAGCGGACAGGCTGGCGTCCTTTTTCACCGAACCCCTTGCTTGCACCTGCCCTAGGGCAGGTGCAGCGCAGCCAGGTTTCAATGCAATGAGAACAGTATAGCAGCGGATCATATCACAGCGCGGGACAGAGGGCAAAAGCATTTCATCATGTTCGATTTTTCACAAGCACAAACAAAGTTTGACAGGGATTCGCGCTCATGCTAGCATTAACCTTTGGTGGCGCCGACTGTTTTTACCCACCTCGGCAGGTGTGTCGTTGGATTTTGCCGGGGATAACAGACCAACTCCTGTAGATGTCCACAGTTGTCAATTGTAAGTGGACTAACTTAAGTGGACTAACTTAAGTGGACTAACTATCGTACAGCAGACGATGCTATGCCAGTTCATGGCTGCCCATGTGTCTGCCAACTGCTTGATTCTGCGAGGATAGACCTGTGGCGATCGATTACTTACCTCTGCTCATTGCCATCATTGTGGCGATTGGCTTTGGTGGGATTGCAGTGCTCATTCCCCACCTCTTTGGCCCCAGCCGGCGCAACAAGAGCAAGCTTGAACCGTACGAATCAGGCATGCTCCCTTTTCATGACGCCCGCCGCCGCTTTCCGGTCAAGTATTACCTGATCGCTATGCTCTTCATCCTTTTTGATATTGAAGTCATCTTTATGTACCCGTGGGCAGCAGTCATGCGCCAGTTGCGCGACGATTACTCTTTGCTCTTCGCCCTGGCGCCCGTTGGCTTCTTTCTGCTGGTGCTTGTCGTTGGCCTGCTCTACGAATGGAAAAAAGGCGCGCTGGATTGGGAATAAGAAACGGTTAATGGTTAGCGGTTAATGCTCAATGGCTAATGAGGTTGCACCGTCGCAGGTTGGAATTCATTAGCCAATGAGCATTAACCGCTAACCATTAACCATTAGCGAGGTTGCTATGGGTCTCGAAGAACGATTGCCAGAAGGCATTTTGACAACAAATTTGGAAAAACTGCTCAACTGGGGGCGGCAAAACAGTACCTGGCCGCTGGCTTTTGGCCTAGCCTGCTGCGCCATGGAGATGATCGCCACCGGAACCGCCCGGCACGACATTGCCCGCTATGGTTCGGAACTCTTCCGCGCCAGCCCGCGCCAGGCCGATGTGATGATCGTCTCTGGCCGCGTCAGCAACAAGATGGCGCCGGTGGTCAAACGGCTCTATGACCAGATGTGCGAACCCAAGTGGGTCATCGCGATGGGGATCTGCGCTAGCGCTGGTGGCCCCTTCAACAACTATGCTATCATCCAGGGGGTGGATAAGCTCATCCCGGTGGATGTCTACGTCCCGGGCTGCCCGCCGCGGCCCGAAGCGCTGCTCTATGCTTTGGACAAGCTGCGTGAAAAACAGGCCAGAGATACGATTTCGCGCTACAAGCAATTGAAGGAGGGCGAGCTCTATCAGCCATCTTTTGGCGCAGACTCGCTGCCAGCCCTGCGAGATAGACAGCTTGCCTGATACTGAATGCATAACACGTAATTCATACTGCGGAATACGCACAGGCTTGTAGCACTCGTTTGATATTACGTATTACGATTTATCACGACTTCCTCCGTGGAGAAACTCATGCTCAACGTCTCTCCCGTTCACCGGCCCTATGAGACCTTGCCCGGTCTGAATGACCCGTCGATCCCAGCGCTGGCCCCGTTGCCCACCGGTGAGACGGAAGATGTACGCAAGATCATCGAACGCTTTGGCGAAGATATTCTGGCTGCCGGCACCTTTTTGGGGCAGCAGGTTGTCTACGTCGATGCTGGGCGCCTGGTCGATCTGGCGCGCTTTGTCAAGAGCGAACCCGATCTGGCCTATGAGGCCCTGGTCGATGTAACGGCGGTGGACCGGCTCAAGCTGCCGTTCCCCAAAGAAGGGGAACGCAGCGAACGTTTTCAAACAATCTACCAATTGCGTTCCTACAGGCGCAAGCAGCACCTAATGATCGTCTGTCCTGCACCCGGCGGCGATGACCCGGCTGTGCCCACGTTGACTACGGTCTACGAGGGTGCCAACTGGCCCGAACGCGAGGCTGCCGACCTGCTAGGGGTACGCTTTATCGGCCACCCCGACCCGCGGCGAATTCTGATGCCCGAAAACTGGCCTTATCATCCGCTGCGCAAGGAGATCCCCGAGGGGGGGGAAGAAGTACCCTTCTCGCTTACCTTTGATGATCCACAATTCGAGACGCTGGGGAAGCAGATCCTGCCGGCCGAGAGCGTTGCACCCCCCCTGCCACCGGGGATGAACGCCGAGCACATGATCCTGAACTTCGGGCCCCATCACCCGAGCACCCACGGCGTCTTGCGTCTGGTGGTGGAGCTGGATGGTGAAACGGTGATCAACCTGGACCCAGACCTGGGCTATCTCCACAGCGGGTTTGAAAAGACGGGCGAAAACAAGCGCTACAAGGATTTTGTCTACTACACCGATCGCATGGACTATCTCTCTGCCATGAGCAACAACTTTGGCTACGTCCTGGCGGTGGAGAAGTTGTTGGGGCTGGAGATCCCCGAACGCGCCCAGGTGATCCGCGTCATTATGGCTGAGTTGCAGCGTCTGGCCTCTCACCTCTTCTGGCTGGCGACCCATAGTCTGGACCTGGCCGGCGCCGGACTGAGCACGATGATGTATGCGACGCGTGAGCGCGAGCGCATTCTCGACCTCTTTGAGATGGTCTGTGGCGCCCGCCTGACGACCAGCTACATTCGCATCGGTGGCGTCTGGCGCGACCTGCCGGCAGCTTTCTTGAGCAATCTGGAAGATTTTGTCCGCATCATGCCGGCCAAGATCGACGACTACGAGCGTATGTTGGGCACCGGCCCCCTCTGGCGCGAACGGCTCGAGAATATTGGCGTGATCAGCCGCGAAACGGCCATCGACATGGGGTTGACCGGTCCCATGCTGCGCGGCAGCGGCGTCGATTGGGACCTGCGCCGGGACGCACCCTATGGCGGCTACGAGAATTACGACTTCAAGGTGCCGGTCAGCAACGCCGGTGACTGCTATGGACGCTATCAGGTGCGCATGGAAGAGATGCGCCAGTCCGTCCGTATTCTCGAGCAGGCAATGGCGAACCTGCCCGATGGCCCTTACAAGTCCGACGACCGCAAAGTCAGCCTGCCCCCCCGCGCCGAACTCGATGTCAGCATGGAAGCGCTCATCCACCACTTCAAGCTAATGACCGAAGGCTTTCATGTGCAGCCAGGGATGGTTTATCACGCTATCGAAGGCAGCAAGGGGGAACTGGGCTACTATATTTATAGCGATGGTGCGGCCATTCCGTACCGGCTGCATGTGCGCGGCCCCAGCTTCAATAACCTGTACGCCATCAGCCACATGAGCCGCGGCCACATGCTGGCCGATGTGGTGGCCAACATCGGCACGATTGACATCGTGCTGGGCGAAGTGGACAGATAGAGCAAGACAGACCGCGGATTGAGCGGATTTGGCTGATTGGCGCGGATTTTTTCTTCGATTTGGATTGCGCGGCAGATGCTGAAGCACGCTGAACTTACTGAGATCACTATCGGGGCGTTCTATGCCGTGTACAGTGGCCTGGGGTACGGCTTTCTGGAGAAGGTGTACGAAAACGCGTTGGCGCATGAGTTGACAAGACGTGGACTCCGTGTCAAACAGCAGGAACGAATCTTTGTTCATTACGATGGTCGTCTCGTCGGCGATTACTATGCTGACATTCTAGTGGAAGAGAAGATCATTCTAGAGTTGAAGGCAACCGAGGAATTGAACGAAGCCTTTACTGCCCAATTGATGAACTACCTGAAAGCAACGAAGTGCGAAGTCGGGTATGTCCTGAACTTTGGCCCGGAGCCAAAATACGAACGCCGCTACTTCAGCAACGAACGCAAAAAACACGGAAGAACGAATCCGCGCCAATCCGTCCAATCCGCCTAATCCGCGGTCTATAGTTTAGGAATTTGACGATGATGCTTACCGAATCGATGCGTGCTGAGATCCGCGCGGCCATGGCCCGCTACCCGGAAGGCCGGCAGCGGTCGGCTGTCTTGCCGGCGCTCTATGTGATCCAGCGGGAATATGGGTACTGCCCGGTGGAGGCGCAGAATGAGTTGGCCGAGATGTTGGGCCTGGCGCCGGCCGAGGTGGGTGCAGTCGTGGGCTTTTACAACATGTTCCACGAGGAGCCTAAAGGCGAGTACCACGTTGAGGTCTGTACCAATGTGCCGTGCATGTTGCGCGGGGCCAACCGCTGTATGCACCACCTGGAAGAGAAGCTGGGCATCCACCACGGTGAAAAGACCGCCGACGGCAAGTTTGCCCTCGACCACATGGAATGCCTGGGCGCCTGTGGCAATGCCCCCATGGTGGCCGTCACCGAGCAAAAGACCGGCCGCATTCGCTACTTCGAAGAACTACACACCGAAGCCGATGTGGACAAGTTCCTGGCCGTGCTCAAAAATGACCACGGCTTTGTCTCCATCGAGCGCTGGACGCCCGCCGCTGACCCTGAAGGAACCGGCAAACCAGCCGGCCCGTGGACGGTGGGCGGCATGGAGCCGCGCTACCTCACCGCGCGGGTCTACCAGCAAGACAGCCATAAAATCGACACCTACATTGCCGATGGCGGCTATGAGACCGCCGAGCGCGTGCTGACCACCATGCAGCCAGCCGAAGTGATCGAAGAGGTGAAGACCAGCGGTCTGCGCGGGCGTGGCGGCGCCGGCTTTCCTACCGGTGTCAAATGGGGCTTTCTGGCGCCGGCCAAGCCGCGCTATCTCGTGGTCAACGCCGATGAGTCCGAACCGGGCACCTTCAAAGACCGGGTGATCATGGAATACGATCCCCACCAACTGGTGGAGGGGATCATTCTCAGCGCCTTTGCTATCGAGTCAGAGTTGGCCTTTATCTACATTCGGGGTGAATACTACTTTGCCTATGAACGGCTGCTCGGGGCGATCCGAGAGGCCAAAGAGAAGGGCTATCTCGGCCAAGGCATCTTTGGCACCGACAAGAACCTGGAGATCGTCGTCCACCGCGGGGCCGGGGCGTACGAATGTGGCGAAGAGACGGCGCAGTTGACCAGCCTGGAAGGCTATCGCGGCCATCCGCGTATGAAGCCGCCCTTCCCGGCCGTAGCTGGTCTCTATGGCAAACCGACTATCGTCAACAATGTCGAATCCATCTGTAATGTGCCCCATATCATGAAGCACGGGGTGGATTGGTACAAGGGCTTTGGTACCGAGAAGAGTACCGGCATCCGCATCTTCTGTCTCAGCGGGAATGTGCGGCGACCGGGTCTCTACGAGTTGCCCCACGCAACGCCGCTGCGCGAGCTGATCTACACCTACGGCGGCGGGCCGGAGCGGGATGATGCAGCCATCAAGGCCGTCTGCCCCGGCGGTCTCTCGATGAAGTTGCTCACCGCCGACCAACTGGATACACCGCTCGATTACGAGGCAGTGCAGGCCGCCGGCTCGCTGCTCGGCTCGGCCGGCATCTTTGTCATCGATGAGCGCGCCTCGATGGTGGAGGTGGCGCGGCGCACCGTGGCCTTCTATCGCGAGGAGAGTTGCGGCAAATGCACGCCTTGTCGCGAGGGCACCGGCTGGCTAGAAGGTATTCTGGAACGCATTGAGGCCGGCGAGGGACGCACCAAAGACCTGGAGTTGATGGAACACATCACCAAGTTCATCTCCGGCAAGAGCTTCTGCCCCTTTGGCGATGCGGCAGTCTGGGGATTACAGAGCAGCCTGGCCAAGTTCCGGGGCGAATACATCGAGCTGATTCAAGAGACCAACCCCGATGAACAGGCGCCGCCGCTGCCCGTCCGCCCCATCTACCGGCCCGATGTCGGTGCGCCGAGCAAGCTGCGCGACAGCACGCTGCCACCCGTGGGGGATTCACCGCTCAACCGCGATACGGTCGTGGCGGCGGATTAATCTAAGCGAAGAGTCGATATGGTTGCTGCGATTCAGAACAAACCTGCCAGCGAGCAGCAAGCAAAGTTAAGTGCGACCAATTACATCGACGCCAGCCAGCAAGGCCTGAGGTTGGTGGATGATAGGCGTTTGCGGCACTTTAGTTTGGACGAGTTCCAGCGTCTTGCGGAGATGGGATTTTTTCATCCAGATGAACGCATCGAACTAATCAACGGTCTAATCAAAGAGATGAGCCCGATAAATCCACTCCATGCTGGCACCGTCGATGCCATTCAAGAGCAACTGCTCGATGGACTGGGAAAGAGAGCAAGAGTAAGGCTTCAGGCTCCGGTCAGCCTTGCTGTAAGCTCTTCACAGCCACAACCTGATCTTGCCGTTGTCGAATGGCGGCCAATCGGCTATTTTGACCGTCATCCGCAGACGACAGACGTCTTTCTTGCCATAGAAGTTGCCCATTCGACGCTCGCTGATGATCGGGACGAAATGTTGGAGATATACGGACGGGCCGGTGTACCTGAGTATTGGATCGCAAATATTATCGATCGGCAGTTCGAGGTCTATCGCGAACCGTACGTGACGGCCGATGGTCGGGGCAATTACAAGACGAAACTAACTTTCGTCCCTGGTGATTCAGTTGCCCCCCTCGCTTTTCCTGACTGTAAAATCGACCTGGCCAAGGTCTTCCCGAATTGAGAAAGTTACCCGCTCATGACCGAACTTGTCAACCTGACTATTGACGGCCGCGCCGTAGCCGTCCCCAAGGGGACATTGGTGGTCGACGCCGCTGCCGAGTTGGGCATCGAGATTCCCGTCTTTTGCAGCCACCCCAAGCTCGACCCGGTCGCCTGTTGCCGCATGTGCATGGTGGAGATCAGCGGGCCGCGCGGGATGATGTTGCAGACCGCCTGCTCGGTGCCCGTGGCCGAGGGGATGGAGGTCAAGACCGACTCGCCTATCGTCCAGGAGACGCAGGAGGCGACGCTGGCCTTTATCCTGCTCAACCACCCGCTCGACTGCCCTATCTGTGACAAGGGTGGCGAATGCCCGTTGCAAGACCAGACCATGCGCTTTGGCCCCGGCATCAGCCAACTCGTGGAGCCAAAACGCCACAAGAACAAGCACTACATGATCTCCGATACCATCGTGTTAGATCAGGAGCGTTGCGTGGTCTGCTGGCGCTGTATCCGCTACCTGGAGGAGTGGGAGGACAAGCCGCAGCTTGGCCTCTTTGAGCGCGGCGGCGACACGATCATCGACATCCAGCAGGGCCAGCCGGTGGACGCCAAGACCAGCGGCAACATCATCGACATCTGTCCGGTGGGTGCGCTGACCAATCGCGTGGCCCGTTTTGCCTACCGCCCGTGGGAGGTCGAACGCACACCCAGCATCTGCACCCACTGTTCCATCGGCTGCAACATCCGCCTGGACAGCCGGACGCACTCGGTGCGCCGTATCGTGGGCCGCGAGAATATGCAGGTCAACGACCAGTGGATCTGCGACAAGGGCCGCTTTGCCCACGGCTGGGTCAACCACCCGGACCGGCTGACGACGCCGCTGGTGCGCAAGAACGGTGGGCTCGAACCCGCGTCGTGGAGCGAGGCGCTGCAACTGGTGGCCGACCGGCTGCGCAGCATCAAAGAGACGCACGGGGCCGACGCCATCGGCGGCATTGGCAGCGCCAAGCTTTCCAACGAAGCTAATTATCTCTTCCAGCGTTTCTTCCGCCAATTGGTCGGCACCAACAATATCGACCATCGCGATGGCGGCGATGTGGCGGCGCTCCCCACCGGGATCCCGGCCCTGACTGACATCATGAAACCGCAGTATGGGCCCGACCCCAAGGTGGATCTGATCGTCCTCTTTGGCGTCGACCCCAGCGAAGAGCTGCCAATCATCGACCTGCACCTGAAGCGGGCCGTGCGCCGCGGCAAGGCCAAGCTCATCATCGCCCACCCGCGCAAGATCGAGTTGACCCGTTACCAGGGTCCCTATCTGGGCTACCGGCCCGGCACCGAGGCTTCCTTGCTCAACGGGTTGACGCACTATGCCCTGGTAGCGAAAGAGGATGGAGAGCAAGCAGCCGGCCAGAACACGACGGACAGTGTCAACGAAGTCTTGCGCGACCTCTGCGGTGTGGACCCAGGCGAGGTGCAACGGGCAGCGGAATTGCTGGCACAGAGCCAGCGCGCGCTGATCATCTACGGCCCCATGGTTGCCCGAGGCGCTGCGGGTGTGCAGGTACGCAATGGGCTGACCAACCTGGCGCTTGTGACGGGCCACGGGGAGCGGCTGGCCTATGTGGGTCTCGATGCCAACAGCCAGGGCTGCCGCGACATGGGCTTGCTGCCCGACCGGCTGCCCGGCCACGCCCGGCTCGATGACGAGACGGCCCGTACCTGGCTACAAAGCATCTGGGGTGGAACGCTGCCCACCGAGCCGGGCCAAACCTACAAACAGATGCTCGACACCGCCGGCGCCGAGATCAAGGCCCTCTACATCATGGGCGCCAACCCGGCCAGCGAGCGACCGGAATGGGCTGCCAACCTGGACCAACTGGACTTTCTCGTCGTCCAGGAGCTGTTCCTGACCGAGACGGCACAGTTGGCCGGTGTGGTGTTGCCGGCGGTGAGTTGGGCTGAGGTGGACGGTACGTTTACTAATCTGGAGGGCCGCGTCCAGCGCGCCCCCAAAGCTGTGCGCAACCCGCACAGCAAGGCCGCACCCGACTGGATGATCCTCGACCACCTGGCGACACGCATGGGCAGCAATTGGCCCTACGCCAACGAACGGGGGATCACCGCCGAGATCACCCGCGCTGTGCCCATCTATGCCGGGTTGACCTGGGAGGCGCTCGGCGACCAGGGTCTCCAGTGGGACACTTCTTTGCTGCAAAGCCAACTGGAACAAAAGAAGGCTGACCAGTTACCCATCGAACGAGGCAACGGCGACCACCTGGCGCTGGTGACAGGCACCATACTCTTTGACGGCGGCAGGATGTTCCGCAGCACGCCTCATTTGCACAACATCGCCTACCCTACCGTGGTTGGTCTGCACCCCACCGATGCCCAACGCCTCGGTGTGGACGATGGCATGGAGGTGACGGTGCGCACCAGCCACGGCGCAGTGACCCTTGCCGCCCGCATCGATGCCCAGGTACAGCCTGGCACGGCCTGGATTCCCGAAAGCCTGCCTGGCGCTCCGGTCGGCGCGCTGCTCAACGGTAGCGATGGTGCGCTGGTGACGATCCAGAAGTAACGGTTAATGGTTAGTGCTTAATGGTTACGTATTGTGAGCATGGCCGTCAAGCATTAACCATTAACCATTGAGCATTAACCATTAACCATTATGGAGTTTTCATGGACTGGTTTAACCATGTCATCTTCCCATTGATCCGGATGGTGCTCTTGATCTTTGTGGTTTTGACCGCCGGGGCCTATCTGACCTGGTTCGAGCGCCGGTTGATCGGCCGTTTTCAGATCCGGCTGGGGCCAAACCGGGCGGGGCCGTTTGGGTTGTTGCAGCCGGCGGCCGATGGTATCAAGGCAATCTTCAAAGAAGAGATTATCCCGCGCCATGTGGATCGGGTCATCTACCTGCTCGCCCCCATGCTGGCGCTGGTGCCGGCAGTGTTGATCTGGGTTGTCGTGCCCATCGGCAGGGGTACGCCCGTTATTGCCGATGTCAACATTGGCATTCTGTGGATTCTTGCCATTGCCGGCATAGAAAGCTACGGTGTCATCCTGGCTGGGTGGAGCAGTAACAACAACTACTCGCTGCTGGGCGCCTTGCGCTCGTCGGCGCAGATGATCTCCTACGAACTGCCCATGGGTCTCTTCCTGGTCAGCATCCTGATGCTGGCAGGAACCTTTAGTCTGGTACAACTGGTGGAGACACCGCGGGCGTGGTGGGAATGGCTCTGGCTCTGGCTGATGTTCCCCTTCTTCTTTATCTGCATCCTGGCCGAGACCAACCGCAGCCCGTTTGACCTGCCCGAGACCGAGAACGAACTGGTGGCCGGCTACCAGACCGAGTACGGCGGCATGAAGTTCTCGCTCTTTATGATCACCGAGTACATCAACATGATCACCACCAGTACGATCATGGCTACACTCTTTTTTGGCGGCTGGAAGTTCTTTGGCCTGACCGACGCCATCCCCATCCTGGGGCCGCTTGTGCTGGCGGCGAAAGTTGTGGTGCTGCTCTTCTGTTTTGTATGGGTGCGCGCCAGCATTGGTCGCCCGCGCTATGACCAGTTGATGGCTTTCTGCTGGAAATATCTCTTGCCCGGTGCGCTGGTCTATATGGCGATCACGGCGTTACTGGTCTTGTGGTTGAAGTAAGCAGCCTGCTCCAGCGATTTCGGCAGAGAAGCGCAAGGAAAACCGTGCATCCGCTGTGGGGACCGCCCCTGAACTATGGACGATTGAAGATAAACTGAGGTTGAGAAGAGATGGGTTTCAGTAATTTTCTAAAAGGTGCACTCGACATTGGCAAGGCGATGGGCGTGACGCTCAAACACCTGGCCCAGAAGCCGGTCACAGTCCAGTATCCGTTCGAGGCGGTGCCACTCTATCCGCGTTTTCGCGGCAAACATGAACTGCGGCGTTACGAAAATGGGATGGAGCGTTGTATCGGCTGTATGTTGTGCGAGGCGGCTTGCCCAACCGGCGCCATCTACGTCGAGGCGGCCGAGAATGACCCGGCCAATCCTACGTCACCCGGCGAACGATATGCCTCGGTCTATGAGATCAACCTCCTGCGCTGCGTCTTCTGTGGCGATTGCGAAGAGGCCTGTCCGGTCGAGGCAATCGTTCTTGGTCACGACTTTGCCATGGCCAACTATGACCGCCGCGACTTTATTCTGACCAAAGACGAGCTACTCAACCCCGGCGAGCCCAATGTGGTGATCCGGCCAGAATAACTCGTAACGCGTCGTGTGTAGTGCGACGGATTACGGATTACGGATTACGGATTACGAGTTACGAGTTACGAGTTACGAAAGAACAGCTCATGACTTTACCGCTTCTCTTCTTTGTCCTCATCGGCGCCATCAGCCTGGCAGCGGCAGTGGGGGTTATTTCTAGCCGGCTGCCGGTGCATAGCGCGCTCTTTTTGCTGGCTCATTTTGGTACGCTAGCCGTGCTCTATGTGACGTTGGAGGCGCAGTTTCTGGCCGCCGTCCAGGTGATCATTTATGCTGGCGGCATCGTGATTTTGATCCTCTTTGTGATCATGCTTATCGGCAGCGAACGGATCGAAACACAGGCTGAGTATCGCAACTGGACACCTTTCGCAGGCATTGTGCTAGGGCTGGTTCTGCTGGTTGGGCTAGCCTATAGCCTGACCACTGGTTTTCTCGGCGTTGATCCCAACACCTCGGCGGTGCAGGGTGGCTCGCCCCAAGCAGTTGGCTATGTGCTTTTCACCGATTATATTCTGCCGTTCGAACTGGCGGGTGTGCTGTTGCTCGTTGCTCTATTGGGGGCCTTGCTGCTGGCCCGCCCCCCGAAGGACGTGGCGTAAGGCACCGATAAATCTCCGCAAATCTCTATAAGTCTCTTTGAGCTCTTGGTTTGCTGGGGGGATTGAGGAGATTTGGGGATTGAAGAGACTGAGGAGAGGGTGATGGTTCCCACAAGTTATTATCTGATTCTTGGTGCACTCATTTTCGTCATCGGCGCCGTTGGCGTGTTGACCCGGCGCAGTGCGCTGATCATCTTTATGTGTGTGGAGATGATGCTCAACAGCGTCAATCTTTCGCTTATCGCCTTGAGCCGGCAGTGGGGCAACCTCAACGGCCAGATCTTTGTCTTTATGATCATGGCCGTTGCTGCAGCCGAAGTGGCCGTGGGGCTGGCCATCGTCATCGCTCATCAGCGCCACACCCACACGACGAATATCGACGAGATCAATTTGTTGAAATGGTAGCTGGGATTAGGGATTAGGAATTAGGCGTTGCACGCTGCCGTATTCCTAATCCCTAATCCTTAATCCCTCTTAAGGACTTATCCATGTTCGACCTAGCCTGGCTTCTTTTTGCCTTCCCAGCGGCGGGAGCGCTGATCAATTTGCTGGCGGGGCATCTGCTGACACGGCGGCTGATCGGTTGGATCGCGGCGGGGGCGGTGATTGCCTCATTTGCGGTGTCGGTTGCCCTCTTTTTCAACCTTTTTGCCCTGCCACCAGAAGAGCGGGTCATCACCACGCACCTGTGGAACTGGATCACCATCGGTGAGTTCGAGGTGGCGGCAGCCCTGTTGATCGACCCGCTGAGCGTCGTCATGGCGTTGATCGTAACCGGCGTCGGTGCCTTGATCCACGTCTACTCCATCAGCTATATGGAGCATGATGAACGCTACCAGCGTTTCTTCATCTATCTCAACTTCTTTATCTTTGCCATGCTCATCCTCGTGTTGAGCGATAGTTTTCTGGGGATGTTTGTCGGTTGGGAAGGTGTGGGGCTGGCTTCGTTTCTGCTCATCGGCTTCTGGTTCGACCGAACCGACGAGATGTACGGCTCGTATGCTGACGCTGGCAAAAAGGCCTTTCTGGTCAACCGGGTGGGTGACTTTGGCATGATCGTCGCCATGATCGCGCTCTGGTCGGCGGTGGGTTCGCTCACCTTCCTGGATGTATTTGAGCAGGTGGAACATGGTGCGCTGACGGTAGGGCTGCTCAACTTTATCTGTCTCTTGTTGCTGCTGGGCGCCACCGGCAAGAGCGCGCAGATCCCGCTTTACGTCTGGCTACCCGATGCCATGGCCGGCCCTACCCCCGTCTCGGCGCTGATCCATGCTGCAACGATGGTGACGGCGGGCATCTATATGATCGTCCGCACCGAGGTGCTCTGGCACATGGCGCCCCTGGCTTCGAGCATCGCCGCCTGGCTTGGCGTCTTGACCGCGCTGTTGGGCGCTTCGATTGCCCTTGTGCAGACCGACCTCAAGAAGATCCTGGCCTACTCGACCGTTTCACAGCTTGGTTATATGATGCTGGGCGTGGGTGTGGGCGCCTACGGTGCCGCCATCTTCCACCTGGTGACCCACGCCTTTTTCAAGGCGCTGCTCTTCCTGGCTGCCGGCAGTGTCATGCACGCGATGCACGATGTGCTGGACATCCGCCGCATGGGCGGGCTGCGCCGCAAGATGCCGGCGACCTTTATGACCTTTCTCATTGGCGCCGCCGCGCTGGCCGGTATTCCACCCTGGTCGGGCTTCTTTTCCAAGGATGCCATCCTGGCTGCTACCTTGACCAGCAGCGTGGCACTCTTTGTGGTGGGGCTGGTTGCAGCGCTGCTGACGGCTTTCTACAGTGCGCGCATGGTCTTTTTGACCTTCTATGGCGAGCCGCGCGACCGGGAGTTGTACGACCACGCCCACGAAAGCCCGCCACTCATGACAACGCCGCTCTGGGTGCTGGCAGTGCTGGCGCTGACGGCCGGTGCGCTCAACCTGCCCGTGCTGTTGACGCTGGAACGCTGGCTGGAACCTGTTATCGGTGAGCATACCATTGGTTTGACCGCCGAGTTGGTCGCCATTCTCTTGAGTATTCTCATCGCCGCTTTTGGCGTGTTGCTGGGCTATGCCCGCTATGTGGCGAAAGAAGAATGGCCCGCCCGCGTGATCGCTCCCTTCCAGGGTTTGCAACGTCCCCTTGAAAACAAGTGGTACGTGGATGAATTCTACATGGCGACTGTCGTCAACCCGCTGCGGGCGATCTCCGGCTGGTTTGCCACCGTGGTAGACCAGGCGGCCATCGACGGGCTGGTCAACGGGGTGGCCGGCGTCCACATGCGGGTGGGAGAGCAGGTTCGCCGTCTGCAAAATGGCGCGGTGCCCACCTATGCGTTGAGCATCCTTATCGGCGTGGTGCTGGTGACGATTTATTTTGTCTTTGCATGAACCATACCAAGAACGGTAAATTATGGACTCATCCCTACTTTCGATCATTACATTTCTGCCGTTGGCCGGCGCGCTCATTGTCGCGCTGGTGGGCGGCGACGGGTTGAAAAAGCAGGTGGCGCTAGCCGTCTCGCTGCTCACCTTTCTGGTAAGTCTGCTCTTGTGGACGGGCTGGGAGAACGGCCAGGCGGGGATGCAGTTTGTCGAGGATTTTGCCTGGCTGCCGGAACTGGGGCTGCGCTACCACCTGGGCGTGGATGGGATCAGCCTTTTTCTGGTGTTGTTGACCACCTTTCTCATGCCGGTTGCCATCTACTTTAGCAATCTCTATGTGCATGAGCGGGTGGGGCCGTACATGTCGCTCATGCTCATGCTCGAGACGGCCATGGTCGGCTCATTTGTGGCGCTTGACCTGATCCTTTTCTTTGTCTTCTTTGAGTTTACGCTGATCCCGATGTACTTTCTCATCGGCCAGTGGGGCACGGGGAATCGGGTCTATGCCGCGCTCAAGTTCTTTCTCTATACCTTTGCCGGTTCAGCGGTGATGCTGGTTGCGATCCTGGCAGTCTACTTTAACACCGGCTCCTTTGACATCACCGAGTTGCAAGGGGCCGGCAGGCAGATGAGCCCAACCTTGCAGACCTGGGGTTTTCTGGCCTTTGCGCTGGCCTTTGCCATCAAAGTCCCGCTCTTTCCCTTCCATACCTGGCTACCCGACGCCCACGTGCAGGCGCCCACCGCCGGCTCGGTGATCCTGGCCGGCATTCTGCTCAAGTTGGGGACGTACGGCTATCTGCGCTTTGCCATGCCCATCTTCCCCGAGGCGGCTGAGCGCTTTGGGCCGCTGATAGCGACGCTGGCGGTTATCGGCATCCTCTACGGTGCGCTCGTGGCGCTGGTGCAGAAGGATGTCAAGTCGCTGGTTGCCTACAGTTCGGTGGCGCACCTGGGTTTTGTCATGTTGGGGTTGGTCGCCAACAACGCCCAGGGGGTGAGCGGGTCGGTCTTGCAGATGGTCAACCACGGTTTGAGCACTGGCGCCCTCTTCTTGATGGTAGGCATGCTCTACGAGCGGCGCCACACGCGCATGTTGGCCGACTTTGGCGGGCTATGGAAGAGCGTGCCTCTCTTTTGTGGCTTCTTCCTGGTGGTGGTGATGAGCAGTGCAGGATTGCCGGGCCTGAACGGCTTTATCGGCGAGTTTACGATTCTGTTGGGGATGTATGTGAAGCAGCCGATCTTTGCCATCCTGGCCGCGCTGGGGGTGATCCTGGCCGCGTGGTATCTGCTGACTGCCTTCCGCCAGATCGCCCAGGGACCGCTCACCAACCCGGCCAACGACCGCCATCACTTGACCGACCTCAAGGGCGGCGAGATCGCAATGTTGTTGCCGTTGGTGATCCTCTTCTTTGTTATCGGCCTATTTCCAAATCTGTTCCTCGATAAGATCAACCCGTCGGTGGAGGCGGCGCTCCACAGCACGCAACCGGCGATTGTGATGCAAAAATAACCAGGACGGAGATGCATTTATGAACGACGTATTTGCCACAGCCGGGGTCAACCTTGCGGTTGTGATGCCAGAATTACTCCTGGTCGTCTTCGCCCTGCTTGTGATGGTGGTCGATATGTTCACCAGCGATGAACGGCCTGGGGGCCGGGCAGCTCTGCCCTGGGTTGCCCTGGCCGGTGTGCTGGTGGCAGGCTTTGTCTGTGTGCAACAGTGGAGTCAACCTGCCGCGACCTTTCAGAACCTGGCGATCTCGGACCACTTTGCGCTGGGGCTCAAGCTGATCGTCCTGATTGCGGCAGGCTTGGCGATTTTGATCAGTGCCGGGTACATCCAGACGGTGAACCCACAGACCGGTGAGTACTATGCGCTCGTACTGCTCTGCGCCGCCGGCATGATGGCTATGGGCGCCGCCACCGATCTGATCGTCGTCTTTCTGGCGTTGGAGATCTTCTCGTTGGGCCTCTATATCCTCAGCGGGCTGAACCGGCGCGACCCGCGCAGTTCCGAGGCGGGGATGAAGTACTTTCTGCTGGGGGCCTTCGCCAGTGCGTTCTTTGTCTACGGTGCGGCGTTGATCTACGGCGCCGCTGGCAGTACGCAGTACGATGCCATCGCTCAGGCGCTGGCCGCCGGCAGTGCGCAGCCGGCCCTGCTCTATCCCGGTATGGCACTGCTGCTGGTGGGCTTTGCCTTCAAGGTGAGCCTGGTGCCCTTCCACATGTGGACGCCCGATGTCTACCAGGGCGCGCCGACACCGGTGACCGCCTTTATGAGTGTTGGCACCAAAGCGGCGGCCTTTGCAGCCTTTATTCGCATTCTTGTTGTGGCGCTGCCAGCCGAGCAGCCAACCTGGAGCTGGGCGCTGGCGGTCCTCGCCGTGTTGACCATGACGCTGGGCAACCTGGCGGCGTTGCGCCAGTTGAGTCTCAAACGCATGTTGGCCTATTCGAGCATCGCCCACGCTGGCTATGTGCTCGTGGGGCTGGCGCCTGGTACGGTAGCGGGTGCGGATGCGGCGCTCTTCTATCTCTTCACCTACGCCTTTATGAATATTGGCGCCTTTGCCGTCGTGATGGTACTGGAGCGGGCACACGAGAACGATGCGCTCCAAAATCGGGCAACCGGGCTGGCGCACCGCTGGCCGCTCTTGGCGCTGGTGATGGCGATCTTTATGCTGAGCCTGAGCGGTGTGCCGCCGCTGGCCGGCTTCTTTGGCAAGCTGCTGGTCTTTAGTGCGGCCGTGGAAGGGGGCTGGGCCTGGCTGGCGGTGATTGCCATGCTCAATAGTGCAGTAGGCGCCTACTATTATCTACGGGTGACCGTTGCCATGTACTTCGACGAACCGGGCACGGAGACGGTGAGCGAGCGCCGCACGTGGGGCGGGCTCAATCTGGGGTTAGGGTTGGCTGCGGTCTTCACTGTGGCTATTGGTCTCTACCCTGGCCTATGGACAGGGCTGTTCCGGGCTGGGTTGGCCGCGCTGGGGGGATAACTGGCTGCGTTATGCTGCCAGCCCAATTTCGTTAGATGAACAAGGGGGCAGACCGGCTAGGTCTGCCCCCTTGTATTAGCAAGCAATTTAACTCTTGTCGGGCTGACAACGAACGCAGTGCGATTCGTAACAGAGAAGGCGGCTTCAGAAAAACTCGATCTTGCGGTGGCGCATGACCACGCTCTGTGCCAGCCCCACGGCAAACATCATGGAGACCAGGCTGCTGCCGCCGTAGCTGACAAAGGGCAGCGGCAGACCTGTCACCGGCAGCAGGTTGAGGTTCATCCCCACGCTGACTACCGTCTGGAAAAAGATCAGCGCGGCGACGCCAACGGCAAGCAGCTGGCCAAAGGGGTCTTGCGCCTTGTCGGCAATGTTGAGAATACGCCAGATCACAAAGAGCAAGAGCGCCACGATGATGGCCGTGCCAACCAGACCGAGTTCTTCGGCGATGACGCTAAAGATAAAATCAGTGTGGCGGACACGCAAAAAGTGCAGCTGGTTCTGGCTGCCCAGCGCCCAGCCCTGCCCTAACCAACCGCCGCCGCCGATGGCGATCAGCGCCTGTTCGATGTTATAGGTGGCAGCCTGATTACTCTCCGGGTTCAAAAAGATCTCGATCCGCTGAAGCATGTAGTCATGCATCGTGCTATAGAGAATTGGCGCCGCTGCTGCCACCCCGCCAGCTAGCAACCCCAACTGCCAATAGGGGATGCCAGAGATCAGGATCAACGCACCACCCAGAAAGGCAAAATTGAGCGTTGTCCCCAAGTCGGGCTGCTCGTAGATCAAGTAGAGCGGGCCTAAGAGCAAGGCGAGCGCAATCAGCAGATAGGGCAACCCACTCATATATTGGCGATACCAACTCAAATACCAGGCAAAGAAGATGATCAGCAGAAACTTACCCGATTCCGTCGGCTGCACGAGCGTGCCGCCGATATTGATCCAGCGTTGTGAGCCGGTGCCTTGCGTCTCGCCAAAGAGGTGAACCGCCACCAACGACCCGGCTAGAACCACGTAGGCCAGCGGCGCAAAGAGTTCTAAATGGCGATAGTCAAAAAGAGCAACGGCAAAGAGCGCTACCAACCCAAGACCAACAAAAATCAGTTGGCGCAGCCAGAGATCACTCAAGTCTACGGTGTTGGCTGTGGCGCTATAGACCATGCTTACGCCGATCCCACAGAGCAGCAGAACGACAAACAGGAGCGTCCAGTCAAAGTTACGCCAGAGTTGTCGAGCAGTCATGCGCCTCCAAACCAGCGTCGCAGCCGTGACCAGAAGCCCGGCCGGCGAAAATCCATCAGCGCGACATTGTTGCCCATGATGCGCTGCGCAATATTACGGTAAGCCTGATTGACATAAAGCCGCCGGTTGTACACAGCCGGAACCCCCCGGTCGGTGGTCAAGGCAAGCTCCGGGTCTTCCGGCACCACGCCGATCAGGTCGATGGAGAGGATGTCGAGAATATCATCGATCCCGCGCATCTCGCCGTTGCGCGCCAGGTTATGATTATAACGGTTGAGGATCAGCCCCGGCTGTCGTTTCCAGTCCCGCTCTAGCAGGTAAATCACCTTATCTGCATCGCGCAACGCACTGACATCCGGCGTTGTGACGATCAAGATCTGGTCGGCGGGCGCCACCACATTTTGAAACCCGTGTTCGATGCCGGCCGGCGAATCGACCAGGATATAGTCGGCCATCTGGCGCAGTTGCTGGCAGAGCGCCACCATCTGCTGCGGCGTGACATCCGACTTGTTGCGCGTCTGCGCCGCGGGCAACAGATGCAGCGAGCGGGCGCGCACATCGCGCACCAACGCCTGCTCCAGCGTCACCCGCTCCTCCACCACATCGACCAGGTCGTGGAGGATCAGATTTTCCACCCCCATCACCAGGTCGAGGTTGCGCAGCCCAATATCCCCATCCACGGCCACGACCCGTTTACCGGTCAAAGCCAGGGCCGCCGCGACATTGGCTACTGTCGTGGTCTTGCCCACCCCACCTTTGCCTGAGGTAACTGTGATGACGATGCCTGTCATGTGTGTTGGAATTAGAGATTAGGGATTAGAGATTAGGCGAGCCGCCGCCTGCCTAATTCCTGATTCCTAATCCCTATTTGCGGCGGAAGGCTGCCAGACCGCCGGGTTTGGATTCATCCCACGGTTCGATGACGATCTGTTCCTGGACGATAAAGGCGATTTCAGGGCGTTTGTCAATGCTCTTCCAAGACCACCGGCCCCCGCTACGCCCGACCTGCGTCACATCGATGGCGATGGTGCCGGCAATGCGCAGTTGGATCGGGTCCAGATGCAATGCCAAGACGACCGAGCGTTTGTCACCCCCGGCGCCGGCGTGGGCGATCCCCCGCATCCGCCCCCACACCAGGATGTCCCCCTGGCTGACCACTTCGGCGCCGGGGTTGACATCGCCAATGAGCAGAATATGCTCGTTGCGTTCCAACACCTGGCCCGACCGCAGATTGCCGTGATAGACAAAATAACGGCCAAAGCCCTGATTGGAGGCCGCCGGCTCGACATCGGCCTCCCCCTCACCGTTGGATGCGACAAGCCTCGCCGCCAGACCCAGACCAAGCGCAGCCTCAAAGGTGCGCTCTGCCGCCGTACGTACCACGGCCAGCATCATGCCTTGCTGGTCGAGCAAGGTGCGAACTTCCTGCAGCTCGCTTTCCAGCAGAGGGCGGGGGCCCACATCGAGCGCAACGGCGCCGCCACGAAAAAAGTTCCCCGCCTGGCTAAGCCGTTCGCTCAATTCTTCGAGCACGTTCGACCACTGACCCTTGCCAAGTTCGATCGTAACGCCTTCGCTGCGACCTTTGATCGTGACAGCGCCATTGCCGGGCGCCGCCGCCGGTTTCTGCTCTTCCTCAGTCACAGGCGCGTTGCCCGAACTGGCGTGTATCGACTTGATCTGTGCCGCGATCTGCGCCACTTCTGGTGAAAGTGACGCCAGGTGGCCGGGTTCATTGGGCTGCTCTCCGGCGCCGGTCTCGGGCTGGTTTTGTTCCTCCGAGCTGTTCAGATCGGGCGTTTCCAAGGCAGACATGGCTCGTACGGTGACGTCATCTAGCAGCGCTGTAACTTTCGCCTGCACGGGATCGTTACCGGCTCCATTGGGTTGCCGGGCGTCGCGTGGGTTGGCGGGTCCATCCATAAGGCTCTTCTTCCTGCCCCTAGTCGCCGTGTCTGCGCTTAGTTGGCAGCCGGGCGGGGACGAATTTCGGTAAAATAGGCTTCCAGGATCTCACGCGCAATGGGCACAGCCGTCGCCGAACCTTCGCCACCGTCGTAGACAAAGACCAGGATGGCAATTTCTGGCTCCTCGTAAGGAGCATAGGCGACAAAGGACGCATGAGTCGGCAAATTATCTTGCTCGGTGCGGCGACAATCATACTCGTCAGGTTGGACTTCGATCACCTCACAAAATTCGGCTGTGCCCGTTTTACCGGCAATCGTAACGCCGTCAATCCGCACTGCGGCGCCCGTGCCGTTGTTGGCGTTGACCACAGCCCACATCCCCTCCTGCACGGTGCGTATTATATCCTGGCTGACGGGCAACTGGCGCACGACCTTTGGGGTGAAATCATATTGTAGACCGCCTGCCGCATCAAACATCTGGTAGACGACCTGGGGTTGGTAGACAGTGCCGCCATTGGCGACGGTAGCTGCAGCGACCAACACCTGGAGCGGTGTCGCCAACATATAGCCCTGGCCGATCGCCATGTTGTAGCTGTCACCCGTTGTCCATGTTTCGGCAAAGAGTTGGCGCTTCCACTGGTCGGTGGGTAAAACAACCCCGACTTCGCCCGGCAGGTCGATCCCGGTTGACGCACCGTAGCCATAAAGCGCCGCCCATTCGGCCAGCTTCTTGTCGCCCAACCCGCGGAAGCGTGCCTGCGGTTGGCCGCCGCCAATCCAATAAAAAAAGATGTCGTTGGAAAGCGCCAGTCCATCTACGACTGTCATCGCACCGTGCGCAATGCCAAAGCGGTGGTTCCAACTGACGAACTGCTGCGCCTGGCTGATATCATCGGGGAAGAACTGGTTCATCAAATACATGGGACCCGAATCCACAATGGTCGTATTCTTGTCGATGACCCCTTCCGCCAGCGCAGCTGTAGCTGGCACCATCTTAAAGGTCGAGCCAGGGGGGTAAAGCCCGCCGATGGCGTAATTGATGAGTGGCTTGCGCTCATCCCGCTCCAGCGCCAGATAGTCTTCGTTGATCCGCTCGGCAAAGATATTGTTGTTGTACGACGGCAGACTGACCAGCCCCAAGACCGCTCCATTCTGCGGGTTCATGGCAATGGTGACGCCCCACTTGGCTCCTAGTTCGTCCATCTTGCTTTGCAGTGCGTTTTGCATGGCTTGTTGCAACGCACGGTCGATGTTTAGAACCAGATTGAGACCGGCAACCGGTTCGCGCACAGTTCCTACCGGGCGCAGGCGACGGCCCAGAATATCCACCTCATAGGTCGTATGGCCGGGTATGCCGCGCAACTGGGTCTGGTAGGAAGCCTCCAGCCCGCTCAGGCCGACTCGTTCGTTCAAATTGGTATATCCATTTTGCCGGTATTGTTCGGCCAGCGCCGCCGGGATCGGCCCCATAAAGCCCAAGACATGGCTAAACAACTCGCCGTAAATATATTCGCGCACCGACACCGGGTTGACACGGATCGCCGGCAGCCGGTAGCTCTCTTCGGCGATCTCCTGCGCCGGCAACCGCTCCACCAGATCTAAGATCGGTACCGGGTCCGAGGCGCTGCCCAACTCGCCGATGGAGATAGCTCGTTCCACCAGGGCGGCCAACCCCTCCATGGGCAGCGGCTGCGAGATGTCGGGGATCTCGATCATCTCTGGCACCTGCAGCGCGATGCCGGCCTCATTGACGACCGTTGTCTCGCCGCTGGGCACACGGACATAAGAAAGTTCGATGCCGGCCCCCTCCACCGCCCGGGCATAATCGACACGCCCCAGCCGCCGAAACATCAACTCGGCCATCCGTAAAGCGACGTCACGGTCGCTATCGGCGTGCATCACCTGCAATACCTGGATGATCTCGTCCATCCGCTCGTTGGCGGGTGTCTCAGGGTCATCGAATGGCAGGTCTTCGGGTACCAGCGCAATCTCAAAGCTTGGCCGGTTGCGCGCCAGGATCGTGCGGTTGCTGTCGTAGATCACCCCGCGCGGCGGCAGCTCGACTACCTCTTCAAAACGGTTGTCATCTGCACGCGTACGGAAGCTGTCGCCCTCCAAAATCTGCAATTGGAAGAGCCGCCCTACCATCACAAAGAAGAGTCCAAAGAGCGTCAGGCGAAAGAGCGCCATCGCCAATCTGGATGTATTGCCGACGGATGGTTGGTCAAGCATCGCTCAATATTCCAACTCCGGCACCTGATTGAGCAGTGGGATCAACGCCACGCTCAACGCTGTGTTATAAAAGACCGCCGGGAGGACGACAATCTGCATGGTCGGCCAAAACAAAGTCGCCCAAAGTGACACTGGCAGATCCGGCTGTACCAGATCAAGGGCTATCCCCTGCAAGGTCAGCCAGCCCGTCAATCCTTCCAGCGCGGCGAGGATCGCAACATAGGTCGCCCCATAGACGAGTGTGCCCAGCGCCGTAGCTGTGACAGGCACCAGCACATTGAAGCGCGAGAGTGTGTGGTGGCCGACCCCGACCACCAGAGCAGCCGCTATGAGCGCCAGGCTGGAACTACCCAAAGGGCCGCCGCTGAAGAGATCGAGGGCTATACCGCCGATAAAGGCCCACACAATGGCTGCCCGGCTACCGTAAATCAAGGCCCCCGCCACAACCAGGAGCAACACCAGGTCTGGCTTGACACCGCGTATCTCAACCCGATTAGCCGCCGTCGATTGTAACAGGCTGGCGATGATCAATAGCAGAGGCATCAGATAAGATAGCAGCGTACGGTTCATGGCTCCTCGCTGCCTTCACCTACGTCATCTACCGGGCCGATTTCTCCTTGCAGCCCCTCGGTCGTGGTGAGCGGCGCCGAACCATTGAGGTCAACCGGAAGAGGTACATCACCCAACAGCGCCGGCAACTCTTCCAGTGGATCAAAGTTCGTGACCACGGCCACCAACTCCAGCCGGCTAAAGTCTACCTGAGGGCGCACCACCGCCCGTTGGACGATGTCCACATCGCGCTGGCGCACTTCAATCACCTGGCCGATGGGGATGCCGCTGGGGAAACGCCCGCCCAACCCCGAGGTCAGCACCACTTCACCCACCGAGATGACCGGCCCCTGCTGGATAAAATCCATGATCAGGTCGCCGCCCGATGTCCCGCGCACAATGCCAGAAACACGGCTGCTTTGCAGCAGGGCATTGACCGCACTGGTCACATCGGTGATGAGCAACACTTTGGAGGTGTTGCTGTTTACCTGGCTGATCCGCCCCACCAGCCCCTGGTCGGTCACTACCGGCATCCCGATCGCGATGCCGTGAACCTGACCCAGGTCCAACAAGAGAAACTCGAGAAAATTGGTGCTCTCCTGGCCGATCACGCGCCCGACGATCTGGGCGCCACGCAGTTCAAGGCCGGGGCGCTCTTGGGCAAATTGGAAATACTTGCGCAGTTCGTTATTCTGCCGCTCCACCTCGCTCAACCGGAAAATCTCGGCCTGGAGGCTGGCATTGATGTTGGCTAATTCGGCGTTGCGCTGGCGCAAGGTGCCCAACTCAAATAAGAAGGCGATCACATCGGCCACTGCACCGGTTGCACTCGTGGCGCCAACCTGTGCCGGCGACGTGACCTGCGTCACCACGTTCTGTACTGCACGCAGTTGCCCCGTAAGCTGCAACGCCATCAACAAAAGCGCACCCAGTACAAATATCACCAGGCGGATACCCAGGTCGGCAAAAGACCAGGAACGTCGTTCGGTGTTGCGCATGAGAAAGGGATTAGGGACTAGGTGTACTGACACATGAGATTAGAGAGCTTAATGGGAGGTGCAACGCACTTTTCAAGTGCATCGCACCTGTAGCACCCTATCTAACCTGATGGGTCAGTACAACTAGGGACTAGGGATTAAGGATTAGGCGCTCTCGCCGGCCTAATTCCTAATCCTTAATCCCTGCCACTAACGAATCATCGCCTTGCGCTGCATACTGGTCAGCGTTTCGCGGTAGAATTCGGGTTTTTCGAGAATCATGCCAGTGCCCATGACTACGGCAGTAAGGGGGTTGTCGGCCACATAGACGTGCATGCGGGTTTCGTCTTGTAGGCGCTGCGCCAGACCCTGGAGCAGCGCGCCACCGCCAGCCAGCACAATGCCATATTCCATCAGGTCGGCCACCAGTTCGGGAGGCGTTTCGTCCAGCGTTGCCTTGACTGCATCCACGATCACCTGCACCGAACCCGACAGCGCCTCGCGCACCTCCACCGAACTGACTTCAACCGCCTCCGGTAACCCGGTGATCAGGTTGCGACCGCGCAACACCATGGTGCGCTCCTGTTCCAACGGGTAGGCCGAACCGATCTCAATCTTGCACCGCTCGGCCATGCGCTCGCCAATGAGCAGGCTGTATTTCTGCCGCGCATAGCTCATAATGTCTTCGTTCATCTCGTCGCCTGCCACGCGGATCGAGCGTGAGACGACGATGCCGCCCAGCGAAATCACCGCTACCTCGGTGGTGCCGCCGCCGATGTCCACGATCATCGAGCCAACCGACTCGGTCACCGGTAGCCCGGCGCCAATGGCCGCCGCCATGGGCTCCTCGACCAGACCGGCCTCGCGCGCACCGGCGCTGATCGCTGCATCGCGCACGGCGCGCTTCTCCACCTCGGTCACGCCAGAGGGGATGCCGATGACCACGCGTGGGCGAGCCGCCCCAAAGGCGCGGTTGCCATGCACCTTGCCGATAAAGTGGTGGATCATCTGTTCAGTGACGTCAAAGTCCGAGATGACGCCATCCTGCAAGGGACGCACGGCGACAATATGGGCGGGTGTGCGCCCAACCATCTCTTTGGCGTCGTTGCCGATAGCTTTCACCCGGTTGCGGCCGCGCATCGACCGGTCGATCGCGACAATCGAGGGTTCGTTGATAATGATCCCTCGGTTCTTGACATGCACAAGCGTATTGGCTGTGCCAAGGTCGATACCAATATCAAGCGAGAAAAGACCTAGTAGCCAGTCTAATGGATTGTTCACAGGCGTCCTATGCTCCAAAAATAGCCAGGTAAAGCAGCAACAAAATTATACCATAAGCGATCACTTGTCAAAAAA
>QEUW01000819.1 GCA_003577005.1 Chloroflexota bacterium | reverse complement strand
GGCGAGGCCGGCATCGGCAAGAGCCGGCTGGCCGAAGAGCTAGCCACCTGGGTCAGCCGGCAGGGGACGCGCACCGCACACACGCGCGCTTATGCGGCGGAAGGTGCCCTGGCCTACGCCCCCGTGGCCGAGTGGCTGGCGGCAGAGTCGTTGCGGGCCAACTGGCAGGGGTTGGATACCGTGTGGCTGACGGAACTGGCGCGCATTTTCCCCGAGCTGCTCGTCGAGCAGCCGCACGTCCCGCCGCCAGCGCCCATGGCAGAGAGCTGGCAGCGCAAACGGCTCTTTGAAGCCCTGGCGCGTGTGCTGCTAGTGGACAACCGCCCCCTGCTGTTGGTGCTCGATGATTTGCAGTGGTGTGACCACGAAACGCTGGAATGGCTCCACTACCTGTTGCGCTATGCGCCCCAGGCGCCACTGCTGGTCGCCGGCACCGTGCGTCCAGAGGAGGTCAGCAACGAACATCCCTTGACGACGCTGTTGCTCGATCTGCGCAGTGGCGGGCAAGTGACCGAACTGGAATTAGGCCCGCTCAACCTGGTCGAGACGGCAGCATTGGCGGCGCAGGTGGCCGGACAAACGTTTGCTCCCGACGTTGGACAACGAATCTATCAAGAGACCGCAGGCAATCCGCTCTTCGTGGTCGAAACCGTGCGGACGCAACTGAGTGGGGGGGATGGGGAGTGGGGGAGTGGGAGAAAACCTGCCTCATCACCTCTACTTCCCGACCCTTCTACCTCCCTCCCCCCACGGGTGTACGCCGTCATCCAACGCCGCCTGCTTCAGCTTTCGCCCGCGGCGCAAGCACTCGCCAGTCTGGCCGCCGTGGTTGGGCGCTCGTTTACTTTCCCCGTGTTGGCGCAGGCGAGCGATCTGGCCGAAGATACACTTGTACGCGGGCTGGACGAGCTGTGGCAGCGGCGGATTGTGCGCGAGCGGGGTGTCGAGGCGTACGACTTCAGCCATGACCGCATTCGTGATGTCGCTTATACCACCATCAGCCTCGTACATCGGCGTATATTGCATCGCCGCTTGGCCCAGGCGCTGGAAATCATCCATGCCACCAATCTGGATCTGGTCAGTGGCCAGGTAGCCGTACATTACGAGCAGGCGGGTTTGCTGGAGAATGCTATTCAGTGCTACCAACAGGCTGCCGAAGTCGCCAGGCGCATCGGGGCTTATGACGAGGCAACCGCGCATCTGAAGCATGGATTGGCGTTGCTCGACACGTTGCCGGAGACAGCCGAACATCTACAACAAGCCATGACCCAACTGATCATGCTGGGTAGTGTGGTGAGTGCTACCCAAGGGCACGCGGCCTTGGAGGTTGGTGAGATTTATACAAAAGCCCTTGAATTGTGCCAGCGCGTCGGGGATAAGGTTCAAACGTTTGCGGTGCGGCAAGGATTGCGCGCGTTCTACGGGCACCGCGGCGCATGGACGACAGCGCACCAACTAGCAGAGGAGAATCTTGCTCTGGCGCAGGAGTTAGACGAACCGGAATTGCTCCAATACGCTCATATGGGCATGGGTATGGTTCTTCACGAACTGGGGAAGCATGATCTGGTCCAAGCCCATCTAAAGCAGGTGATTCACCAATCCACCACTCAACCACGTCATTGGGATCACTTG
>QEUW01000231.1 GCA_003577005.1 Chloroflexota bacterium | reverse complement strand
GCCGTTGCCGCAGCACCTCAAAGGCCAGAACGGCCACAGCCGACGTTGTACCCAGAGACGCACCAAAAGAGCCGCCGTAGGGGATACGCAGCACCAGGTCCGCCTCCTGGAGCACACCCTGAGCAATCCCCCGCCGTTCGCCGCCTACTACCAGGAAGAGTGGCCCTTGCAGATTCGCCTCGTACAACGCAAGGGCACTTCCAGTGGCGGCAGTACAGATAACGGTCAGCCCGCGCGTCTTGAAATGGGTCACCGCAGCATGTACCGAGTCCACCACCGCGGTCGGCATCCACTCAGCCGCCCCGGCGGAGGCGCGCACGATGATGCCCTCACCTGCCCCCCAGTTGCGTGCGCGGATGACCAGTCCGTGGACGCCGGCGGCATAGAGCGCACGCACGGCTTGCCCAAAGTTGAACGGGTCTTCCACACCGTCGAGCATGACGATCAAGGGGTTGGCGACCATACGCCCGAGCGTGTCCAGGGACTGAAAGCGGCGAGGGCCGGCCAGCGCCACCACGCCGCCGTGACTGTGCCCGGTCGCATAGGCGGTGATCACGCCCTCATCGACACGTTCAACGGGGACGCCGCACCGGCCAGCCTGGCGCGTAATCGCGGCCAGCGCCGCCGACTTGTTCTGTTGGAGATAGACGACCTTGATCACCCGATTGCCCGCAGCCAACGCAGCAAGGACAGAAATGGCCCCTTCGAGGACGATATTTTCAGGCATGAGAAAACGCTCCTGATCACAGCAAGTTGATCGGAGCGACCCACGGCCCGACGAACGACGCCAGGCGGCTCACGCGCAGGGTGGCACGATAGATTTTTCAGGGGTGCGCTCCGACTATACAGATGTGGACACAACGATGGACGTGGCACACAGACTGTATAGCCAGAGTTAGTAAATTATAATAGGATTGTTCACGGCATCCTCCAATTTGCTTTGCAGACCTACAGTGTAGCAAACTGATCCGAGCAAGCCCAAATTAGTAGGAAGTTGAAAGGCGGGTAAGCTATCTGAAGCAACCCAGCGATTTTGCCGCCGTCAAACTTCTACGGTACTAGCCAGGGGAGTGGATTCATGCAACAACAGCCTCATCGCTTTCACATGGCCGACAGTGGAGCGGGAGTGGACTATCTGCTTGCGCTGCCAGCGGATTACCAACGCAACAGCCCGCGCCGCTGGCCGCTGCTGCTCTTTCTGCACGGGCGCGGCGAGCGGGGTGCCGACCTTGAACTGGTCAAGAAACATGGTCTTGCCAGAAAGTTGGTGACCGAGGAGGATTTTCCATTCATCACAGTCTCACCCCAGTGTCCTGCCGAGAGCGACTGGTTTGATCAGATGGATGTGCTGAGCACTTTACTCGACGACGTGAGCGCAACCTATGCTGTTGACCCGCGCCGCATCTACCTGACCGGGCTGAGCATGGGCGGTCGCGGCGCCTGGCAACTGGCGGCTCGCCATCCACAGCGCTTTGCCGCCCTGGCGCCCATCTGTGGCCGTATCCCCGATGTGCCGGGGTTCCTCGACCAGATCGCCGTTCTGAAGGAGATGCCGACCTGGGTCTTTCATGGCGCAAAGGACCCGGTGGTGCCGCTCGAGAACTCAGAGAAGCTGGTGGCTGCGCTCCAGGCGTGCGGCGGCGATGTTCGATTCACTGTCTATCCTGAAGCGACGCACGACTCGTGGACGGCGACATACGAGAACCCCCGGCTTTATACCTGGCTGCTGCAATATTCGTTGCCTTAAAATGGGATCAACCAACCTGTAACCGGCAGCAAACCATGCTTCAATGCAAGGCATGGCCAACCTGCTCCAGCTTACTGAAGCCGGTCTCTATTGTGCCGAGGGGGATTTCTACATCGACCCCTGGCTGCCGGTCGAACGGGCAGTGATCACCCACGCCCACTCGGACCACGCCCGCCCCGGCTGTCGCAAATACTTGACCACTACCGAGGGCGAAGGTGTGCTGCGCCTGCGCGTCGATTACGCCGTGCCCACCGACCCCACTGCGGCACCACCGCTGATCCGGGTGCTCCGATATGGGGAGCCGTTGCTGGTCAACGGGGTGCGGGTCTCGCTCCACCCGGCCGGGCATCTGCTTGGCTCGGCGCAGGTGCGGGTCGAACACCGGGGCGAGGTATGGGTGGTCAGCGGCGATTACAAGGTCGAACACGACGCCACCTGCACCCCTTTCGAGCCGGTGCGCTGCCACACCTTTATCACCGAATCGACCTTTGCGCTGCCCATTTATAAATGGCGACCACAAAGTGAGTTGTTTGCCGAGGTCAACGAGTGGTGGCGGGCCAATCAAGAACTGGGCCGCACGAGTATTCTTTACGCCTACGCCCTGGGCAAGGCGCAGCGCCTGCTGGCCGGCCTCGACCCAACCATTGGCCCGATCCTGGTTCACGGCTCGATCCGGCGGTTCAACGCGGCCTATCGGCGGGCCGGCATCGCACTGCCGACGGCAGACTATGCGGGTGATGAAGCGGCAAGGGAGCACCGTGGCCGCGCCTTGCTGATCGCACCGCCAGGGACAGAGAGGATGCCGACCTATCTGCGCAAATTTGGCGACGCATCGCACGCCTTCGCCTCGGGCTGGATGGCGATCCGCGGCACTCGGCGCCGGCGCGCCATCGACCGCGGCTTTGTCATCTCCGACCACGCCGACTGGCCGGGGCTGCTCGCCGCTATCCGCGCCACCGGGGCCGAAAATATTGGCGTCACTCACGGCTACAGCGCCGCGCTGGTGCGCTATCTGCTGGAACAAGGCTACAACGCCTGGGCCATCCCCACCCGCTATGAAGGGGAAGCCGGGGGAGGGGAAACCACTGTTGAATTGGAAGATTCTGTGGACGACAAGGGAGATTGAGGAGATTTGAAGAGATTGAGAGATTCCGTATTGGTGGATCACCCTCATCTCCCTCAATCTCCCCAAGTCTCCCAAAATCTCTATTATCTGGGCCATGCAACGCTTCACCCAACTCTTCATCGAACTGGATGAAACCAATCGCACCAACGACAAGGTGGCGGTGTTAGAGCGCTATTTCCGCGAGGCACCGGCTGTGGATGCTGTCTGGGGTCTCTATTTTTTGATGGGCAATCGCCGGCAGCGGGCCATCGCCAGCACAAAACTGCGCAACTGGGCCGCCGAAGAGACCAGTCTGCCCATCTGGCTGGTGGACGAGTGCTATCACGCCGTGGGCGACAGCGCCGAAACCCTTGCGCTCCTGCTGGAACAGGCGATTCCCCACCTTCCCGCCTCCCCACCTCCCCGCCTCCATCAAATAGTTGCCGAACGAATCGCGCCGCTAGATGGTCTGGACGAGGCAGGCCAGCGGGCGTTGATCGTCCAGACCTGGCGCGAATTGACCGCGCAACAGCGCTTCGTCTACCACAAGCTCATTACCGGCGGCTTCCGCGTTGGCGTCAGCCGGACCCTGGTCGTGCGTGCGCTGGCCGGTGTGGCCGGTGTGCCCGATGCGGTAATGGCGCACCGGCTCATGGGCGCCTGGGAGCCGGCCGCTGACTTTTTTGAGCACCTTCTCCAGGCGGAACGGGCTAGCGGCGACCACAGCCAGCCCTACCCCTTCTGCCTCGCCTACCAACTGGAGGGGCCGCCGGAGAAGCTCGGCCCGGTGGGGGAGTGGCAGATCGAGTGGAAGTGGGACGGCATCCGCGCCCAACTTCTCAAACGACATGGCGATGTCATCGTCTGGACGCGCGGCGAAGAGATGGTGACTGATGTCTATCCCGAACTGGTGCAGGTGGGGCAGGCACTGCCGGATAGCACGGTGCTCGACGGCGAGATCCTGGCCTGGCGTGATGACAAGCCGTTGCCCTTTGCCATTTTGCAGCGGCGACTGGGTCGCAAAACGGTCAATGCAAAGCTGCTGCGCGAGGCGCCGGTCTATTTTATTACCTATGACCTGCTCGAATGGCAGGGGGAAGATTGGCGCAACCGGCCCCTGCACAAGCGTCGGGCGCAATTGGAGGCACTGGTCGCCGCCATCAAGAGCGACCCGGCGCTGGCTGTGCAATCCTCTCCGGTCTTGACGGTGACCTCGTGGGCCGAAGCCGCTGCTCTGCGCGAGCAATCGCGCCAGGTCAACGCCGAAGGGTTTATGCTCAAACGACTCGCTTCTCCCTACGGGGTGGGCCGCAAAAAGGGTGACTGGTGGAAGTGGAAGATCGACCCCTATACGGTGGATGCGGTGATGATCTACGCCCAACGCGGCAGCGGCAAGCGCGCCAGCCTCTACACTGATTACACCTTTGCCGTCTGGCACGAGGGCGAATTGGTGCCAATCGCCAAGGCCTACTCTGGTCTCACCGATGAAGAAATTCGCGAGGTAGATGCCTTTGTCCGTCGCCACACCAACGAACGCTTTGGCCCGGTTCGCTCGGTAACGCCGGAACTGGTCATGGAACTGGCCTTTGAAGGCATCCAGTCATCGACTCGCCACAAATCCGGCATCGCCTTGCGCTTCCCCCGCATCGCCCGTTGGCGCAAGGACAAGCGACCGGAGGATGCCGACTCGTTGGCCTACCTGCGGGGGATCCTGGAAGGTGTGGGGGCATGAGCGAGTTGCAGAGATTTGGAGAGACTGAGGAGATTTTGGAGATTGAGGAGGTGAGGCCAATCTCGACAAAATCTCCCCAATCTCCCAATCCCCCTCCAGTCGGGATCATCCAAACCTGGTTTGAGCGCAAAGGCTGGACCCCCTTTCCCTTCCAGCTTGAAACGTGGAACGCCTATCTGGCCGGGCAGAGCGGTCTGATCCACGCGCCTACGGGCATGGGAAAGTCGTATGCCGCCTGGCTGGGCCCACTCATCGAGTGGGCAATGGAACACCCAGAGCCACAACGGTGGGCGACGATGGGGCCGGAGCTGCTGCGCGTCCTCTGGGTCACGCCGCTGCGGGCGCTAGCGAACGATACGGCCAATACGCTGCGGGCGCCGGTGGCGGAACTGGGCCTGCCCTGGACGGTGGAGTTGCGCACCGGTGACACCTCCTCGCATGTCAAACAACGCCAGCGTACGCGCCTGCCCAGCGCACTTGTCACCACGCCCGAAAGCCTCTCTCTGCTCCTTTCCTATCCTGAAACGCGTCAGCAGTTCCGTACGCTACGCTCTGTCGTGGTGGATGAATGGCACGAACTGTTGGGCACCAAGCGCGGAGTGCAGACCGAACTCGCCCTCGCCCGTCTGCGCACGTGGACGCTAGGTCTCCGCATCTGGGGCCTCTCCGCCACGTTGGGCAATCTCGACCAGGCGCTCGACGTTCTGTTGGGGGGAGATGATCCACAGATTTCACAGATTTTTGATGGGGATGATCCGGCGCTTCAGTCCAGTCAAGCTTCTTGCAGATCGAGCAAAGATGATCCGCAGAGTGCGCAGAGTGCGCAGATTCAAAGGCAAACAACCTGCGCTCATCCGCGGTCCATCCTGATCAGCGGCGAGATCGAGAAGGAGATCCGCATCGACACGCTGATCCCGGCTGACATCGAGCGTTTTCCCTGGGCAGGACACCTGGGCGCACAATTGTTGCCCGAGGTGGTACGGCGGGTGCAGGGGGCAACGACGACACTCATCTTCACCAACACGCGGGCGCAGTGCGAGATCTGGTTTCAGAAGATCATCGATTATGTCAGCGAGCACGCCTTTGAACTGGTGGGGACGGTGGGGTTGCATCACGGTTCGCTCGACCCGGACCTGCGCCGCGAGGTTGAGGCGCGCTTGCGCGATGGCCGGCTGCGCTGTGTCGTCTGCACGTCAAGCCTCGACCTGGGTGTGGACTTTGCGCCCGTGGAGCAGGTGATCCAGGTGGGCAGCCCCAAAGGGATTGCCCGGCTGCTCCAGCGGGCGGGGCGCAGCGGCCATCAGCCTGGTGCAGTCAGCCGCGTGCTCTGTGTGCCGACCCACGCCTTTGAACTGGTCGAGTTTGCCGCCGCCCGCGATGCCTTGCAGCGCCGCGAGATCGAGGCGCGCCTGCCCATCGAAAAGCCGCTCGACGTGTTGGTGCAGCATCTGGTGACGGTGGCGCTGGGGGGTGGCTTTGGCGAGGAGGAGCTGTGGCGCGAGGTGCGCACAACCTACGCCTTCCGCAACCTAACCGAACCCGAATGGCGCTGGGCGCTCGACTTTGTCACCTTTGGCAGCGAACCGTTGCGCGCCTATGAAGAGTATGCCAGAGTAAGCCAAGAACGTGGGCGCTATGGGGTGAGTTCGCCCCAGGTGGCGAAACGCCACCGCATGTCGATTGGCGCCATCACCAGCGACGGCATGTTAAAGGTCAAATTTCAAAACGGGCCTTCGCTGGGCGCTGTGGAGGAGAGCTTTGCCTCCCGCCTCAAACCTGGGGATATCTTTGTCTTCGCCGGTCGCCCGCTGGAACTGGTGCGGATCAAAGAGATGACCGTCTATGTCCGCAAGGCGCGCCGAGCTTCTGGTATTACGCCTCACTGGATGGGCGGGCGGTTCCCGCTTTCGACGCAACTGGCCGACGCCGTGCGCTTGCGGCTGGCCGCAGCCGATGCAGGGGTTTTCGATACACCGGAGATGGAGGCAGTCCGCCCGCTGCTGGCGTTGCAACTGCGCTGGTCCCGCCTGCCTGTTCCGGGCGAGTTGCTTATCGAGCAGACCAGGACGCGCGAGGGCCACCATCTCTTTCTCTACCCGCTGGCCGGGCGGCTGGTGCATGAGGGGCTGGCTGCGTTGCTTGCCTACCGGCTCAGCCGCAGCGAGCCGCGCACGATCGGCGCGTTTGCCACCGATTACGGGATCGAGCTCCGTTCTCCTACACCCTTCGACCTTGAAGAGGCCACCTGGCGCGCGGCGCTGTCACCCGAGAAGCTGCTCGATGACGTGCTCGACTGTCTCAACCAGACTGAAATGGCGCGGCGCCAGTTCCGCGATATTGCCCGCATCGCCGGGCTGGTCTTTTCTGGTTATCCGGGCAGCCAAAAGACGATGCGCCAGCTTCAGAGTTCCAGCAGCGTGCTCTACGATGTCTTCAGCACCTACGATCCGGAGAATGAATTACTGCGCCAGGCGCGTCGCGAAGTGCTCGACCAACAACTCGACATCACCCGGCTGCGCCAGACGCTGGAGAAGCTGGCCGAAGCTAAACTCGTACAGGTAGCGTGCCGGCGGCTTACCCCATTGGCCTTCCCCATCTACGCCGAGCACCTGCGCCAGACCGAAGTAAGCACCGAGTCGTGGGAGGCGCGCATCCAGCGCATCGTGGCCCAACTAGAAGACGAGGCCGAGTAGACCACAGATGCAGCGAATTTGTGCAGATTTTTATCTGCACCGATCCGCCCAATCCGCGGTCTATCATTGCCATCCAACCCTGATTGCGTGATCATACCGCATCCGGTACAATGTGTTCCAGTGACCATTTCGGTAAATCCACCCGCTGACGACGGAGAAAGCGAGCAAGCAATGCCCTCCAACCCAGATGTGATTGTCATTGGCGGCGGCATTGTCGGCATGTCCACGGCCTACCATCTGGCTCGGGCCGGAGCGCAGACGCTGGTCATCGACCGCCACGACACCGGCCGCGCCACCGACGCCGGCGCCGGCATCCTGGCGCCGGAGATCTCGCGCGAGGCCGACGCCTGGTTCAATTTTGCCGTTGCCGCGGTAGACTACTATCCGCATCTCATTACCCAGTTGGAACAAGAGGATGCCGGTGACACCGGCTATGCCCGCTGTGGGTTACTGCTCGTCGCCGCCAGCCCGGATGAGATCACCCCCTTCGCCGAAGCGCAGCGGCTGATCCTGGCCCGCCAGCGACAGCGGGGCTACCCTTCGGTGGAGGAGCTACACCCAGTTGGCGCGGCGCCGGCCCGCGAGCGGTTTCCAGCCCTGGGCACGATTCATACGGCGCTCTACGATGCGTGCGCAGCGCGCGTCGATGGCCGCCTGATCAACGCCGCGCTCAACCGTGCGGCCCTTGGCCGCGGGGTGGCGACGCTCTCCGCCAGTGTCGACAGGCTGATCATCGAGCACGGGCAGGTCAGCGGTGTACTGGCCGGCGGAGAGCCGATCCACGCACGGGCTGTGGTGATTGCCGGCGGCGCCTGGTCGGCCTCGTTTGGCGAGCAACTAGGTCTCACCATTCCCATCGAGCCGCAACGTGGGCAGATCATCCATCTGGATCTGCCCGGCGTGGCGACGGGCGACTGGCCGGTGGTCAACGCGTTTCATGGCCATTACATCGTCTCCTGGCCGGGAAGTGCAGGAGCCGGGCGCGTCGTTGTGGGCGCCACACGTGAGACAGGAGCAGGTTTTGCGCCGCACACCACGGTCAGCGGTGTAATCGAAGTGTTGAGCGAGGCGTTGCGCGTGGCGCCAGGGCTGGCCGGCGCAGCGATCGCCGAAATCCGCGTGGGGCTGCGGCCCCGCACCCCAGACAACCTGCCCGTGCTCTGCCGGGCGCCCACCGTGGCAGGCGTGGTCATCGCTGCCGGGCACGGCGCCACAGGTCTGCAACTTGGCCCGCTGAGCGGCAAGATCGCCGCCGAACTAGCGCTGGGTCAATCTCCCAGCGTCGATATCGGGGCGCTCGACATTGCGCGTTTCCAGTAAGGGGGTTCCAGGGTGGTCGTCGGTGTTGGCGTTAATCTACCAAGCTGCCAGCAGAACCGCGGATTGGCAGAAAGACGCGGATCGCCGATAGCGTAAATCCGCGTCTTTCTGCCAATCCGCGGTTCTCTTCCTGCTATAGATCGAGGACAAACATGGGTATCTATTCGACCAATCTGGTCCAGGAGGTTCGCCTGGAACGGATGCACCCGGCGCAGCTCGAAGCAGCAAAGGCACAGCGAGCGGCTATCTATGTGCCATTTGGCGCCATCGAGTGGCACGGCTATCACAACCCGGTGGGGCTGGATGGGATCAAGGCGCACGAGCAACTGGTGGGGTTGGCAGCGTGCGCCGGCGGTGTGGTTTACCCGCCGGTCTACTTTGGAGCGGGTGGCGGCCATACACAGTGGCCGCATTCGTACATGGTCGACGCTTCACCGATGGCGCAGATTGTCACCCAGTTGCTCCAGGGATTTGAGCGCGATGGCTACACCCATGCGATTCTTATCTCCGGCCATTATCCGAACCGGAGCCAATATCTGGATGCTGGGGTGGCGGCGTACAAGGAGGCCGGTGGCTCCATGCGGGTGTTGGCGCTGGTCGAAAATGAGGTTCCTGGCGTCGATGGCGACCACGCCGCCAAATATGAGACGTCGGCGATGCTCTACCTCGACCCGCCGCTGGTGAACGAGGAGATGCTCAAAGGCCAACCCAGCGACGACATCGGCGGGGCAGAGAAACGCATCAACTGGATGAAAGATGAGTACCAGGGCCATCCCTGCTATGGGTTGGTTGGCATCGACCCGCGTGGATATGCAACGGCGGCGGTCGGTCAGGCGAACACAGAGACGTTGATTGCGTTTCTCATACAGTGGTTGGAGCGGACGGATTAGCGTCCGACCAGCGAGATGATCTTTAAGAAATTGTTGCGGTCGCGACCGCAACAATTTCTTAGGCGATAAAATCGCCGCTCCCACCTATCACGACAATATCGAAAGCAATGATGAATCAGACCACCCAAAACCCAACGCTTCTTCTTCGCCAACCTCACGCCAGCAACGACCACGTGGCCTTTGTCTATGCTGGCGATATCTGGATCGCCGGGCGCGATGGCAGCCACCCGCGGCGGCTGACCGTCCATCCGGGCGTCAAGTTTACACCCCGCTTTTCGCCCGATGGCGAGTGGATCGTTTATTCGGCCGGCTCAATGGAACGGAGCATCTGGGTCTATGCCGTCCCCGTTCACGGTGGCTCGCCGCGCAAACTCACCTATCACCCTGGGCACGACTGGGTACAGGACTGGACGCCCGACGGGCAACAGATCCTCTTTAGCTCGCCGCGCGATGCGGTGACGCCCCGCTATACCCGCTTCTTTACCGTTCCGCTGGCGGGTGGCTTTCCAGAGCCGTTGGCCTTGCCCATGGCCTGGCGCGGCGTCTACTCGCCGGATGGGAGGCGTATCGCCTATACACGTATACGCGAGCCATTCATCACGTGGAAACGCTATCGCGGCGGGCAGACCACCCCCATCTGGATCTTTGACCAGCAGACCCACGAGGTCGAAGAGATCCCATCGAATAATACCAACGATGCCTATCCCTGCTGGCTTGGTGATACGGTTTACTTTCTCTCCGACCGCAACCATACCATGAACCTCTTCGCCTATGACACCCGGTCGAAGGAGGTGCGCCAGGTCACCCACCACAAGGGTTTCGATGTTCGCTACGCTTCAGCGGGGGGCGGTGTGGTTGTCTACGAACAGGGCGGGCGGATTCATCTCTTTGACCCGGCGATGGAAAGCAGCCGGGCGCTCGACATTCGCATCGCCGCCGATCTGCCGCAGACGCAGGCGCGCTATCGCAAGGCGACCTCCTTTATCCGCAACGCCCACCTCTCACCCAATGGGGCGCGCGCCGTCTTCGAGGCGCGGGGCGAAATCCTCACCGTCCCGGCCAAGAAGGGCAGCATCCGCAACCTGACGGGCACGCCGGCCGCCCACGAGCGCGACCCGGCCTGGTCGCCCGACGGCAAACGGATCGCCTATTTTTCCGACACCAGCGGCGAATACCAGCTGTTCTTGCGCGACCAGGCCGGGTTGGAGGAACCCGAAGTGATCGACCTGGGCGACGCTACCTTCTATCACGCGCCCCGTTGGTCGCCCGATGGCCGCAAGATCCTCTTTACCGACAAGCGGCTCAATCTCTTTTTTATCGACTTGCATTCGGCGGAGCGCAAGCCGATCCGTGTGGACACCGACACCTACGACCACCCCAATCGCAGCCTGGACCCGGTCTGGTCACCCGACAGCGCGTGGATCGCCTACACCCGCCGGCTCGATAGCCACATGCGAGCGGTCTTTCTCTACGAACTGGCCACCGGCCAGACGCACCAGATCACCGACGGTATGAGCGATGCGATCTCGGCCTGTTTTAGTCTCGACGGCAAGTATCTCTTCTTTGCCGCCAGCACCAACTTTGGCCTCAACACCGGCTGGCTCGACCTCTCATCGTTTGAGCGCCCGGTCGAACACAGCCTCTATGTGGTGGTCTTGAGCAAAGAGGAACGCTCTCCGCTCTTCCCCGAAAGTGATGAAGAAGAGGGCGAGAAGGACGAGAAAGACGAAAAGAAGGAGAGCGAGAGCCAGGAGAGCCGGGCAGAGCAGAACGGCCAGCCAGAAAAGAGCAACAGTAAGGAGCAACCGGAAGAAAAGCAGGCCGAGCAAAAAGAGGCTGAACCGGTCAAGGTGCGCATCGACCTGGCGGAGATCGATCAGCGCATCCTTGCCCTGCCGGTGCCGGCGCGGCGCTACCGTTCACTCCAGGCGGCGGATGGCGGCAAGCTCTTCTATCTGGAGGAATCGTCCAATCAAAATGGCGCTACGCTCCGCTATTTTGACCTGAAAGAGCGCAAGAGCGAACTCTTTCTGGATAAGGTGCAGGATTATTGGGTGAGCTACAACGGCAAAAAGCTGCTCTACCGGGGACCCAGCAACACCTACGCCATTGTCGAGACCAAAGAGAAGCCAAAGCCCGACCACGACAAGCTCAAACTCGACAAAATGGAGGTCTATGTAGACCCCAGGGCCGAGTGGGAGCAGATGTTCAACGAAATGTACCGCATCCAGCGTGATTACTTCTACGACCCCAATATGCACGGCGCCGACTGGCCGGCGGTCTGCGAACGCTATCGTCCCTTTCTCGACCACGTAGGCCATCGCCATGACCTGAACTATCTCTTTGGCGAGATGATGGGCGAACTCGTAGTCGGGCACGCCTACGTGGGCGGCGGTGATATGGAGAAGGTGGACGATCTGGCCGTTGGTCTGCTAGGCGCCGACTACCGGGTGGTGGATGGCTACTACCAGATCGCCCGTATCTATCGCGGGCTCAATTGGCGGCCCGAACTGCGCACGCCGCTCACCGAGCCGGGTGTCAACGTCAACGAGGGCGATTTCATTCTCGCCGTCAATGGCCGGCCGCTGCGCGCGCCCACCAACATCTATCAATTGTTCGAGATGACGGCAGAACGC
>QEUW01000818.1 GCA_003577005.1 Chloroflexota bacterium | reverse complement strand
GCCCCATAGACCAGGAACGGATCAGATAGGAGAACCGGTGGAGATCAGCCGGGAGCTAGCGCTCTGGAGCCACAGGCTACTTGGCATTGCCCAAACGGGTCTGGCCTTTGCCACCAGTCCTTACGACGTGGAACGCTATCGTGATCTGCTGCTGTTGGCAGCGGAGATGGCTGCAGCCAGAAATGCGCGTGCCTACCTCGATGAGCAGCTCGCTGACCAACTAGCGAGAGCCTGGCGCAGTCAGGTGCAGGCAGGGATCCAGGGCTATCCGACACCCAAGGTGGGAGTGGGGGCAATTGTCTTCAATGAGCAAGACCAACTGCTGTTGGTGCATAGTACCTTTCGCCAGGAATGGTCTGTGCCCGGTGGGTTGGCAGACTTGGGTCTTGCACCCTCGGAGGTGGCACACAAAGAGGCGCTGGAAGAAGCCGGCGTCGAGGTGACACCGCTCCAGTTGGTTGGCGTGGTGGACAGCTTGCGCCACGGCTTTAGTCCGCCCTTGCACATCTATAGCCTGTTGTTCTATTGTCGTCTTGAGGGGGGCGAGCCTGCTCCGAAGACGGCGGAGATCGACCAAGTAGGGTTCTTCAGCCAGGATGCGCTGCCGGCGCCGCTGACGATGGATGTAACGCTGGCCTTCGAGTGGCACCACCGTTTGCGCCGTGACAGCTATTTTGACTGATGATTCAAGTACAGTATGGTTGTACATTTGCATCCTACCCACAAAAGGAGTTGCCAATGGTTGACCGAGGGATACCTGGGCCACAACTGGCTTTGGTGGAACGCTGGGTCGATGCGTTGCGACCGATCTCAGCCGTCGATGTGGTATGGCTGGAGAGTAGCCTGGCAGCCGACCGGGCCAATGCGGCGTCCGATGTCGATGTGCGGATGGGCATTGCCGATGACGCCTACGGCCAGTTGTGGGAAACAGACCGCACGCCTTTGTTGGCAGGCCTGGGCGAGTATCTGTTGTTAGAGAACACCTTTGTACGAGCACTCACGAGCGCAGGGATCATCTTTGAGTTGTGGGCCTACCGCACCAGCCAGTTGCAAGATCTTGAACTGTTTGAATGGAAAATCCTACTCAATCGCTTGCCACCCGGCGAGCCGCACTTTGCCCAGGCAGCCTCCAAACCACCCGCCGAAACCTGGCCCGAACGAGAGCCACTCTCCCCTGAGGTGGTGCGGCGGCGCATGAACTTTGCGCTCGTGATGATGGCGGAGGTGCCTTCTTGTTTTTACAATCACGAGCCGCACGCCCTGATGTTGACACTGAACATCGCACGTGATGATCTGTTGCAGTTGATGTACCGCCGGATCGGCCTTTCCTACCTCAAGCGCGCCAAGCATCTGTCGGAAATCTTACCGGCGGCGTGGTTGGAAGAACTCGAACAAACCTATCCCTATCCTTGTGCGGCTCGTTTGGATCAAGGGGCAGTCGTGCAGGCGTTGATCGAGACCTTTCGATTCCAGGGCTACCATCTGCAAGCCCTGAGCGAACAGGCGGGCGGCGGGTTTGAGCCCTTGTGGTTTTGGCGGTTGTATGAGCAGATGAGCCAAAAACTGAAGGCCTTTATCTGAGTTTCTAACTACGCCACCCTTGCTCCCAATCTTGCAACGGTCGATCCCGGGCAAGGAGACA
>QEUW01000230.1 GCA_003577005.1 Chloroflexota bacterium | reverse complement strand
CCCAACAATAGCAACAAAAACCGCCCGGTTGCAAAGTCCGAGCGGCCGGTCTGCATACTCGTAAAAGAACTTACAACATCTTGTAAAAGAGATAATACCCTATCTACACACTTAAGTCAAATTGGCCACAGGCCAAACTGTCAATGAGAAAATCAAAAGATTCGCCGCAGGGGTAGCGCAACACTTAACCGTGGTTGGGCAGTGGCGTGCGTCGCACGGGCCGTCAGATCTCCTGTATGACCAGCCAGTTTGTGGCCCGTGCGACGCACGCCACGGTTAACTGCGGCGGTAGCGCCGTGTATCGCACCTGCACAGGAAGACGATCTATTTGTTTTCTCCCCGGTCATGCCGGCCGGTGTTCCACAATCGGTGGGGCGCTCTCCTTGCGCTCGTGTGTGATCAGCCGGATCTGGCGCTCGAAGAGGAAGTAGTCGTATGCCCAGTTGAGCAACACCACCAGCCGGTTGCGGAAGCCGATCAGATAGTAGAGATGCAGCGCCAGCCAGGCAACCCAGGCTGGGAAGCCCGATAGCTTGACGCCAAAGGCGTTGGCGACGGCAGCGCTGCGCCCAATCGTCGCCATTGACCCTTTATCAAAGTAGCGGAACGGCGCCACGGCCTCTCCACGCTCCCGACGCACAATTGCCTGCCCGGCGTACTGCCCCATCTGGATCGCCACCGGCGCCATCATGGGCAGTGGCTTGCCATCCTGCTCCAGGTAGGCCAGGTCGCCGATGACAAAGACCTCAGGGTGCTCGGCCAAGCTCAGGTCCGGCTGGACGATGATCCGCCCGCCGCGCGCCTTGGGCACATCGAGCGCCGCGGCCAGCCCTGCCGGACGCACCCCAGCCGACCAGAGCAGCGTATGGGCCGCAATGGTGCGCCCATCTTTCAACTGCACCTGACCCTCTGTCGCATCGGTGACCACAGCGCCAGTAAGGACCTCCACCCCCATGCGCTCCAGCCGCCGCCGAGCATACTCCTGCAAGCGTTTGGGCATGGCCAGCAACAGGCTGTCCGCCGCTTCGGCCAGGATGATGCGAACCTGGGCGCCGTCCAGTTCGGGAAAGTCGTTGCGCAACAGCAGGCGCGATAGCTCGGCCAGCGCACCGGCGAATTCCACCCCGGTTGGGCCGCCGCCCACGACGACAAAAGTGAGCAGGGCCTGCCGTTTCTCAACATCGCGTTCGTGCGCAGCCCGCTCGAACAGGGTGAGGACATGGTTGCGCAATGCAGCCGCGTCGTTGAGCCGTTTCAGATCGTAAGCCGCCTGTTGGACTCGATCCAGGCCAAAATAGTTGGTCTCGCTGCCGGCGGCAACGATGAGATAGTCGTACTCGTGGGCGCCGCTTGCCGTTTGCACCCGGCGCTGCGCCAGATCGATGCCGGTGACCTCGGTACGCTGGAAGCGTACCCCCTCCCACCCGCGAATGAGGGCGCGCACGGGAAAGGCAATCGCCTCCTGCTCCAGCCCGGCAGTCGCCACCTGGTAGAGCAGCGGCTGGAAGAGATGGTAGTTGTTGCGGTCAAGGAGCAATACATCCAGCCCCTGGCCGGCCAGCGCACGGGCGGCATTGATCCCCCCAAAGCCGACGCCGATGATGATCGCTCGTTTCATACCTTACTCCTATCACTTGTGAAAATCCTCACAATAATTATTATAAAGTATTTCATAAAAAAGAACGTAAGCTGGCTTACCTAAGAAGGGAGGCGTTACGAGCATTTCCCAGCTAACATCGCTGGGTTCGTGAGTCAGGTAGCAACGCACCCTAAGAATCTGTTTGAAAAGTGGGATGACAGCCGGTGCGATACACCTGCAAGGTGCGTTGCACCTTTCAATGAAGCCAGCCCCTCAGGTGCCTCGCACGCTTTGCGTGCAACGCACCAAGGCAGCAATTCCCCTTTTCAAGCAGCTTCTAATCCATTACCCGATGAACGGCCACGAGTTCCAGGTTGAGATTGTGAATCTTGACGAGAAAGCCTATCAGTTCGGCCTGGTCGCGCACGGGGCCGGTGAGCGTGGCGTCGCCCCTGGGTTCGTTGTGAATGACAAGTGGGGAGAACCATTCCGCCCACTCGTCGCCGAGATGGTCTTTGATACGTATCTGGTAAACAATTGGGTTGCTCATGAACCTGCCGCCAATGAGTTGGGGGCCAACCGCGCGCCGTTCCGTACCGCCGTCACCACTTGCAGAATCGCGGCGCTGCTCATCCGGCTGTATTCGGGGTCGATCCAGAGATCGACGTGCCCCGCCCCAGCCACTACTGTGTGGATACTATTGGAAGAGAGCATAGCGAGTTCATCCTGATAGACCGCCCACTGGCCGTCTGCCCCCTGGTTTTTTCCCGCGGTGACGACCAGCAACGGCAGGTCGCCTAGATTGCCGGCCTGGCGTACGTGCGCCATCGTATCGAGGATAGCGCGTGACTCCGCTGCGACTGTATCCCAGAACTTCGTCGTGCTCCCCACAGCCTGCCACTGGGCCGCTTGTTGCGGAGCGAAGATGCCGGCAGGTGGGGTGGTGAACGGGTTCGGCACGAGCCGCCAGAGACCAAAACGAGCCAGGAGCCGTATCCCCGTGTACAGCCGTGAATCACGTTGATACTGCGCCTGCCCTTGCGGGGTGCGTACCCACACATCGGGGTGGGTGGCGTCGAGCAGCACCAGGCCGGCCACCTCTTCGGGGTATTGTGCGGCATAGGCGCGGACAAACAAGCCACCGTAAGACCAGCCAGCCAGCACGTAGGGACCGGGGATGTCGGCATTGTGCAGCAGCGTGTGCAACTCTACGGCAATCTGTTGCCCGCTGCGCGGCGCCGGGCCGGGATCGCTCCAGCCCAGCCCTGCCCGGTCATAAGCGCAGACCCGTGTGCTCCGGGCGACTTCCGGCTGCACTAGGAACCAGCCCAGCGCGCTCCCCCCGCCGCCATGCTCCAGGATGACCGTGGGGCTGCCCTCACCCTGGCAAAAGAGGTGCAACTGCACCTGGAGGGCGCCCGCGCCCACGTCTATCAGTTGGCCGGGCGGCGGATAGTTTTGTTTGTCACGTGCGGTTGCGATGACCTGATACGTTGCCCCCAGCACGGCAAGCCCAACCAATGCGCCGGCCAAGCCCATCACGCCCCGTTTGAGCCAGGTGAGGAGACGATTGTTACGCGGCGCACCTCGACAAAATGACGGGTGCGTGTTTGCTGGTATGAGGGTGTTCATTGTTCTCTCCTCGTGGCGGCGAATGAGTGAGATGGCTCACCCAGCCACGGTAGCTACGTCGGACCAGTTGAGACAGCGACCTTCCAACGCCGAACCTTTGCCTCACCCGCTGCCTCACCCGCGCTCAACCGGGTCTGACGGGCAATGAGCGCCAGGTGGACCTGGCTGCCCTGATCGGATGCTTGCTGTGGCGGCGGGTGCGGTGGATCCAAAGCTCCGCCAGCAAGCCGTGCAGGATGAATGCCACTGCAAACGGCAGGAGAACGAGCAGGATACCATCTACATCCTCGCCCAAGATGATGATGGCGGGGATCGCGACCAGGCGCGTGGTAGCGATAGCGAGTCCAACTGCAAAGGCGCGGAGCATCCACTCGCGGTGCAGCCCAATGCGCCCGGCGCGCACGTGGACGAATCCCAGCACAAGCGCGACCAGAAACAGTGTGCCAAATACACCGATCACCACGCTCTCGATCCAACCGGCTGCGGGAAACACAAACCCCATGAATAACGCAGTGACTCCCACCACCAGCCCAATCGTCACCAACGCCCGGCCAGCCCAGCGATGATAGCTAAGCCAGCGCGTGCGGATCCGCTTGACAAACTGAAACGGCGCCAACGCCAGATAGACACCTCCCAGAATCACATGCAAGGCCGTAATCACCGGATAGTGCAGGAAACCCGGGTTGTACGGCTCCACGAGGTAATGAAAGACAGAAGCTCCGACCCCGACCAGGGCGAGAAACCCAACAACGATACTCAAAAGCCAACGCATCTCCGTCTCCTGATGTGGTAGAATCGTATTTCCACTGCTCGGCCACATTCTAGCCCTCAACCAGGCGCAGCGGCATTCGTCCAAAGGTAAATTGAGCGGTTGATATTTGTCCATCATAAGCCGGTTGAGGGGGGCAACATCATAAACGCTTTTTGTGGCCAAGGTTCACGCCCGTTATCAGCACCAAGACCAATGCCACCAGCGCCGTCAATGCCAAGACCAGTGCCCACGCCGTGTGATAGATACCGGTCTCGGCCAACGGCGAGACCACGATAAACATCGTGTCCGTCGCCGCGTGCAGGATCGTCGCCAGCGGTATACTGCCGCGGGTCCGGTTGAAGAGCCAGGTGATGATCACCGACAGGCTCAAAACCCACGCGGTGGCCAACAGGATCGCCGGCAGCGGGTTCGGGTTGCCGATGGTCCAGATCACAAAGTGTAGCGCGGCCCACAGCGCGCCGAGAATGAGCGAAGCAGCCAACCCGTTGAAACGATTTTGTAGCCGGGGCAGGGCAAAGCCGCGCCAGGCGATCTCTTCCCCCAGGTTGACGGGCAAGATCGCCAGCATGAGGGGGAAACGTTGCCAGTGGACAGGGAATTCCCCGTCAAAGAAGAGCACCCCGATGCCGAGGGCGGCCAGGTGAATGGCAGGCGTGATCAGCAGCGCCACCAGATACCAGCGTAGACCCACGCGCCAGGTGCGCAGCCGCTGCCAAAAGGCTCGCCGTTCCTCCTGCGAGCCGGTCATGCGCAAGACAAGCCAGGCCACTAGCGCCGGGACATAGCTCATCGCCAGCGCAATCGGGATAAAGAGCGTCGCATCCCAAATCGCTAACAGCGAAATTAACCAGTCAATGCCAATAGAGGCGGCAAAAAAGCTGGTGAGCGGATAGCGTCTGACGAGTGTGGTCGGCGTGAATGGGTGAGTGGGTTGCGTATGAGCCGTCATTGTCTATTTCCCCTTAATCGAGACCGGGCGCAACCGGCTCATGCTACGTCGCGGTCAATAGCATAGCCATCAACCGGGTGGAGCGTCATCTATCGAAAGTTGGATTTCGGGGTTGATTGTGGAGCGCGAGGAGAGATTGTCAATTGGCCGGTTCAATTCAGAAATGTCAGGCAGTACAGATTTGGTAGTAACGTGAGATTATCTCACACCCCTAGTCTGGGAGTCTTATCAGATAATGTTGGACGATTTTGATGTCAAACTTGTACGCCCAGAGTGATGGTAAAAAAAGCCTGAATAGTGAGTTTGATCATTCAACTCAGTCTGCTCTGGAGCGGCGTGAGATTATCTCCCATCACTACCAAGTAAATATGGCGCTGGCCGAAGGCCAGTTAGCCCAAGCGATCCGTTGATTTGGCCGTACCCGCCGATGTTTGTCAATCGCCAGCTAGAACTTCAGTTCATTCACCTCGCCCGTGTTGTTTTTGGCAAACTTGATACGCAGCGGTATACCTGCGGCAAAAAACTCGTTAGCCGAGAAAGGTCTGAGCACAGTTGCCGGGCCGCCCATCTGCATGGTGAGATGACCACCTTCGCGACGGATGACAACAGTAGGCTGCCCGTTGAACAGATAGACACCTTCATAGGCGGCAAGGGTGGACACCGGCAGCGTGATCGCAGTCGGGTCTTGATAGGGTTTGCCGATCACCATCGCCACGATGGTGAAAGCCAGATCGCCCGGGTCAACCGGCGGGTTGTCCATGTTGGTCAGGATAGCGGCGTAGACTTTGTCCGCCGGCAGGCGCATCACCTGGGTGTGAAAGCCATTGATCCCGCCGTTGTGCTCGGCAATAGGATGCCCTTCGTAGTTACCGATGACCCACCCGTAGCCATAGCCGGTGGATTGGCCGTTCCTGAGTGTATAGGGCTTGAAGGCCCGCCGTAATGTCGCCTGCTTCACCAGTTTGCCGGTGTAGAGGCCGGCGTACATACGGGCATAGAGGCCACCAAACGAGTGCCCCACCAGCACGTACGGGCCGGCAATTTCCGCCTGGGCGAGAAGCGTGTGGAGTTCACCGGCAATCTGCTGGGCGTCACGGGGTTTGGGGCCGGGGTCACTCCAGCCACCGCCGGCCCGATCATAGGCACAGACGCGCGTGATCTGGGCGACATCCGGCTGCACGTTAGCCCAGATCGCCGACATGCTCGGCAGCCCATCCAGCAAGATCACCGTAGGATTATCAGCCAACGCTTGACCCGTACAGTGGATATGCAACCGGTAGCCACCGACATCCACGAGCTTGCCCGGCGGCGGGAAAGCCCGCTCATCACGCGCCGTGGCAATGGCCTGATACGTCCCGCCAATACCGGCGAGGACCATCAGGGAAACTAACAAGCCGAGCAGTAGGCGTGTGCTCCAAACCAGCCAGCGATTGCGTTGCGGCTGACTTGGTGATGCTCTATACCTTGTTCTGGTTGTTTCGATGGCGCTCATTTTAGTCTTTCCTACCTCTGGATAGGCTCCCACATGGATATTGAGCTGGCGGCGCAAGAACCGCGGATTGTCTCTGGGGCGACCGAACCGATCCGCGCCCTATCGATCCGCGGTTCTTGCGCCGGACTTTTCCCTGGCCCGCGCAGGTGCTCGCGTGCCGGCTACTGGCCTAACCAGGCTGAGCCATCGTTGGTCAGAATGGTGTCGATCTCCTCTTGGGTGAAGGGGTACTGGCTCAAGATGTCGAGGGTTTCAGCCGGGGTTTCGCCGTCAAAGACGAAGTAGTCGCTGCCGAAAAGCACGTTTTCAATGCCCCACTTGCGGAAGCGCCAGACCATCAGTTCCCGTTGGGCCAGCGGTGCGTCAACGTGGAAGGCGAGGCAGGCGCTGATATCGACAAACGATGTCTCCGGGTTGTACCCGGAATTGCGCAGCCGGAGCCAGCTTTCAATCGTGTCATCGTCGGTATTGCCGGCACAGTGGGCGTGGGCGACCCGCACCGTGGGGTGCTCATTGAGGATCGCCGCCAGGTTGGCGAAGGCGCGACCGGCGAGCGGCAGCCCGCCCGGATCGGCGACGTGTACCAGCACCGGCGCATCCAGTTCGGCAATCCGGTCAAAGAGGGCGGTCAGCCGCCGGACATGGCGTGTGTTCGCCATATCAACCCCGGAACCCTCCAAATGCAGTTTGACGCCAATCATGCCGGGGAGATTCAGGCAGCGGTCAAGCTCGTCGAGCGCACTGTTATACAACGGGTTAATGCCACAGAAGCCAATCAACCGGTCGGGATATTTGGCGACTTCGGCGGCGACATAGTCGTTCTCTGGGATGACATTCGAGTCATCGGGGAAACCAAAGTACGCGGCAGATAGGATGATGGCCCGCTCGACATTGCCCTCATCCAGCCGGGCGACCAGATCGTCGGCGCCGGCGGCCGGAACACCACCACCGCTGAACATATCCGTCAGCGCCTGGCTCGCAATGTGCGTGTGGACATCAAGGGCGGCGCCGGTGACCTGGAGCGGCGCTGGTGGCTCAGCCGGGCCAGCCAGCGGTGCCGCGGAAGACACGGGCATCCGCTCGCCATTCGTGTACTCCCAGCGTGTGAACAACAAAAAGGTGACGGCAACGGTCAGGATGAGAAACCTGACCATTGGGTTGCGTTTCGAGAATGCAGCTACAGCGTTCATAAGGTTCTCCTGTTGTCTTGAGTCGATTCAAACAGATACGCTTGGTGGGGGTAGCCATAACCGTCAAAAGAATAGCTCTCAACCGGGTGGAGCGTCATCCAACGAAAGTTGCATCGCCGGGTGGATTTTGCGTCGTATGAGCCGCCGGATGTGCTCAACCACGGACGGTGGGATCTGGGCGCCAATGCCGAGTTTAGCTATAGCTATCTGCCCTACAACAAGCCCAATGCCGCTTGACAGATTTTTGTCGATGGTAGTAGACTTAGTAAACAACTAGTATACAAATATAAAGTAGGAGGCTAGTATGAGAGTGCCACCCATCGTACCGGTCAGCGATATGGCTCACAAGCAACAAGCTATCTTAGCTATGGCCGACAAAGAGCCTGTGATCCTTGCCCAACGCAGCAAGGCGCGTGCGGTGCTTGTTTCGATCAAACACTGGAACGAACTGGAAGCCCGTCTCAAGATGCTGGAAGCCTTGCACGAAGCCAGGCAAATTGAAGCCAGGACAGACCAGGCCAATACCTGGATCCCGTGGGAACAGACCAGAGCCAGGATGAGAGCAAATGGATGACTGGGAGATCGAATCAAGCCCAGAGGTTGATGCTTTCATCGTGGACAACGCCGGACTCAGCGATGAGTTGATTGATGCAATCGAAACGCTCAAACTGACTGAGGGATTACCAGATATTGGCGCAATGGAAGTAGAGCCAAACCTGTTTTACTGGCTAACCGCCGGTCACATCGTCATCTATCGCCGGGTGGCAGAGAAAAAGAGAGTTCGCTTGATCTCGATCAAGCCAGACGACTGAACATTGTATTGGTTGGCGTTCCAATCATGTGCCATCCGGCGTCGTGCGCCCAATCCTGCCCAAATGGGTACGATGGAAGGAATCGGTGTATTTCAAGCCATACCCCAACATGCGGTCAAAACTGGAATGGCCAAAGAGAACCAACCCCGCAGCCTGTAGCCATTGCATCTGCGTATAGCTGCCGAGCAGAAAGAGCACGACGGCTATCCCCTTATGGTGGGCCAGGTTATAGGTCCAGGCGCCCACTTTGAGTCCTCGAAGATAGCCGAGCATACTGAGGTCGGGCGCCAGAAATAGAACGAGGAACCACCACCAGGCATAGCCCAGTGTCAGAAAGAGATAGAAGGACAAGAGCGCCAGCATTAGTTCTTCGCTCCGAATCAGGGTTTTCATGATAGTTGTCCCATGTAGTAACTATTCAGCCATAGCCTGAGCCTGTCGAAGGCGGATATTGATTGCTTTGCAATCGCCTTATAGATAAAACAGATAAAAGCGGCACAAATAGACATGGTTGCAGGTTGCGAGTTGCAACCTGCAACCATGTCTATTTGATTCATCTATTAGTTTGGCGTAGCTGATGACCGATTCAGCTCTTCGCGCATGGCCAGGTTGGCTTCGATCTCGGCGCGGGTGCGCAGAGCAGGGCGCAACTGTTTTGCGGCCGCGAGCGCCAGTTGCTCACGCACACCCGGCGCAGTGGGATCGGTGGCGTTGCCATAGGTCATCAACACCTGCGCTTGCACGGGGTCCGAGAATTCAACCACGGCAACAAAGGTGTCACCAAAAATGGATTGCAGCCGTCCATCGGGCGCCGGCATATACTCGATCACCTGAAAGACACCCAGCGAGCCAGCGTTGCCGTTACCTGGGAAGTCATACCCGCCATGCCGCAAGCGCGCCACCTCGCCCCAAGGTGTATCCAGCGCCATGCCCTGTTGTTGCAGTTGCTCCACCGCACCGCGCAACGCGGCTGTGGCGAGTTCTGGATCGGCCAGACCGCGGGGTGTTGTCAGTGGCGCCTGGGGGTCCCACGGTGTGGCATAGAAGAGGTCGCTGACATAAATCTCGTCGGAGATGGATTGACCAGGATTGGCCGCCATCCATTGGCTAAGCGTTTGCTGCATCCAATTTTGATACCAGAGGTTGAAGAGCAAGCCACCCCGGCTATCCGCATCGAAGGTGCGGTCCCAGGCGGCCAGCACCGGCGCCGCCGCCTGTACGCGTTCATCCGCACTGGCGCGTGCAGCCGCCACGAGATCATCCAACACCTGTTCTGCCACCAGTGAATCGGTTGAATCTTTGGCCGCAATGACATCAGCCATGCTCATCTGGGCGTGAGCTGTCAACATCTGCAGGCCACGCTGTTCGCGCGTTAACATGGTGCGTGGGGCCATGTACGCTGGGAACTGGTCAGGATCCAAAAAGGGTTGGGCCATGTACCAGGGGGCCGAATTAGAATTTTGTACCCAGCCGCGCGCGGGATTCAATACCTTGGGCAGCGCCGCATAGTCATGCACCTCCATCCAGATGAGATCGGTCTCGTCACCGGGCACCGGCTGCATCCAAAAGGCAGCATCTCCTCGTGGTCGTACCGGCACAATGCCGTTAGAGACCGCCATGATCTGCCCATCTGCATCGGCATAAATCACAGTAAACATAGGCAACTGTAAGCGGGCCAGAATGTGCTCAAATTCGTCTAAATTCTGCGCGTTGGCTATATCCCACCACTGCTGCGCAACGCCAGGAATGGGCAACTGTTCCAACATGGCTATACGCACGGCGATTGTTTGCCCGTTAACCTCGGTCACCGGCCCATGCACGGTGCGGCGGATGGCAAAAGGTTCAGTGGTCATCTGACCATCCGCGCCCTTGATCGTTAAGGTCTGCGTGAATATGTCAAAGGCGTGTACGTTGCCGTCGAGCAGGTAGCCTGCATCCGGTGTGGCGCCGGCGGCGGTGAGCAGGTAAGTGTCACAGCCGTCAAGGGTGTTGGCCGTACTGGTCCAGCCCAGATGGTCGTTAAAGGCAATCAGCAGCACAGGAAAGCCGACAAAGGTAGCGCCGTAGATGTTAGCCGTCGGCAAATTGATGTGCGCTTCGTAAAGGGTCGCGAAGCCAAACCAGGGCGCATGAGGAGTGGCCAGGAGCATGGCATTGCCGCTGGTGGTGTAGGCGGGGCCCAGCGCCCAACCGTTGGAAGCGGGTGGTCCCTCATTCGAGTACAACCCAGCCGTCACCTCCCTGCAGCCATTTCTGCTGACCCACAGAGCCAGCACCCGTGTCATATGGGCCACGACATCAGCGCCGTTCACCGGCAGCACGGCCTGGGCTGCGGTGGAGATCTGATCAGGGTGTTGCGCAGCGTAGTCGTTAATCCCACGAGCAAAGGCGTCAAGATTGCGCTGAAAGTCCGCCGGTTGCTGCTGATACCACGCTTCCCCCAACATAGGAATGCCCAGTAAACGGGTCGTCTGATCACTTTGGCGCCACTCCTCACCAAAGAACTCGCCCGCCCGCCCGCGGGCCTGGGCATAGAGACGCAGGAGCAGTTCGCCGCGACTTTGGGTCTGCGCCCAGCCCAAGGCATAGAAGGCGCTTGCCGGCTCTTGGACAAAGATGTGGGGAACGCCCCACGTGTCCCACAGGATTTCGCTGACTAGGTCTGGTGCGGCTATGTCTGTTGCCGCAGGTGTCACAGTGTGCAAGGGCTGGATTGGCTGGCAAGCGGTCAGTGACAACAGGAATGCTGTGAGCAGGGCCAGTGCGAGCAATTGTTGTTTGATGGACATTGTGTTTCCTCCTTAGAATTTTGTGCCCAAACCTGTAAATACCGCGTCTGTCGCCGTGGCGGGTTGAAGGGTGAACCCGCTAGTCACGCGAATGTTCGTGAAGCCGGCACTTTCATATAACTTGACCAGTTGGTCTTGCGTGTAAATGCGCGTCGCCGGCGAGCGTGAGAGTGACTCACTGGCCACGACCTCACCGTTGACAAGCACGTCATAGCGGTCTTCGGTGTGTTCCAACTGCTTCACCCGATCAATCGTGGAGCGCGACCAGCGGCGCACAATCGCTCCGTCTCCCGGCCGGGTCACCTCCTGTTGCCACTCGCCGGTGATCATAGGGCCGCTAAATTGCGCCATCGCACCGCGATATTCGTAGTCTGCGTTCTGCAAAATAACCTTCCTTGTCTTCATGCCAATTTCCTCGCCGAGGTCTCAGCCGCCGGACGCCAAACCCGTGTCAGCAGCACCACCACGATGATGATTGTCAGCATGACCAGAATGCCCGACTCACCGACCCAGAATGTCGCACGCTCACCGCTGGTCGAACCATCAAAGACGCTTTGGATGGTGCTGTTCCAGGCTCCGTGTAACATGATCACCGGCCAGATGCTACCGGTGGCGAGTCGCAGCTTGGCATACAGAAAGGAACTTACCGTGATCGCTATCAAAAACCAGAGGGCGGACAGGAGCGGATTGGGGCCGGCGGCGTAGAGTCCGCTGAGGATCAACGGGAGATGCCACACCCCCCAGATCAACCCACTGACCAGCACGGGCTGCGGGATACGCGCATCGATCAACCGTGTCAACATGTAGCCGCGCCAGCCGATCTCTTCCCCCGCCGCCAACACCAGGGCGAACAGAAAGCCAATATTCAACACAGAGACGAACTGTAATCCAAGACGCGCCAGCGGATTCGTGACTGCGGGGAAGGTTGATGAGTCAGGTGGCGTAAATTCGGCCAGGCCAACGGACCAGGCGACACCATAGGCGATCACGCCCACGATCACGGGCAAGATCAGCGCCAGCAAGATTGCCTGCACGCCGCGCCGCCCGCCCACACGGAACGACACATCCCCGAAGCCCTCACGCAAGGTTAGACGCGCGATGACCGACGCCAGAGTCGGCGTGAACATGAGCAAGATCACCCACGGCTCAAATTGACCTCTCAGGATCATGATTCCTTCCAAGAGGGCCGTGATGGGAATCAGGACGGCGAAATAGAGGAGGAGTCCCCGTCGCGCTTTCTGGACCGGCTCTACGGCCAGTTGCGTTTGTGACAT